>NZ_JBIRJC010000033.1:39370-73511 GCF_044329365.1 Kitasatospora sp. NPDC017646 | reverse complement strand
ACGCCCGCCGCCGCGACAGCGCCAAGAGCGCCCTCATCACCCTGGTCGAACACGCCCTGCTCGCCCGACTCCGGTGACCACCGCGCCTGTGGGCCACGGGACTCGGTGGAGTCCCGTGGCCCACAGGGGGTTTCGGCACGCCTACTCGGTCGGCTCCAGCCCGGCGCGGATCAGGCCGTAGGTGTACGCGTCCTCAAGTGCCAGCCAGGAGGCGGCGATCACGTTGTCGGCCACGCCGACCGTGGACCAGGTGGCGGTGCCGTCGGTGGACTCGATCAGCACCCGGGTCTTGGAGCCGGTGCCGTGCTGCCCCTCCAGGATGCGGACCTTGTAGTCCACCAACTCGAAGGTGGCCAGCGGCGGGTAGATGCCCTCCAGGGCCGTCCGCAGCGCCTGGTCCAGCGCGTTGACCGGGCCGTTGCCCTCGCCGATGGCGATCCGGCGCTCACCCTTGGCCCACAGCTTGACGGTCGCCTCGTTGCCGGAGACCCCGTGCGGGCCCTGCTCGCTGATGGTCCGCCAGGACTCCAACCGGTAGAAGCGCTCCCGGCTGCCGCGCACCTCGTCGCGCAGCAGCAGCTCGAAGGAGGCGTCGGCGGACTCGTAGGTGTAGCCGAGGTTCTCCTGCTCCTTCACCTTGGCCACCACCCGGCCGGCCAGGTCCCGGTCGGTGGACAGGTCGTAGCCGAGCTCCTTGCCCTTGAGCTCCACCGAGGCCCGTCCGGCCATGTCGGAGACCAGCATCCGCATGGTGTTGCCGACCAGCTCGGGGTCGGTGTGCTGGTACAGGTCCGGGTCGACCTTGATCGCGGAGGCGTGCAGACCCGCCTTGTGGGCGAAGGCCGAGAAGCCGACGTACGGCTGGTGGGTGGACGGCGCCAGGTTGACCAGCTCGGCGATCGCGTGCGAGATCCGGGTCATCTCGGCCAGCCGGCCCGGGGGCAGCACCCGGCGGTCGTACTTCAGCTCCAGCGCGCCGACCACCGGGAACAGGTTGGCGTTGCCGACCCGCTCGCCGTAGCCGTTCGCGGTGCACTGCACGTGGCTGGCACCGGCGTCCACCGCGGCCAGGGTGTTGGCCACCGCGCAACCGGTGTCGTCCTGGGCGTGCATGCCGATCCGGGCGCCGGTCGCCGCGATCACGTCCGCGACGGTCTCCCGGACGCCCGTCGGCAGCATCCCGCCGTTGGTGTCGCACAGCACCACCACGTCGGCCCCGGCCCGGTGCGCGGTGCGGACCACCGCGAGGGCGTACTCGCGGTTCGCCCGGTACCCGTCGAAGAAGTGCTCGCAGTCCAGGAACACCCGACGGCCCTGGGCGCGCAGGAACTCGACGCTGTCCCGGATCATCTCCAGGTTCTCGTCCAGCGTGGTGCGCAGCGCCAGTTCGACGTGCCGGTCGTGCGACTTCGCGACCAGGGTGACCACGGGCGCGCCGGAGGCGACCAGCGCCGCCAGCTGGGGGTCCTCGGCCGCCTTGCCGCCGGCCCGGCGGGTGGCGCCGAAGGCGACCAGCTGGGCGCTGCGCAGCTCCAGCTCGGCGGCGGCGCGGGCGAAGAACTCGGTGTCCCGGGGGTTGGCGCCGGGCCAGCCGCCCTCGATGAAGCCGACCCCGAACTCGTCCAGGTGCCGGGCGATGGCCAGCTTGTCCGCCACCGTCAGGTTGATGCCCTCCCGCTGCGCGCCGTCGCGCAGGGTGGTGTCGAACACGTGGAAGCTGTCGTCGGTACGGCTGACCTCGGTCATGACCCCTGGTTCTCCGTTCGGGGAGGTTGGTACTGCTCTGCCGGATTCTCGTCCCGGCTCCACTGTCCAGGATCCCGCGCGCGGCCCCGGTGTCCCCGGGCCCCTCGTGGGGGCCGTCGGCCGGTCCGGGAAACAAAAAGACCCCTCGCGGGTGCGAGAGGTCTGCGCGCGGGTCTGGACGCTCGTGGTCGCTTCGCATCGGGTCCTGCGGAAGCGGTCACTGCGGACCGGCGCGCCTGCTGCTAATAATCAGCGAAAGCGAGGACACGCTCGCAGTCTGGCACAGCCTCCGGGATCCGGCCCGCCCGTCTCGCGATGCGAAACAGGGCAGGCCGGAGGCGGTTCCGGTGTCCGGATGATCAGACGATCTTGTGCAGCCAGTTGTGGGTGTCCGGCTGCTGGCCACCCTGGATGGCCAGCAGGGCGCGGCGCAGCTCCATGGTGATCGGGCCGGGCTCGCCGGTCCCGACGGTCCAGTCGGCGGCCGCGGACTTCACCGAGCCGACCGGGGTGATGACGGCGGCGGTGCCGCAGGCGAAGACCTCGGTGAGGGTGCCGTCGGCGTTCGCCCGCTGCCACTCGTCGGTGGAGATCTTCCGCTCCTCGACCGCGTAGCCCAGGTCGGCGGCGAGCTGGAGCAGCGAGTCGCGGGTGATGCCGGGCAGCAGCGCGCCGGACAGCTCCGGGGTGACGATCCTGGCGTCCTTGCCCTCGCCGAAGACGAAGTACAGGTTCATGCCGCCCATCTCCTCGACCCACCGGTGCTCGGCGGCGTCGAGCCAGACCACCTGGTCGCAGCCCTTCTCGGCGGCCTGGGCCTGGGCGACCAGCGAGGCCGCGTAGTTGCCCGCGCACTTGGCCGCGCCGGTGCCGCCGGGCGCGGCCCGGACGTACTCCTTGGACAGCCAGACCGAGACCGGCTTGATGCCGCCCTGGAAGTAGGCGCCGGCCGGGGAGGCGATGATCATGAAGAGGTAGGAGTTGGCCGGGCGGACACCCAGGCCGACCTCGGTGGCGAACATGAACGGACGCAGGTAGAGGCTCTGCTCCGGCTCGTTCGGCACCCACCCCTGTTCCTGCTGGACCAGCAGCTCGACGGCCTCGACGAAGGTCTCCACCGGCAGCTCCGGCATCGCCAGGCGGCGGGCCGAGGCCTGGAAGCGCAGGGCGTTGGCCTCCGGGCGGAAGGTCGCGATCGAACCGTCGGCCTGGCGGTAGGCCTTCAGGCCCTCGAAGATCGCCTGGCCGTAGTGCAGGGTCATGTTCGCCGGGTCCATCTCGACCGGCGCGTACGGGACCAGCTGGGCGTCGTGCCACCCACGGCCCTCCGTCCAGCGGATGGTGACCATGTGGTCGGTGAAGACGCGGCCGAAGCCGGGGTTGGTCAGCCGGGCCTCGCGCTCCGCTGCGGACAACGGGTGGGCGGAGGGCTTGAGGTCGAACGTGATGGGCGCCTGGGTGGGCGTGCTCATGGCTGTTTCCTTCACCGTGGGGTTCGTTCGGGCCGCCACCGCCGAAGGAACGTCACGGCGATCGAACGCCGAACGAACGCACAACGGCACGGCCCACTGTCGATACTCGCATCCAGAGGGCCGTGCCGAACAGCTGCCCGCTCCTTGGGGAGCTGCAAGCTGCGGTTATGCGGACCGGCCCACCGGGGCCGGATCCTTGTGCGGTCCGGCCCGTACGACCGGAAGTCCGTCTGCTCGGACCCGGCCCGTCAGCCGGATACTCGGCCGGCGAGCGCGTCGCCGACCTGGGACGTGGAACGGGTGCCGGTGCGCTCGGCGAGGTCCGCCGCGACGGCGGCCTCGACCCGGGCGGCCTCGGCGGCGAAACCGAGGTGCTCCAGCAGCATGGCGACCGACAGCACGGTGGCCGTCGGGTCGGCCTTGCCCTGGCCGGCGATGTCCGGCGCCGAGCCGTGCACCGGCTCGAACATCGACGGGAACTCGCCGCTCGGGTTGATGTTGCCGCTCGCGGCCAGGCCGATGCCGCCGGTGACGGCCGCGGCCAGGTCGGTCAGGATGTCGCCGAACAGGTTGTCGGTGACGATGACGTCGAAGCGCTCGGGCTGGGTGACGAAGAAGATCGTGGCCGCGTCGACGTGCAGGTAGTCGGTGGTGACCTCGGGGAACTCCCGGCCGACCTCGGCGAAGATCCGCGACCACAGGTGCCCGGCGTGCACCAGGACGTTGTTCTTGTGCACCAGGGTGAGCCGCTTGCGCGGCCGCGCCTGGGCCCGGCGGTAGGCGTCGCGCACCACGCGCTCGATGCCGTACGCGGTGTTCAGGCTGACCTCGGTGGCCACCTCGTGCTCGGTGCCGGTGCGCAGCGAGCCGCCGTTGCCGACGTACGGGCCCTCGGTTCCCTCGCGGACGACCACGAAGTCGATCTCCGGCTGACCGGCGAGCGGGGAGGCCACGCCGGGGAACAGCCGGCCCGGCCGCAGGTTGATGTGGTGGTCGAAGGCGAACCGCAGCTTCAGCAGCAGCCCCCGCTCCAGCACCCCGGACGGCACGCTCGGGTCCCCGATGGCGCCCAGCAGGATGGCGTCGAACGCCTTGAGCTCCGCCAGCACGCTGTCCGGCAGCGTCTCCCCGGTCCGGTGGTAGCGCCGGGCCCCGAGGTCGTACTCGGTGGTCTCCAGCTTCACGTCGGCGGGAAGCGCGGCACCCAGGACCTTCAGACCTTCGGCCACCACTTCCTGGCCGATGCCGTCACCCGGGACAACTGCGAGACGAATGGTGCGAGACATGCTCGGACCCTACTCCGGTGTCCCAGGGGCTGACACCTCGCGTCCAGCATCTGGACCGGTCAGGTCAGATCGATCTCGACCGGGAACGGCTGATCGATCTTCAACTGCTTGTGGTGGATCCCGGTTGGAAAATACCGCCTCGCCGCAGGCTCAAGCTCGAACGTGTAGACGACCGGGCGACCCTCGTCACATTCGACCCGCCAGAAATGACGACTCGGCGAGGCCTCCTCGCACGTCACCCCTTCGAGGGAGCGCGGGTGATCAGAGTCGCGCCAGGGGCGCGCTTAGGGTGGCGTGATCCGGGATTCCTGGCAGAAACGGGGCGGGTGGGTGAAGGCCGAACGGCGGCGGGAGGTGCTGGTCTGCGGGGGTGCGGCCGCGCTGGCGATGGGCGGGTTCGCGCTCGCCGCCGGGCTGCGCGGGCGGTGGCCGGCCGGGACGGGCGCGGTCGCCGTGCCGTACCACGCGCACCTGTGGGACCTGCTGCACGGGCAGGCCGCCGGGGACCTGTTGTTCAACTGGAACAGCGGCTACGGCGTCCCGTTCCTGGCGGACTTCTTCGCCTACCTGATGAATCCGTTCTCCTGGCCGACCGCCCTGCTCCCCCGCGACCAGGGGCAGCTCGCCGTCTTCCTGGTGGCCCTGGCCACCATCGGCCTCGGCACCGCCCTGATGGCCCACCTGCTCGGCCGGGTTCACCCCGGCCCCCGGTGGCTGCGGGTGCTCGCCGCCGTCGGGTACGGACTCTGCGCCTGGGTGCTGGACGTGGGCGGGGCCGCACCGATGTGGCTCTGGGGCCTGGTCTCGCTGCCGCTGCTCGGTCTGGTCGGGGACTGGTGCCTGCGCGAGCGCCGCTGGGTGGCCGGCGCGCTGTGCGTCTCCCTCGTCTGGGCGGGCAACCTCTACACCGCCGCGCTGGCCACCCTGATGGCCGGACTCCTGTTCGCCGTACGACTGCTCGCCACCCCGCGCGCCTTCCGGCACCGGGTCCGGGCGACCGGCCGGGCGATCACGTTGACCGTCACCGGGGTGCTGCTCGCCTCCCCGGTGCTGTTCGTCGCCGTCCGGGCCGCACGCGGCGCCCAGCCGGAGTCCCCGGTGCAGCCGCTCGGCCCGTCCAGGCTGGGCGGGCGCCTCTCCGAGCTGCTGCCCACCACCACCGGCGGGCGGCCGCTGCCGGACATCGCGATCGGGGTGCTGGGGCTGCTGCTGGTGTGCGGGCTGCCGTTCAACCGGCGGGTGCGGATCCGGGAGCGGGCGGTCTGGTGCGCGGCCCTGACGCTGATCGTGCTCGCCTTCGTCTGGACCCCGACCGTACTGGTCTGGCACGGGCTGGCGATCCCGGCCGGTGGGCCGTACCGGGTCGCCTTCGTGCTCAGCGGGCTGCTGGTGCTGGCCGGCTGGGTGTCGCTCGCCCACCGGCCGGACCCGCTCACCCTGCTGGGCGGCGCCGCCCTGGTCGCGCTGATCGCCGCGCTGGCGGCCACCCGGCGCTCGGTGCACACCTCCACCTGGGTGCTGCTGGGCGTCGGCGGCGCCGTCGTGCTCGCCGCGCTGTGGCTGCTGGAGCACCGCCACACCGACCGCCGGGCGAACGCCCTTGCCACCTGGGTGCTCGGCGGCGTGGTGCTCGGCAACGCCGTCTGGTCCGGGTACGCGGCGCTCGGCGCGGCCCCCGACGACTCCGTCCCCCCGGCCGCCGTCCGGGCCGGGCACGAAGCCGTGCGGGCCGGCGCCGACTGGCCGGACGGGCGCAGCGACCCCGGCCCGCACGCCTTCACCCCCAACGACCCGCTGCTGCTGAACGGCCAGGGCGGCGGCTACTTCAGCGGCTACCTGCCGACCGTCGTCGCCCAGCTGCTGCACGACCTCGGGGCGGGCTGGACGGCCGGCGGGCGGCAGACCGGGAGCGTCACCGACCCGGTCGGGCAGGCGCTGTTCGGGATCCGCGCCCACCTGGACGACGGGCCGCCGCCGAACGGCTTCACCCCCGGGCGGGCGCCCGCCCCACCGCTGGTCACCGTGCTGCCGCCGGGCGCCCGGCCGGAGACCTCCTCGGTCTGGGCCCGCCAGGAGTCGCTGCTCGGCAGCCAGGTGTACGACGCCCCGCTGCCCGTCCCGGCCGGTGGCCCGGCGCCTGCCCTGCACGGCACCAGCGGCTGGTCGGTGCCGGCCGGCGGGGACGGCACGGTGTTCACCGCCGCCTGCACCCCGGGGTCGACGGCCTACTTCCACGGGGTCTGGTACCACGGCACGGTCAGCGGCCTGGGCACCAGCTACCGCAGCGACGGCGAGCAGCCCACCACGGCGGTGGCCGTCCACCGGCTGGGGACCGTCCCGGCGGACGGGGTGGTCCGGGTGACCCTGCGGTCGGACGTCGTCAGCCAGGTCCCGGCCCGGCCGATCGGCTGTCTGCGGGCCGACGCCCTGGCGGCCGCGATCACCCGCCTCGCCGCCACCGGCGCCACCCGCGTCGAAGCCGGCGGCCACACCGTCTCGGCCACCCTCCCGCCGGGCTCCACCGGCACCGCACTGCTGTCCGTCCCCGCCACCGAGGGCTGGACCTGCGCCACGGACGGCGGCGCACGCACCGAGCCCACCCCGGTCCTCGGCATGATCGGCGTCCCCCTCGGCGGCGGCGCCTCCCGCGTCTCCTGCGCCTTCCGGCCGCCCGGCCTCACCGAGGGCCTCACCGTCACCTCCGGCACGACCGCCGCCCTCGCCCTGGTCGCGGTCTTCACCCACCTCTCCCGCCGCGAACACCGACCGCCCCGCCGCGAACGCCGCGCCGCCGCCGCCCGAGCGGCCGGCGGGGCCGGCGGGGCCTGACCCGCCCCCCGGAGGAGCGGCGGGACGCCGGAAGGGGCGGCCCGCCGGCACTGGTCGGCGGGCCGCCCCTTCCGGCGTACCGGCTACGGCAGGGTGAGGACCTCGGCCCTCCGGTCGGCCGGGTTGAGGTGGTACAGCAGCAGGAGCCGGGAGGTGCCGCCCGGGGTGCGGTGCACGTCGAGGACGGTGCCGGGGCCGGCCGGGGTCACCATCGCGGTCGGGCCGGTGAGACCGGCCCTGACGGTGAGGGCCGGGTGCAGGAGGTCCACCGGGACGGTGGGACGGGTGCCGCGCAGGCCGATGGCGGAGTAGGCGTCGGCCTGGTCGGGCGTGCCGGGGGCGGCGACACCGGACCAGACGCCGTAACGGACGGTGCTGTGGCCGGGCTTGACGCCGGGCAGGGCGCTCAGCCGGACCGGCAGGACCACGACGTCGCTGTCCAGCAGTTCGGTGTCGGTGTCACCCCAGTGGGCGTTGAGCGGCTGGACGTCGAGTTCGGCGCCGGTGCGGGCGTCGAGGGCTCGCGAGACCAGGACGTCGCTGCCGCGCAGCCGGTCGGCCTTGAGGATCACATCGGTGACGCCGTCCCCGTCGGTGTCCAGCGACACCCGTACCCCGTACAGCCCGACCGGCGTGGCCGCCGGGGTCCACAGCCGCGCGCCGACGTACAGCAGGTCGGAGCCGACGGCGGCGCCCGCGGCCCGCAGGTCGGCGGCCCGGTCGCCGGGGCGTTCGACGCAGAGGTCCTGGGGCGGGTCGTCCGGTTCCGTCGCGCCCTCGGGCCGGATGCCCGCGCCGGGGCCGACGGCCTTGCCGCTGCCGGGCGGGCAGTCGGGCCAGCGGGGACCCTCGCCGCCGAGCGCGAAGGCGCTGACCAGTCCGGGCGCCTCGCCGGGGGCGGCGCTGCCGCCGAGGGTGACGAGGGTGCCGTCCCGGGTGGTGCGGGCGGAGGCGGTGACGCCGAGGTCGCCGGTCGGGCGCGGAGCGGCGAACACCGGGACGCGCAGCTGCGGCAGGGCCGGGTCGCCGAGCGGGCTGAACAGCACCCGCCCGGAGAGCTCGCCCCGGTAGCTGCGCGCCCGGCCGGCTTGCAGGGTGTCGATGGTCGGGTCGGGCGTGCGCCCCAACTCCCCCGGTACGGACAGCGTCACCCGCACCCGGGCGGTGCCGCCGGCCGGCACCTCGACCCGGTCCGGTGCCACCCGGAAGGCGGCACCGGGGAGTTGGGTGGCCGCCGCGTAGCCGGTGCGGTAACTCAGTGGCACGGAGGAGTGGTTGCGCAGCTCGATCTCGCGGTCGAGGGCCGTGGGCCCGCCGACCTCGACCGGCCCGTAGGAGACTCCGACGCTGCCCGCCCGGGCGCCCTCCCCCGCCGCGTAGGCGACGACCGGGGTGCGGACGGCCCGGTCGGCCTGGGCCCGTCCGGCGCCGGTGCGCTCGGGCCCGTAGACCGGCCCGTCGTGGTCGTCGCCGAGGTGGGTGTCCGTGCTGGTGTTCATCAGCGCGGCCTTGACCTGCTCGACCGGCCAGTCCGGGTGGGCCGCGCGGACCAGGGCCGCCAGCCCGGCGACGTGCGGGGCGGCCATCGAGGTGCCGTTCTCGCGCTGACCGCCGCTGCCGCTGCCGACCAGGGCCGACCAGATGGTCTCCCCGGGGGCGGCGAGGTCGGGCTTGATCACGCCGGGCAGGCCGACGCCGCGGGAGGTGAAGTCGGTGAGGGTGTCGGCCCGGGTCGGCTGGTTCTGCGCGACGGAGCCGTGCAGCGGGTTGCCGGGCGCGGCGAGCCGCACCTGTGCGCCGCCCTCGGCGGCGGCCTTCAGCAGCCGTTCGCCGTCCGCGCGGCCGAGCAGGACGGCGGGGATCCGGTCGTTGCCGGAGATCTCGGCAAGGTGGTCGGTGTCGGCGGCGTAGAGCGCGCCGATCGCCCCGGCGTCGGCGGCGTGGTCGGCGCGCGGGCCGGAGTTGCAGGCCCGGTCCGCATCGCGGGTCAGCCAGGTGAGCACCGCGATCCTCCCCTTCAGCCGCTGCTTGTCGGCCTCGCTGAAGACCGAGCAGCCGTCCGTCTGGTCGACGGGCGCGGCGAGGGCGCCGCTCACCTCGGTGGTGGACCAGCCCCGGTAGCGCTCGCTCCAGTGGCCGGGCACGACTCCGGCCAGCGCGGCGGGGGCGAGCACGGTGATGCCGTCCACGTCGGCGTGCCCGTGCACGGAGGCGGCGACGGTGATCGCCCGGACGGCGGTGCCGGGGCTGCCGCCGACGCCGTACACGTCGCCCTCGTTGCCCGCGGCCGCGATCACCACGGTGCCCAGTTCGGCGAGCCGGTCGACGGCGAGCGCGTCGGCGTCGTCGGGGCTGCCGAATCGGCTGCCGAGCGACAGGTTGACCACGTCGAGCCGGTCGCCGAGGTCGCCGTCCCCGTTCGGGTCGGCGGCCAGGTCGAGCGCCTGGGCGAGCCGGTCGGTGGAGCCGTCGCAGCCGAACACCCGGATCGCGTACAGCTGCGCGCCGGGGGCGGCGCCGGGGCCGATCCGGAAGGAGGCCGGGTCGAGCCCGGGCCGGTACGGGCCGGCGTACGGGTGGCCGTCGGCGGTGACGCCGTACCCGGCGGCCGTCCCGGCGACGTGGGTGCCGTGCCCGTTGCGCACGCAGTCGAGCGGGTTGTCGCTGGGGTGCGGGACGGGCTGGTGGTTCGGGGAGGCCGGGTCGGGGTCGTAGTCGTCGCCGACGAGGTCCTTGCCGCCGACCACCTTGGCGTTGGGGAACAGCGCGGCCGGGGCGGGCTTGCCGCGCTCGACCGAGCGGAAGGCCTCCTCGGTGCCGGGGCCGCCGAAGTCGGCGTGGGTGTAGTCGATGCCGCTGTCGATGATGCCGATCCGCATGCCCTGGCCGGTGTTCCCGGCGACCGCCGCGTCCCCGGACCAGACCTGCGGGGCACCGGTCAGCGGGACGGAGTAGGCGTTGTCTCGCTGCTTGTTCACGATCGGGTGGACGGCCCGGACGCCGGGCAGCGCCCGCAGCGCGGGCAGCCGCTCGGCGGGGGCGTCGACCGCCAGGCCGGTGAGCAGGGTGTGGGTGCGGTAGAGCTCGCGGGCGGCGGGGGCCGACCGGTGGACGGCCTCGGCGAGCCGGTCCAGCGCGTCCCCGGCCCGCCCCCGCTGGGCGGCTCCGGCCTCGGCGGCGTCCCGGTGGACGGCCTCCGGCGAGCGCTGGGCCCGCCGGGCGGTCTCGGCGGCGCGCCGCCAGGCGGGGCCGGCCGCCTCGGTGGTGAGTTCGAGTAGGACGGAGGTCGTCCGGCCCCGGCCGGGCGGTCCGGCGCTGGACGGTCCGCCCGCGGCCGGGGAGGCGGCGAGCGCCACGCCCCCGGCCAGCAGGGTCAGGGTGAGGCCGATCCGGGCGAGCGGTCGGCGGACGGGTGGCAGGCGCACGAGGGACCCTCTCCCCCGGCAGGGGGGAATGATCCGCACACCGAGGAGGTCGCTGGCGCCCGCCCACACGGACGTCGATCACCCTTCCGGGGGCCCCAAATTAGGATGATCGCGCACTCGGGGCGAGCAACTTCCCCCGGACGGACCCCAGTTGCACTCCACGGGGTGACGTTCGGTCAACCCGGTCGGCGTAGTAGCCCGATGAACGCCACCCGCGGCGCCGCTCGGCCGTGGCCGGGCTCAGTGGTGGCCGGTGGCGCCGCCGTTGTCCCGGCGGTCCAGCGAGCGCTGCAGCGCGGCGGCGGCGAAGGGGTTGCGCTCGGCGGCCCGACGGCGGCGCGGGGCGCGCACGGGGGTGGCGGCGGGGGCGGGGGTGGCGTGGCGGTCGGCGGTGGTGGGCATACCGGGCTCCTTGGAAGCGGCGCGCGTCAAGCGCGGCATGAGGGTGGGAAACCAGGGGTGTCGCGCGCAGCGCGTCCGGGAAGGGCGGCGGCGGGCGACGGGAGGGAGCGCGCGGAGCAGGGGTCGCCTGCCCGTGGGGGCGCACGCACACACGGGCCGCGCGCCCTGGCTACAGGGGCGGCACACCGTACGGCCCTTCCACGGTACGACCCCGGTCCGGCCGTGTCTGCACGAATACTTGGATTTCCTAGTATCTGAGACGGGCCTCACCCGGCAGAACGCAGCAGGACCCGGACCGCCGTTCGAACGGCGGTCCGGGCCCTGGTCAGGGCGGGGGGATCAGCCCAGGTCGACCGAGCGCGCGAAGCGGGCGCCGATCTCGGCGGCGATCGCCGTCAGCACGTCCTGCGGGATCTCGCTGTCCACCGTGATGGAGGCGAGGGCGCTGCCGCCGTCCCGCGCGACCTGCATGCCCGCGATGTTGATGCCCGCGTCGCCGAGGTGACGGCCGAGCACGCCGACCACGCCGGGGCGGTCCTCGTACTTGAAGAAGGCCATGTGGTCGGTGAGCGCC
The DNA here is from genome assembly GCF_044329365.1 of Kitasatospora sp. NPDC017646. NCBI lineage: Bacteria > Bacillati > Actinomycetota > Actinomycetes > Kitasatosporales > Streptomycetaceae > Kitasatospora > Kitasatospora sp. NPDC017646. The sequence continues at coordinate 61,777 of NZ_JBIRJC010000033.1, read as the reverse complement.
ACGTCGACGTCGAAGGTGTCCACGCCGACGATCTTCTGGGTCTGCTTCGGGCCGGCCAGCGTGCCGGAGATGGCGATCTCCTCGCCGTCCGCCAGCGTGCCGCGCACGGTGATCACGTTGCGGTGCTCGGGGCTCTCGCTGGAGGTGGTCAGGCGGACCTCGACGCCGCGCTCCTGGGCGAACAGCGGGGCGTTGACGTAGGACACCGTCTCCGCCACCACGTCCTCGAACACGCCCTTCAGCGCGGACAGTTCGAGCACCTTCACGTCGTGCTGGGTGATCTCGCCGCGGACCTCGACGTCCAGCCGGACGGCCACCTCGCCGGCCAGCGCGGTGAAGATCCGGCCGAGCTTCTCGGCCAGTGGCAGGCCCGGGCGCACGTCCTCGGCGATCACGCCGCCCTGGACGTTGACGGCGTCCGGCACCAGCTCGCCGGCCAGCGCCAGGCGCACCGACTTGGCGACCGCGATGCCGGCCTTCTCCTGCGCCTCGTCGGTGGAGGCGCCCAGGTGCGGGGTGGCGACCACGTTGTCGAAGGCGAACAGCGGGGAGTCGGTGCAGGGCTCCTTGGCGTACACGTCCAGGCCCGCGCCGGCCACCCGGCCCTCGCGCAGCGCGGCGGCGAGCGCCTCCTCGTCCACGATGCCGCCGCGGGCGGCGTTGACGATGCGCACGCTCGGCTTGACCTTGTGCAGCGCCTCGTCGCCGATCAGGCCGATCGTCTCGGGGGTCTTGGGGAGGTGGACGGTGATGAAGTCCGAGACCTCCAGCAGCTCCTCCAGCGAGACCAGCTTGACGCCCATCTGCGCGGCGCGGGCGGCCTGGATGTAGGGGTCGTACGCGACGATCTTCATCCCGAACGCGGACATCCGCTGGGCGACCAGGACGCCGATCCGGCCGAGGCCGACCACGCCGAGGGTCTTCTCGCTCAGCTCGACGCCCGTGTACTTGTTGCGCTTCCACTCGCCCTGCTTGAGCGCCGTGTTGGCGGGGGCGATGTTGCGGGCGACGGAGATCAGCAGGCCGCAGGCGAGTTCGGCGGCGGTGACGATGTTGGAGGTCGGCGCGTTGACGACCATCACGCCGGCCTTGGTGGCGGCGGCGACGTCCACGTTGTCCAGACCGACGCCGGCCCGGGCGACCACCTTGAGCTTGCGGGCGGCGGCCAGCGCCTCGGAGTCGACCTTGGTGGCGGAACGGATCAGGATCGCGTCGACGTCGGCGATCGCGGTGAGCAGCTCGGTGCGGTCGGCGCCGTTGCAGTGGCGGATCTCGAAGTCGGGGCCGAGGGCGTCGACGGTGGCGGGCGAAAGCTCTTCGGCGATCAGTACTACGGATTTGCTCACGACAGTGGGTCCTTAACTGTCCGGTTCCCCCGGGCACGTAGGTGGCGTGGCGGGCGGGGGAAGGTGGCATGGCCGCGTAGGTAGACGCACGACGCTGTGGGCCTGACGCGCACTCGGGAGTGTATCGGCGGGCAGGGTACGGGGCTGCTCCCGTCCGGCGAAATCACCCGGACGGGAGCAGCCTACTTGTACAAGGGCCTTGCGGAACCGGGCCCTGGAGGAACACCGGGCGAAAGGGCTCAGGCCTTCTCGTTGACCCAGCTCATCAGCGAGCGCAGCTTCTTGCCGGTGGTCTCCAGCAGGTGGTCCTCGTCGGCCTTCTTGTACTCGTTGTACTTCGGCAGGCCCGCCTTGTACTCGGCGATCCAGGTCTTGGCGAAGGTGCCGTCCTGGATCTCGGCGAGGACCTTCTTCATCTCGGCCTTGGTGTCGGCGGTGATGATGCGCGGGCCGGTGACGTAGTCGCCCCACTCTGCGGTCTCGGAGACCGACCAGCGCATCTTCTCCAGGCCGCCCTCGTACATCAGGTCGACGATCAGCTTCAGCTCGTGCAGGCACTCGAAGTAGGCGATCTCCGGCTGGTAGCCGGCCTCGACCAGGGTCTCGAAACCGGCCTTCACCAGGGCGGCGGTGCCACCGCAGAGGACGGCCTGCTCACCGAACAGGTCGGTCTCGGTCTCCTCGGTGAAGGTGGTCTTGATGACGCCGGCCTTGGTGGCGCCCAGGCCCTTGGCGTACGACAGGGCCAGGTCGAAGGCCTTGCCCGAGGCGTTCTGCTCGACCGCGACGATCGCCGGGACGCCGCGGCCCTCCTCGTACTGGCGGCGGACCAGGTGGCCCGGGCCCTTCGGGGCGACCATGCAGACGTCGACGTCCGCCGGGGGCTTGATGAAGCCGTAGCGGATGTTCAGGCCGTGGCCGAAGAACAGGGCGTCGCCGGCCTTCAGGTGCGGGGCGATGTCGGCCTCGTAGACGTCGGCCTGGATCGGGTCCGGCACCAGGATCATGATGACGTCGGCCTCGGCCGCGGCCTCGGCCGGGGTGACCACGCGCAGGCCGGCCTCCTCGGCCTTGGCACGGGACGTGGACTCCGGCTTCAGGCCGACCCGGACGTCGGCGCCGGAGTCGCGCAGGGACAGCGCGTGGGCGTGGCCCTGGCTGCCGTAGCCGATGACCGCGACCTTGCGGCCCTGGATGATGGACAGGTCGGCGTCGTCTTCGTAGAACAGCTCGGCCACGGGGGCACATCTCCTTGCGTGATGGGTGCCGGGGTTCCCAGCGTAGGCAACACCGGCGGGGTGCGGGTCTCTGCTCAAGAGGTGCCGCGCGCCAGCGCGTCCTTGGAAGGGCGGTGGCGGGCGACGGGCGCGCGGGTCAGGCGCTGCGGTCGAGGGCGCGCAGCGAGCGGTCCGTGATGGAACGCGCGCCGCGGCCGATGGCGACCAGGCCGGACTGGACCAACTCCTTGATGCCGTAAGGCTCCAGCATCCGGAGCATGGCCTCCAGCTTGTCCGAACTGCCGGTGGCCTCGATGGTCACCGCTTCGGGCGACACGTCGACGGTCTTGGCACGGAACAGCTGGACGATCTCGACGATCTGCGACCGGGTCTCGTTGTCGGCGCGGACCTTCACCAGGACCAGTTCCCGCTGGATCGCAGCGGACTGGTCGAGTTCGACGATCTTTATCACGTTCACGAGCTTGTTGAGCTGCTTGGTGACCTGTTCCAGCGGGAGATCCTCGACGTTGACCACGATCGTCATCCGGGACACGTCCGGGTGCTCGGTCGGGCCGACGGCGAGGGAGTCGATGTTGAAGCCCCGACGGGAGAACAGCGCGGCGATGCGGGCGAGCACGCCGGGCTTGTTCTCGACCAGGACGGAGAGGGTGTGCTTGGACATGTGGTTCCTCAGTCGTTCTGGGTTGTCGGGGTCGTCAGTCGAGATCGTCGCCGAAGTCGGGGCGGACGCCCTTGGCGAACTGGATCTCGTCGTTGCTGGTGCCGGCCGCGACCATCGGCCACACCATCGCGTCCTGGTGGACGATGAAGTCGATGACGACCGGGCGGTCGTTGATCTCCATCGCCTGCTTGATGACCGCGTCCAGGTCCTCGGGGCGCTCGCAGCGCAGGCCGACGCAGCCCATCGCCTCGGACAGCAGGACGAAGTCGGGGATCCGGGTGCCCTGGGCCGGCGGCGCGATGCCGTCGTGGCCGGGGCCGGAGTGGAGCACGGTGTTGGAGTAGCGCTGGTTGTAGAACAGCGTCTGCCACTGCCGGACCATGCCCAGCGAACCGTTGTTGATGACCGCGACCTTGATCGGGATGTCGTTCAGGGCGCAGGTGACCAGCTCCTGGTTGGTCATCTGGAAGCAGCCGTCGCCGTCGATGGCCCAGACCGCCGCCTCGGGGCGGCCCGCCTTGGCGCCCATCGCCGCCGGGACGGCGTAGCCCATGGTGCCGGCGCCGCCGGAGTTGAGCCAGGTGCCGGGCTTCTCGAAGCGGATGTACTGCGAGCTCCACATCTGGTGCTGGCCGACGCCCGCGGCGTAGATCGCCTCCGGGCCGACCAGCCGGCCGATCCGCTCGATGACCTGCTGCGGGGAGAGCTGGCCGTTCGGGGCCGGCTCGAAGCCCAGCGGGTAGGTCTTCTTCCACTCGTCGAGCTTCTCCCACCATTCCGCGTAGTCGCCCTTGTGACCGGCGTCGAACTCGGCCTGGACGGCGACGATCAGGTCGGCCAGCACCTCACGGGCGTCACCGACGATCGGCACGTCCGCCGGGCGGTTCTTGCCGATCTCGGCCGGGTCGATGTCCGCGTGCACGATCTTGGCGTACGGGGCGAAGCCGTCCAGCTTGCCGGTGACCCGGTCGTCGAAGCGGGCGCCCAGGGTGAACAGCAGGTCCGACTTCTGCAGCGCGGTGACGGCCGGGACGGAGCCGTGCATGCCGGGCATGCCCAGGTGCTGCGGGTGGCTGTCCGGGAAGGCGCCGAGCGCCATCAGGGTGGTGACGACCGGGGCGCCGGTCAGCTCGGCGAGGATCCGCAGCTCGGCGGTGGCCTGGGCCTTGATCACGCCGCCGCCGACGTACAGCACCGGACGCTTGCTGCTGACCAGCATCTTCGCGGCTTCGCGGATCTGCTTGGCGTGCGGCTTGGTGACGGGGCGGTAGCCCGGCAGCGCGGTCTCGACGGGCCAACGGAAGGTGGTGGTGGCCTGGAGGGCGTCCTTGGCGATGTCGACCAGGACCGGCCCGGGGCGGCCGGTGGCGGCGATGTGGAAGGCCTCGGCGATCACCCGGGGGATCTCGGCCGGGTCGGTGACCAGGTAGTTGTGCTTGGTGATCGGCATCGTGATGCCGCAGATGTCCGCCTCCTGGAAGGCGTCGGTGCCGATCGCCTTGGAGGAGACCTGACCGGTGATCGCGACGATCGGCACGGAGTCCATGTAGGCGTCGGCGATCGGGGTGACCAGGTTGGTGGCACCGGGGCCGGAGGTGGCCATGCAGACCCCGACCCGGCCGGTGGCCTGGGCGTAGCCGGTGGCGGCGTGGCCGGCGCCCTGCTCGTGGCGGACCAGGATGTGGCGCACCTTGACCGAGTCCATCAGCGGGTCGTACGCGGGAAGGATGGCCCCGCCCGGGATGCCGAAGACGGTGTCCGCGCCCACGGCCTCGAGCGAGCGGATGAGCGACTGGGCTCCGGTCATGGTCTCGGAGACGTGCTGGGGAGCGGGAGCGTGGGCGGCCGGGTTGTCCCCGCGGCGGGGGGATGCGGCGTGCTCGGTCATCTGCCTGTCTCTTCTCGGGTTTTGCCGGCCCGGTGCTGCGGGCCCCGGTGGTGCGAGGGTGGGGTCCCGTTCCGGGCCGATCGCCGGCTCTGCCTCTATCGTCCCGCTCGATCCGAGAAGTCGGACTGTCCGGGGCGGTCGGGGCCAGGGGTCTTGCGGTGGGAACAGCGTCAGTGCAACAAAAAACCCCTCGTGCCCAAGGGCATGCGAGGGGTGGCGCGTCGGTCTGTCACGAGCGGGGCGTGCGAGCCCACTCAGCCGACGCGCCCGCCAAGTACGAGAATTCGGGTGCGCATGGCAACGACCTTCCTCCCGTCCGGGGTGGCGTGTCAAGCAGGTGGGATGACCGTCTCGCCATGCGGACCGGCTGCCGGACCGGCGGCGGCCGGGTGTTCGGGCAGGTCGGAGGCCCCGTGGTGATGTACGACACGTCCCCCGACCGCGTCCGGGCGGCCACTCGTACGGGTGTCCGCGGCCAGGTGGGCCCGGCGGGCGGACAGCGAGCCGAGCGGCTTGGGCAGCGGGTAGCCGCGGCGGGCCAGCGCCCGGCGCAGCCGGCCCTCGTCCAGTGGCGGGGCGAAGGCCGAGCCCTGGGCCAGCCGGCAGCCCAGGTCCTGCAGCGCGGCGACCTGCCGGGGCAGGTCCACCCCCTCGGCGGCGGTGACCATCCCGAGGTCCCGGCCGAGCCGCAGGGCGTGCCCGGCCAGGGTGCGGCTGAGGGCGGACTCGCCGAGGTCCTGGACCAGCGTGCGGTCCAGTTTGAGCCCGTCCAGCGGCAGCCGGGCGAGCGCCCCCAGGGAGCCGCCGCCGGCGCCGTAGCCGGCCAGCCAGGTGGAGACGCCGAGTCCGCGCAGGGCGGTCAGCCGGCGGCCGAGTTCGTCGGCGAGCTGGTCCGGTCCCGTCCTGGCCACCTCGATCACCAGCCCGCCGGCCGGCAGCCCGCTGTCGCGCAGCGCCGCGGCCACCGTCTCGTACAGGCCGGGTGAGCAGAGCCGCTCGGCGGAGAGCCGGACGGCCACCGGGACGGACACCGGGGCACCACCACGGCCCCGGCCGGACACCGCGCGCCGGTCGGCGGCGGCCGTGACCGCCTCCTGCACCAGCCAGCGGGAGAAGCGGGTCGCCGCGTCGCCCTGTTCGGCCGAGCGCAGGAACTCGGCCGGGGTGAGCAGCAGGCCGCCCGCCGAGCGCCAGCGGGCCTGGGCCTCGACGCCGGTCACCGCGCCGCTGGCGAGGTCCACCACGGGCTGGTGGAGCAGGGTGAAGCCGCCCTCCCGGACGGCCACCCGCAGCCGCTCCTCCAGCTCGGTGCGGCGCTCCAGGTCGGCCCGCATCGCGGGGGCGTAGAGCACCACCCGGCCCTTGCCCTCGGACTTGGCCCGGTACATCGCGAGGTCGGCGTTGCGCATCAGCTCGTCGGCGGCGGCCCTGGGATCTGCGGCCGGGCCGCGTTCGGGGGTGCCGAAGGCGATCCCGATGCTGGCGGCGACGCCGAGTTCGACGCCGCCGATCCAGTACGGCGCGGAGAGCGCGACCCGCAGCCGCTCGGCCAGCTCCTGGACCTGCAGCGTGCCGAGCGGGCCGCAGACCAGCGCGGCGAACTCGTCGCCGCCGAACCGGGCGACGGTGTCCCCGCAGCGGACGGCGCCCTGCAGTCGGCGGGCGGCCTGCACCAGCAGCTCGTCGCCGACCTGGTGGCCGGCGGAGTCGTTGACCGCCTTGAAGCCGTCCAGGTCGAGGAAGAGCACCGCGATGCCGGCGCCCGTCCCGTCCTGCTGGCCGCGGGTGCCGAGCGCGGCACGCAGCCGCTGGGCGAACAGCGCGCGGTTGGGCAGGTCGGTGAGCGGGTCGTGGAAGGCGTTGTGCTGCAACTGGGCCTGGAGCATGACGCGTTCGGTGACGTCCCGGCTGTTGAGCAGCAGCCCGTCGCGGTGCCGGCTGACCGTCGACTCCACGTGCAGCCACTCGCCGACGCCGGAGCTGATCCGGCACTCCACCCGGGCCGAGGGCTCTCCGGTGCCCGAGGTGCGGTGGGCGGCCAGCCGGACCCGCGCCAGGTAGCGGCGGACCTCGGAGAGCACCCGGCCGACGTCCTCGGGGTGGACCAGGTCCAGCAGGTTGCCGCCGACCAGTTCCTCCGGATCCCGCCCGTAGACGCCGAGCGCGGCCGGGGAGACGTACGAGAGCACGCCGTTGGCCCCGGCGATCATGATGACGTCGCTGGAGCCCTGCACCAGGGAGCGGAAGTGCGCCTCCTTGTGGGCGAGTTCCTGGGCCAGCGACAGGTTGTCGAGCAGCATTACGCCTTGCCTGAGGATCAGTGCCAGCCCGACGGTGCACGCGGCCGCGGCCACCACGCGGTCCAACTCGCGCCCGCCGAGGGCGTTGTAGAGGATTCCGGCGGTGCACACGGCGGCGGCCGCGTACGGGGTGAGCGCGCTGAACGTGGTGGCCACCCGGCGGCGCGGCAGGCCGCCGGCCGAGGGGTGCTCGCGCAGCGGACGGCGCCAGCGCGAGGACCACGGGGCCCACGCGAGCAGCAGGCTGCCGGAGAACCAGCCCGCGTCCAGCAGTTCGCCGGAGTGGTAGCTGCTGCGCAGCGCCGGCGAGGTGAACAGGGCGTCGCAGGTCACGGTGACGGCGAGCGCGAGCATCGCGGTGTGCACCGCCGCCCGGTTGCCGTCCCGGCCGCCGAAGCGCAGCCCCACCACCAGGCTGACCAGCAGGATGTCCAGCACCGGGTAGGCCAGGTTGAGGGCCAGTCGTAGCGGGGAGCCGCCCTCGCCGGCCGCGATCCGGCCGAGCGCCAGGCTCCAGCTGAGGGTGAACAGCGAGCCGGCGATCAGCCAGCCGTCGAGCAGCAGGCACAGCCAGCCGGCGGCCGAGCGCGGGTGCTGGGCGAGCACCAGCACGCCGGTGATGGCGAGGGGGGCGAACAGCAGGAAGGCGTAGTCGGCGAGCGAGTCCCGTGGCAGCGAGGTGCGCACGACCAGTTCGTACCAGCCCCAGGTGCCGTTGCCGAAGGCGACCATGAGGGAGGACAGACCGAACAGCAGCCAGGCCGGGCGGGCGTGGCCGCCGACCGTGCAGCCGTACACCAGGCAGGACAGGGCGGCCGCGAGGGCGGCCGCGGAAAGCCCGAAGTCGCCCATGAAGATGGAGAGTTGGCTCGATCCCCAGCCGGTGGCGGCGCCCAGCGCGTAGGCCAGGCAGAGCCCGCCGAGGGCGAGGCCGGGCAGCGCGCGGCTCTCCCGGAGCCGGCGCAGCGGGCCGCGCCGGACGGGCTCCGGCAGGTCGGCGGCGGACGCGTCGGCGGGTGGTACGTCCGGCCGCCCGGATCCGGGCAGCACCGTATCGGTGGAGCTCACTCGGCCTCTCCCCCTCCGGCCCAGGGCCTGGCGCCCCGGTCACGGGCCACCGGCCGCGCACCTCTCGGCCGTACGCGGTGGCCTGGCGCCCCGTCAGGACGGCGGCCCAGGGGGCGGGCGGCCTTCCGGCCGCCGCACCGCACCGATGCTCCCGCTCGGGACGCTACACCAATTCCGTCACTCAAGGACACGCACACTCAACTTAGAGTAATGGCGACAGAGCGGGGAAATGCACTCGATTCCGACCGATCGGCCCGGTTGGCGGCGGCGCGCGGGCAGGGGCTCACGCGGCGCGCACGGGAGCACGCGACGGCGCCTGCCCGTCCGGACGGCACTGGGCCGGTCCCTCGGGTCCTATCGGGGCTGACGGGACCCGGGAAACAGGCCCTGGTCGCCGACCGGACGACTACGGTCGGCGACCCGCGGATTCACCGGCCGGAGGGGGCCAGGTCGTCGGGGAACAGCCGCAGCCGGTGGGCCAGCGCGGCGGCCTCGCCCCGGCCGCCGACCTCCAGCTTGCCGAGGATGTTGGACACGTGCACGCTTGCGGTCTTCGGAGAGATGTACAGCTCCTCGGCGATCTGCCGGTTGGTCCAGCCCCGCGCGAGCAACCGGAGCACGTCCCGCTCACGGGGGGTGAGCCCGAAGGAGTCTCCGACCGCCTGCACCGGGACGGCCGCGACGGCCGCTCGCGCGACCGGGACCAGGGTGAGCCCGGCCCGTTCGGCCAGGGCGGCGATCTGCGCGCCGAGCGGCCGGTCGCCCCGGGCGTCCGCCAGTTCGGCCGCCTCGCGCAGCAGTTCGGTCGCGGTCTCGCGCCGGCCGGCCCGGACCTCCGCCTCGGCGCTCCGCAGCAACGCGAGGGCCAGCGGGTACGGCAGGCCGGTCGGTCGCAGCTCGGCGACCGCCCGCGCCCAGTGCTCCGGCGTGTCCGCCGCCGCGGCGCGGGCCAGTTCGGCCTCCAGCAGTCGGCTCCAGCCGTGGTGCAGCGGCGACTGGGGCCGCAGGTCGGCGCCGGCCGCGGCGATCGCGGCCAGCGCCTCGGCCCGGCCCGCCTCGGCTTCCGGCAGCCCCAGGTTGTCCGCCTCCACCCCGGCGGCCTCCACCAGCAGCGGGTAGACGTCGGAGTCGTAGCCGAGCCGCCCCTCCTCGGCGAGCGCGGCGAGCAGTTCGGCCCGGGCCTCCAGCGGGCGCCCGCCGTGGGCGGCGAGCCGAACGGCCAGCCGGCTGATCGGTACCCCGTGCTGCGCCTGGCCGACCCGGTTCGCCGCCCGGGCCTGCGCCAGCAGGGTCGCCGCGGTGGCGAAGTCCCCCCGCAGCACGGCGAGGTCGCCGCGCATCCGGTCCAGGAACTCGGCGTGGGAGCCGGGCAGGCCGATCAGTTCGCTGGCGGCGAGCAGTTCCTCGGCCTCCCGGACCTGCCCGAGGTCGGCCAGCGCCTCGACCAGGTTGCCGGTCAGGATGTTGCCGATGTTGCGCTGCAGCCCGTTGCCGTCCGCGTACTCCAGGCCCTCCCGGGCCAGCCGGACGGCCTCCTCCGCCCGGCCCAGTCCGCGCTGCATGCTGGCCAGGTTGTTGATGCCGCGCAGCAGGAGGTCCGGCACGCCCAGCTGCCGGGCCCGCTCGACCGCGGCCGTCAGCTCGGCCAGCCCGCCCTCGGCGTCGCCCAGGAGGTCGTAGCGCAGGCTGCCGAGGGTCATCCGGGCGTGCACCTCGACCGAGTGCGCGCCGACCTGCTCGGCGATCCGGATCGCCCGCTCGGCCAGTTCCAGGTGGTCGAGGCGGGGCGACCGGACCACCGCCACCCCGGCGGCCAGGGCGAACACCTCGGCCTGCACGGCGGACGGCGGCAGGCCCTCCACCAGCCGGTGGGCGCGGGCGATCTCCTCGTCGTCCCCGGAGCGGCGCAGGTTGCCCAGCATCCGTGCCCGGTTGATGCGGAACCAGGCCGAGCGCACCGGGTGCTCCGCCTCGTCGACCAGCCGGAGACCGCGCTTGGCCAGGCTCAGGCCGCGCTCGCGGTCGCCGCAGCGCCGGGCCGCGACCACCGCCTCGGCCAGCACGTCGACGAGCTGGATCCGGTCGCACTCCGCGTCGGCGGAGCTGTGGTCGCAGGAGCCCGGCGGGTAGGTCTCGGCCCAGTCGTACGGGCGCAGGGTGTGCGCCAGCACCTCCTCGGAGACCTGGTCCCACAGCTCCAGGGCGCGTTCCAGCATGCCGAGTTGCTCGGCGAAGGCGTTGCGGCGCCGGGCCGCGCGGGCGGCGTCCAGCGCGGTCGGCAGGGCGCGGGCCGGATCGTGCGCGTGGTACCAGTAGTTGGCCAGCCGGGCGGGCAGCGCGTCGGCGGGGACGAGCTGCGGCCGGGCCTCCACGGCGAGCGCGAACTTGCGGTTGATCCGGTGCCGTTCGCCCGGCAGCAGGTCGTCCGAGACGGCCTCGCGGACCAGCGCGTGCCGGAAGCGGTAGCCCTCGCCCTCGCTGTCCGGCCGCAGGATGTTGGCGCCCACGGCCGCCCGCAGCGCCTCGATCAGCGCCTCCTCGTCATCGGCCAGGACGGCGGCCAGCAGGGCGTGTTCGACGTGCGAGCCGCCCTCGGCGGCGATCCGCACCACCCGCTGGGCCTCCTCGTCCAGCCCCTCGACCCGGACCAGCAGGATGTCCCGCAGCGAGTCGGTCAGGCCGGCACCGCAGCCGTCCTCGAAGGCGGTGGCCAGTTCCTCGACGAAGAACGGGTTGCCCTCCGAGCGGCGGAGGATGCGGTCCACCAGCTGGCGGTCGGGGGCGGCGGTGCCGAGGATGCCGGCCAGCTGGGCCGCGACCTCGCGGCGGCCGAACCGTTCCAGCTCCAACCGCTGGACGGTGCGCAGCCGTTCGAGCTCGGCCAGGAAGGGGCGCAGCGGGTGGCGGCGGTGCAGGTCGTCGGTGCGGTAGGTGGCGACCAGCAGGACCCGGGAGCGGTGCAGGGTGCGCACCAGGAAGGCGAGCAGTTCCCGGGTCGAGCGGTCGGACCAGTGCAGGTCCTCGACGGCGAGGACGAGGGTACGGTCCGCGCCGAACCGTTCGAACAGCCTCGCGGTGTGCTCGAACAGCCGGGCCCGGCCGTACTCGTCGTTGGGTTCGCCGTCCGCCTCGCCGAACTCGGAGAGCAGTCGGGCGAGGTGGCCCTCGCTGCCGGCGGCCGCGGCCTCGAACTCGGCGCCCAGCGAGCGGTGCAGGCGGCGCAGCGCGGCGGCCAGCGGCGCGTACGGCAGGCCCTCGGCGCCGACCTCCAGACACCTGCCGAGGGTGGTGACCGCTCCCCCGTCGCAGGCCCGCTGCAGGAACTCCTCCAGCAGCCGGGTCTTGCCGATGCCGGCCTCGCCGCCGATCAGCACGGCCTGCGGGTTGCCGGTGCCCGCGCGGCGCAGCGCGTCGGTCAGTTCGGTGATCTCGCTGCCGCGGCCGACGAAGACGGGACTGACCGATATCTGCTGCATGGAGGCGAGCATGCCATAGCCGGAGCCGCCGGTGAGAGGGGTTATCTCCGCAGGCGAACGCCCGGAGGGGGAGGCGCTCTCCCGCGGCGCCTCCCCCTCCGGAACTCCTTCGGCACCGTCGCGGTGCCGGACCGTCAGCATTCCGGCTGACGCACGGGGCGCCGCTGGAAGCGGGCGGCCACCGGACGGCGGCGGAGGCGGCGGGCCTCCTTGGCCTCGCGGACCAGACGCTCGTGCTCGGCACGGAGTTCGAGCTCGTGGGCCTGCTGCTGGATGAGCTGGTACTCGATCACTTCGGGTTCCCCTTCGGGTTTCACCTTCGTTTCCCTGACGAGTAAGAGCTTCCTCCCCCAGTGGGGGGTGCCGCATCGGGAGCGTGCCCCATCTTCCGAAGGCCGAATGCCTTAGATAGGGCGGCAAAAAAGGTTTAAGGCCCTGCCTCGCCTAGTTACGTAGGTGAGACAGGGCCTTAGGCCTTACTTAGAGGGCCTTAGATGCCTTAGACGCCTTAGGAAGGCAGGCCTGACCGCTTGGAGGCCCTCAGGCGGAGACGCCGAGCTTCTCCAGGTTGTGCCTACTGTCCTTCCGCGGCAAGCCGCTCCAGGATCAGGTCCTTGACCCGGGCCGCGTCCGCCTGGCCACGGGTGGCCTTCATGACCGCGCCGACCAGCGCGCCCACGGCCGCGATCTTGCCGTCGCGGATCTTGGCGGCGACGCCCTCGTTCTCGGCGATGGCCTGGTCGACGGCCGCGCCCAGGGCGGAGTCGTCGGAGACCACCGCCAGGCCGCGCTTCTCGACGACCTCGTCCGGCTCGCCCTCGCCGGCCAGCACGGCCTCGATGACCTGACGGGCCAGCTTGTCGTTCAGCTTGCCCTCGGCGACCAGCGCGGTGACCCGGGCGACCTGCGCCGGGGTGATCGGCTGCTCGCTCAGCTCGGTGCCGGTCTCGTTGGCGCGACGGGCCAGCTCGCCCATCCACCACTTGCGGGCCTGGTCGGCCGGGGCACCGGCCGCGATGGTCTCCTGGATCGGCTCGACCGCACCGGCGTTGAGCACGGACTGCATGTCCTTGTCGGACAGGCCCCACTCGGACTGCAGCCGGGCGCGACGCACCCGCGGCAGCTCCGGCAGCGCGGCGCGCAGCTCCTCGACCCACTCGCGGGAGGGGGCCACCGGCACCAGGTCCGGCTCGGGGAAGTAGCGGTAGTCCTCGGCGTTGTCCTTGATCCGGCCCGAGGTGGTGGTGCCGTCGTCCTCGTGGAAGTGGCGGGTCTCCTGGACGATGGTGCCGCCGTCGGTCAGCACGGTGGCGTGGCGCTGGATCTCGAACCGGGCGGCCCGCTCCACGCTGCGCAGCGAGTTGACGTTCTTGGTCTCCGAGCGGGTGCCGAAGGTCTCGGTGCCGTTCGGGCGCAGCGACAGGTTGACGTCGCAGCGCATCTGGCCCTTGTCCATCCGGGCCTCGGAGACGCCCAGCGACTTGATCAGCTCGCGCAGCTCGGCGACGTACGCCTTGGCGACCTCGGGGGCGCGCTCGCCGGCGCCGACGATCGGCTTGGTGACGATCTCGATCAGCGGGATGCCGGCCCGGTTGTAGTCGAGCAGCGAGTGGGTGGCCCCGTGGATGCGACCGGTGGCGCCGCCGACGTGGCTGGACTTGCCGGTGTCCTCCTCCATGTGGGCACGCTCGATCTCCACGCGGAAGGTCGTGCCGTCCTCCAGCTGCACGTCGAGGTAGCCGTTGAAGGCGATCGGCTCGTCGTACTGCGAGGTCTGGAAGTTCTTGGGCATGTCCGGGTAGAAGTAGTTCTTCCGCGCGAACCGGCACCACTCGGCGATCTCGCAGTTCAGCGCCAGGCCGATCTTGACCGCCGACTCCACGCCCACCGCGTTGACCACCGGCAGCGAGCCGGGCAGGCCCAGGCAGGTCGGGCAGGTCTGGCTGTTCGGCTCGGCGCCCAGCTCGGTCGAGCAACCGCAGAACATCTTGGTCTTGGTACCCAGCTCGACGTGGACCTCAAGGCCCATCACCGGGTCGTACGACGCGAGAGCGTCCTCGTAGGAGACCAGGTTCATGACGCTCACAGCGTCCCTTCTCAACTTAAAGACTCGGGAGGTACGGGCCCGGCCGCCGCTGTGCGCGGGGCCGGGCCGGGCGCTCGGCTCGCTCAGCCCAGCAGCACGTCGTCGGAGCCCAGCTGGCGCAGCTCGCGCACCAGCAGGGCGGTGCCGGTGATCAGCGCGGCCGCGCCGACCAGGGCGTTGACCAGCTTGAGGGTGTCGTTCTCCTCGCGGGCCTTGCGGACGTCCTTGACCACGGAGACCGCACCGAACGCGCTGGTGCCGATGGACAGCCAGAGACCGGGCTTGGAGTGCTTGAAGCCCTTGAGCGAAGCGGACTGGGCCCTGGCCTTCTCGATCTTGCTCACAGTGCCGGTACCTCCTCCAGCAGGGTGTGCCCCCACTTGTCGTTGAGTGCGGCCTCGACGGCGCCGCCCACTCGGTACAGGCGGTCGTCCGCCATCGCGGGAGCGATGATCTGCAGGCCGACCGGGAGATTGTCCTCCGGGGCCAGGCCGACCGGCAGCGACATGGCCGCGTTGCCCGCGAGGTTCGACGGAATCGTGCACAGGTCGGCCAGGTACATCGCCATCGGGTCGTCGGCACGCTCGCCGATCGGGAAGGCGGTGGTCGGCGTGGTCGGCGAGACCAGGACGTCCACACCGGCGAAGGCGGCGTCGAAGTCGCGCGAGATCAGCGTGCGCACCTTCTGGGCCGAGCCGTAGTAGGCGTCGTAGTAGCCCGAGGAGAGGGCGTAGGTGCCCAGGATGATGCGGCGCTTGACCTCGTCGCCGAAGCCGGCCTCGCGGGTCAGCGCGGTGACCTCCTCGGCCGAGCGCGAGCCGTCGTCGCCGACCCGCAGGCCGTAGCGCATGGCGTCGAAGCGGGCCAGGTTGGAGGAGCACTCCGACGGGGCGATCAGGTAGTACGCCGGCAGCGCCAGGGTGAAGGACGGGCAGGACACCTCGACGACCTCGGCGCCCAGCTCGCGCAGCAGCTCCACCGACTCGTTGAAGCGCTGCATCACGCCGGTCTGGTAGCCCTCGCCGGCGAACTCCTTGACGACGCCGATCCGCATGCCGCGGATGTCGCGCATCTTCGCGGCCTCGACCACGGCCGGGACGGGCGCGTCGATCGAGGTCGAGTCCAGCGGGTCGTGCCCGGCGATGGCCTCGTGCAGCAGCGCCGCGTCCAGCACCGTACGGGCGCACGGGCCGCCCTGGTCCAGGCTGCTGGAGAAGGCGACCAGGCCGTAGCGGGACACCGAGCCGTAGGTCGGCTTGACGCCGACGGTGCCGGTGACGGCGCCGGGCTGGCGGATCGAGCCGCCGGTGTCGGTGCCGATCGCCAGCGGGGCCTCGAACGCGGCCAGCGCCGCGGCCGAACCGCCGCCGGAGCCGCCCGGGATGCGGGTGAGGTCCCACGGGTTGCCGGTCGGGCCGTAGGCGGAGTTCTCGGTGGAGGAGCCCATCGCGAACTCGTCCATGTTGGTCTTGCCGAGGATGACCACCCCGGCGTCCTTGAGACGGGTGGTCAGGGTGGCGTCGTAGGGCGGGATCCAGCCCTCCAGCATCTTCGACCCGCAGGTGGTCGGGATGCCCTTGGTGGTGAAGACGTCCTTGAGCGCGAGCGGGACGCCGGCCAGCGGGCCCAGCTCCTCGCCCTTGGCGCGCTTCTCGTCGACGGCCTTGGCGGCGGCCAGCGCGCCCTCGGTGTCGACGTGCAGGAAGGCGTTGACCTTCTTGTCGACGGCCTCGATGCGGTCCAGGTGCGCCTGGGCGACCTCGACGGCGGACACCTCGCCGGTGGCGATGGCGGTGGCCGTCTCGGCGGCGGTGTAACGAATCAGCTCGGTCATCTCGGTCAGTCCTCCCCGAGGATCTGCGGCACACGGAAACGCTGCTCCTCGGCGGCGGGGGCGCCGGACAGCGCCTGCTCCGGGGTGAGCGACGGCCGCACCTCGTCCGCGCGCATGACGTTGGTCAGCGGCAGCGGGTGGGAGGTCGGCGGGACGTCCTGTCCGGCGACCTCAGAAACGCGGGCGACCGCGCCGATGATCACGTCGAGCTGCTCGGCGAAGTGGTCCAGCTCTTCGGGCTTCAGCTCAAGACGCGACAGCCGGGCGAGGTGGGCGACCTCCTCGCGCGTGATGCCAGGCATGCAGCGATCCTCAGGGTGAGTTCTGGTGAGACCCGGCGACGCCTGCGGCGGCGCCGGGCCCGGGCAGGAGCAGCCGGGTTCGGCGCTCCGTCCTCGTGGTCTTTGGACCCCATCCTATGGGGCCCGGCCCGGCCGCCGGCCAACGAGTAACCGCGCGCCCGCGTCACTGGGGCCTGG
The DNA here is from genome assembly GCF_044329365.1 of Kitasatospora sp. NPDC017646. Lineage (NCBI taxonomy): Bacteria > Bacillati > Actinomycetota > Actinomycetes > Kitasatosporales > Streptomycetaceae > Kitasatospora > Kitasatospora sp. NPDC017646. The sequence continues at coordinate 45,401 of NZ_JBIRJC010000033.1, read as the reverse complement.
TACGGGCCCAACCCTGGGCGCCGGGCGCCGTGACGCCCAGTTGCGCGGCCGGGAGCGCCTGGGCGCGCTGCACGGCCTGGACGGCCGGCGGGAGCACCGGCGGGAGCACCGGCGGGAGGGTCGGCGGCAGCACCGGGGGCCGCGCGGGCGGGACCGCGGGCGTGATCACCGGGGACTGGACCGCCGGCTTGATCACGGACGGCTGGGCGACCGGCTTGATGATCGACGGGAGCTGCGGCGGGGCGCCGAGCCGCTCCACGGTCGGGGCGCCGGTGGTGCGGTGCACCCGGAGCCAGGCGGTGGCCTGCTCGGCGGGCAGCGCGGCCGACACCAGCCAGCCCTGGACGGCGTCCACGCCCATGCAGTGCAGCCGCTCCCAGGTCTCGTCGTCCTCGACGCCCTCGGCGACCACGGTCAGGCCGAGCGAGTGGGCCAGTTCCACCGAGCAGCGGACCACCGCCGCGTCGTGGTCGTCGGCGACCATCCGGGAGACGAAGGAGCGGTCGATCTTCAGCTCGCCGACCGGCAGGCTGCGCAGCCGCACCAGCGAGGAGTGGCCGGTGCCGAAGTCGTCCAGGGACATCCCCACGCCGTAGCCGCGCAGCTCGGCCAGGGTGTCGGCGGCGCGCCGGGAGTCGTCCAGCAGCAGCCGCTCGGTGATCTCCAGCTGGAGGGCGTGGGCCGGCACCTGGTGGCGGACCAGGTGCCCGGCCACGCGCTGGGCGAAGCCGGGGTTGAGCACGTCGCGCGGCGACACGTTGACCGCGACCTGCACCTGGAGGCCCTGGTCGCGCCAGTAGGCCAGCTGGCCGACGGCCGCCTCCAGCACGTAGTCGGTGAGCCGGGGCATCAGGCCGCTGGACTCGGCGAGCCCGACGAACTCGTCCGGCGAGACCCTCCCCTGCCCGGGCCGCTCCCAGCGCAGCAGCGCCTCCAGACCGACCACCCGGCCGTCGAAGGCCACCTTCGGCTGGTAGTGCAGCTGCACCTCGCCGGTCTCCAGGGCCCGGCGGAGGTCCCCCAGCAGGCCGATCCGGTACGGGGTGTCGGCGTCCTGGGTCTCGTCGTACTGGGCCACGCCGCTGCACTCGCGCTGGGCGTGGCCCATCGCCACGTCGGCGCGGCGCAGCAGCGACTCGGCGTCCTGGGCGCCCTGCGGGTAGACGCAGACGCCGGCGCTGGCCTCCAGCACGAGCAGCAGTCCGTCCAGGCGGATCGGCGCGGCGAGTTCGGCGATCAGCGCCTTGGCCACCCGCTCCAGGCTGTCGGGGCAGTTGATGCCGGGCATCAGGACGGCGAACTCGTCGCCTCCCATCCGGGCCACCATCGGCCGGCCGCGGCGGTAGTGCCGGGGCAGACCGGCGAAGACGTCGTCGATGGACTCCCGGGTGGCGCTGCCGGCCGGGCCGCCGGAGCGCAGTGCCCGATGGAGTCGGCGGGCGATGTGAACCAGCAGCCGGTCACCCGCCGTATGACCGAGTGTGTCGTTGAGCGTTCGGAAGCGGTCGAGGTCAAGCAGGATGAGACCGACGCTGTAGCCCTCCTCGCGCTCGACGATGGCCTCCTGGGCGGCCAGCAGTAACGCCTGACGGTTGGGCAGGTCCGTCAGCGGGTCGGTCAGCTGGTCGCGGGCGCGGTCCCGGGCGATCCGCCAGGCCGCCACCAGCACGGCCAGCGGCACCGCGAACAGCGGCAGCAGTTCGGGTTCGTACCGGTAGACCAGGACGGCCAGCGGGATGAGCGGCGCGGCTCCGGCCAGCAGCACGCCGAGCAGCAGGACCGCACCTGCCACCCCCTGCGGCGGGCGTGTGGGCGCGCCGCCGGTCGTACGATCCATAAGCCCTGTCCTCCGTCGGGCCCGCCCCGTCAGGCCGCCTTACGGTGAGGCACCGTGCCGGTACCGACAGCTGCCGGGCATGGAGCGACCCCGAGGAGCACCGGCTCAGCCGGTGCCCCCACCCCTGCTGACACTCTGTTGCGCTCCAGGGTATGCCGGGGTCCACCCGGTGGGCAGACTTTCGGACAACCGGAAACGCGCCACCGCGCCCGGGTGCCGCACAGTGACACAATGCCCGCTTTCACTGAACGGCACCCGGTGACGTTGCATCAGGACGATAACAACACGGATCCGGCCACCGGCCGCTCGGGTCCGCCCCGGATCAGCTCTCAGCGGGGGCGCCGGCGGCCCCGGCGGCCTCCTCGGGCTCGGGAAGTCCCAGGTGGGCGCGGGCGGCCGACGGCCCGTCGGACAGCAGCACGGCGAAGCCCGCGTCGTCCAGGACCGGCAGTCCGAGCTGAACGGCCTTGTCGTACTTGGATCCGGGGTTGTCACCAGCGACCACAAAATCGGTCTTTTTCGAAACCGAGCCGGTCACCTTCGCTCCGCGCGAGGTCAGCGCCTCCTTGGCACCGTCCCGGGTGTGGCCGGACAGCGTCCCCGTCACGACCACCGTCAGGCCCTCCAGCGGGCGCTCCGCCGCCTCGTCGTCCGCGAACTCCTCGGTGAAGCGCACGCCCGCGGCGCGCCACTTCTCCAGGACGTCCCGGTGCCACTCCTCCTCGAACCACTCCTTGACCGAGCGGGCGATGGTCGGGCCGACACCCTCGACGGCGGCCAACTCCTCCTCGGTGGCCGAGAAGATCCGGTCCAGGTCGCGGAACTCCCGCGCCAGCTCCTGGGCCGCTACCGGGCCGACGTGCCGGATCGACAGGCCGTTGAGGAAGCGCCAGAGCGGGCGCTCCTTCGCCCCCTCCAGGTTGTCCAGCAGCGCGCGGAGGGACTTCTTCGGCTCGCCCTTGGTGGTCGCGAAGAAGAACACCTCCTTCTCCTTGCCGGTCCGGTCGTCCAGCTTGGGCATGCCGGTCTTCTGGTCGCGCACCAGCACCTTGATCGGCAGCAGCTGTTCCTCGGTCAGCCCGAAGACGTCGCCCTCGTTGCGCACCGGGGCCTCGGCCGGCTCCAGCGGCTGGGTCAGCGCGGTGGCCGCGACGTAACCGAGCCCCTCGACGTCCAGGCAGGAGCGCCCGCCGAGGAAGGCGATCCGCTCCCGGATCTGGGCCGGACAGTGCTGGGCGTTGGGGCAGCGCAGATCGATGTCCCCCTCGGACATCGGGCGCAGCTCGGCGGCGCACTCCGGGCAGTGCGAGGGCATCACGAAGGCCTGCTCGGTACCGTCCCGCAGGTCGTAGACCGGGCCGAGGATCTCCGGGATGACGTCACCGGCCTTGCGCAGCACCACGGTGTCGCCCAGCAGGACGTCCTTGGCCTTCACGATCTCCTGGTTGTGCAGCGTCGCGTACTGCACCATCGAGCCGGCCACCTTCACCGGCTCGGCCAGCACCGCGTACGGGGTGGCCCGGCCGGTGCGGCCGATGCCGACCTTGATCTCGGCCAGCTTGCCGGTGACCTCCTCCGGCGGGTACTTCCAGGCGATCGCCCAGCGCGGGGACTTGGAGGTGGCTCCGAGCCGGCCCTGGAGGGCGATCTCGTCCACCTTGACCACGACGCCGTCGATCTCGTGCTCGACCGAGTGCCGCTGCTCTCCGAAGTGCTTGATGAAGGCCCGCACTTCGGCCAGGCTCCCGACCACCTTGTTGTGCCGGGCGGTGGGCAGGCCCCACTCGTGCAGCAGCTCGTAGGCGTGCGACTGGTTGTCGATGTCGAAGCCGACCCGGGCGCCGATGCCGTGCACCACCATGTGCAGCGGGCGGGAGGCGGTGACGCGCGGGTCCTTCTGGCGCAGCGAACCGGCGGCGGCGTTGCGGGGGTTCATGAACAGCCGGATCATCGCCCGGGGCCGCTTGCCCTCCCTGGCGCGCTCCTCGTTCTCCTGCCGGCGGCGCTCGTTCTCCTCCGAGAAGGAGGCGTTGAGCGCGAGGAACTCCTCGGTCGGGAAGTAGACCTCGCCGCGGATCTCCACCAGTTCGGGGATCCGGTCGCCCCTGAGCCGGTGCGGGATCTCCTTGATGGTGCGGACGTTGGCGGTGATGTCCTCGCCGACCCGGCCGTCGCCGCGGGTCGCCGCCTGCACCAACTGGCCTTTCTCGTAGGTGAGGTTGACGGCCAGGCCGTCCACCTTGAGCTCGCACAGGTAGTGGTAGTCGATGCCGTGCAGCTCGGTGGCGACCCGGTCCGCCCAGGCGCCCAACTCCTCGTCGTCCATCGCGTTGTCGAGGCTGAGCAGGCGCTCGCGGTGCTCGACCGCGGCGAACAGCGCGGTCGGGGCGCCGCCGACCCGCTGGGTCGGCGAGTCCGGCGTCACCAGGGCCGGGTGCTCGGCCTCGATCGCCTCCAGCTCGCGCATCAGGGCGTCGAACTCGGCGTCGCTGACGACCGGCGCGTCCTGCTCGTAGTACCGGGCGCGGTGGTCGGTGATCTCCTGCGCCAGCTCGGCGTGCCGTCGGCGCACCTCCGCCGGAACGTCCTCCCAGCCCTCGACAGCCGTCACCGCAAGCCCTCCTACGTTCTCATTCCGGGTTGTCCACCAGGCTCTGCGCCGCCCGCGCCGCGAGCGACAGCGCCCTGCGCGCGTACGCCGGGGAGGCCCCGGCCAGCCCGCAGGTCGGCGTCACCAGCACGCGGCGGCCCAGCAGCTCCGGAGCGAACCCGAGCCTGCGCCACAGGTTCCTGACCCCCTGGACACTACCGGCCGGGTCGGACACCGCCTGGTCAGTGGCGGGGACGACACCGGCGAGGATCACCGTGCCGCCCTCCACCGCCTCGCCCAGGTCGTCGTCCTGGCGCTCGGTGAGGAGGGAGAAGTCCAGCGAGATCCCGGCGACCCCGGCCCGGCGCAGCAGCGGGACCGGGACCTCCGGGGCGCAGGAGTGCACCACGACGGGCGCGTCCAGGCCGCGGATCAGCTCCCGCAGCACCTCCTCGGCGACCTGCCGGTCCACGGCGCGCAGCCGCTGGAAGCCGCTCGCGGTCTTCACCTGCCCGGCCAGGACGGCGGGCAGCGAGGGTTCGTCCAGCTGGAGGAGCACCTCCGCGCCCGGCACCCGCTTGCGGACCTCCGCGAGGTGGCGGCGCAGGCCCTCGGTGAGCGAGCCCGCGATGTCCCGGCAGGCGCCGGGGTCGGCGAGCGCCTTCTCCCCGTGCTTGAGCTCGATGTTCGCCGCCAGCGTCCACGGGCCGACGGCCTGGACCTTCAACGCGCCCTGGTGGCCCTGGGTGAACTCCTCCAGGGCGTCCAGGTCCTCGCCGAGCCAGGAGTGGGCGCGGCGGGTGTCCCGGCCGGGGCGGTCGGCGAACCGCCAGCCGCTGGGCTCGGTCTGCGCGAACAGCTCGACCAGCAGGCCGGCGCCGCGGCCGATCATGTCGGCGCCCGGGCCGCGCGCGGGCAGCTCGGGCAGGAACGGCAGGTGCTCCAGCGCGCCGGTGGAGGTCCTGGCGGCCTCCCGGGCGTCGGTGCCGGGCAGCGAGCCGACGCCGGTGGCGGCGCCGCGCAGGTCGGGGAAGGGGTGTCCGGTACTCACCCGTCCGAGCCTACTCACGAGGACGGCCCCGGTGGCGAGCGCGGGGCTCGGCACCGGGGCCGCGGGTCCGGAGCGGGATCAGTACCCCTGGTAGCCGAACTCGTCGACCACGAGGTGCAGCGGGGCACCGCTCGCGTTGTAGAGCGAGACCTTGCCGTCCTTGACCGGGACGACCACCTGGTTCGGGATGGTCTCGCCGGGCAGGAAGTTGAGGTTCGACGCGTCGGGCGCCGGGTCGCCGTGCGGGTACACGGTGAGGTGGCCCTCGGCGCCCGGCTCGGTGACGGTCACGTTCAGGGTCACCGCCGCGATGTTCGGGAGGTCGCCGACCGGGATGTCCAGGGTGCCCCAGGCCGGGACGGTGCCCGCCGGGCGGGTGCCCGTCTCCCAGTAGGTGAGCTCACGGGTGTCGACGACCCGGATCGGGCCGACCGGGCGGTAGGTGAGCTTGCCCTCGGTGGCGTAGTAGCCGGCCAGGTCCGCGACCAGGTGCACGGTGCCGCCGGAGGCGTTGTAGAAGGACACCTTGCCGTCCTTCACCGGGAGCGTCACC
>NZ_JBIRJC010000033.1:0-39271 GCF_044329365.1 Kitasatospora sp. NPDC017646 | reverse complement strand
CAGGTTCGGGATCGTGCGCCCGGCCGTCCAGTTGAGGTTGGAGGCGTTCGGCCGGTCGTCACCGTGCGGGTACACCGTCAGGTGGCCGTCCTGCTGGGGCTCGGTCACCGTCACGTTCATCGTCACGGCCGTCACACCGGTCGCCGGAACACCCGCCACACCGGTCACCGGCAGGTCCACGGTGCCCCACGCCGGAACGGGCTGTGCCACCGGCACCCCGATCGGCTGGCGGGTGTCCAGCAGGCGCGTCGGACCCTGGGCGTGGAACAGCGAGCCCTTCGGGCTGTAGTAGCCCTCCAGGTCCGCGACCAGGTGCACGGTGCCGCCGGAGGCGTTGTAGAAGGACACCTTGCCGTCCTTCACCGGGAGCGTCACCAGGTTCGGGATCGTGCGCCCGGCCGTCCAGTTGAGGTTGGAGGCGTTCGGCCGGTCGTCACCGTGCGGGTACACCGTCAGGTGGCCGTCCTGCTGCGGCTCGGTCACCGTCACGTTCATCGTCACGGCCGTCACACCGGTCGCCGGAACACCCGCCGCGCCCGTCACCGGCAGGTCCACGGTGCCCCACGCCGGAACGGGCTGTGCCACCGGCACCCCGATCGGCTGGCGGGTGTCCAGCAGGCGCGTCGGACCGGCCGGGGTGAAGGCGCTGCCGAAGTCCTGGGCCTCGAACGCGCCGCGGTCACGGATGCCGCTGCCCGTACCGGTGTCAGGGGTCGTCGGGTCGTCCACCGGGGCATAGCCGCCGCGGTCGGTCGCCAGCATGCCCGGGGCGCTCTCGTCGGCCGAGTCGATCCGGTGGTCGAGCGGGGCGTTCGCGCCCTTCGGCACGTAGGTCAGGTCGACGAAGTCGTGGACGCCCTGGCCGGTGTTCGCGGTGAGCTGGCTCTGGGTGCCGAAGCCGGCACCGGCCCAGCTGTAGGCCGCACCGTCGCTGCGCGGGTCGATCAGGTTGTAGTCGACCTTGGTACCCGCGGTGGCGTTCACCCCGACCGTGATCCCGGTGGCGTTGGCCGGGGTGCCGCAGGCCGCGTTCTGGTTCTTCGCGGTGTTCACCACGTTGTTCTCGACCACCGCGCCGGTCGACGCGCCGTCCAGCACGATCCCGGCGAAGCAGGACGAGCTGACGGTGTTGGCCACCACGACGGTGCCGGGGGCGTCCTTGGCCAGGATGCCGACCATGTTGTCGACGCTGTTGGGCGTGATCGAGTTGGTGGTCAGGACGGTCCCGGTGGAGCCGCCGTCGACCCGGATCAGCGGACCGGGCGCGTAGCCGAAGTCGCCGCGGGCCCAGGTCACCTTGTCGGAGGCGTTGGTGATCACGGCCCCGCCGCCCCAGGCAGCGATGTTGGTGAACGAGACGTCGTGCCCGCCGTCGACGATGACGGCCGGCCGCTGGAAGCTCTGCAGCGACAGGTTCTCGAACCGGAGGTGGTCGGCGCCCTTCACCACGATGGTGCTGTCGGGGTAGTTGGGCGCCCCGCCGGAGATGTGCGCCTGGCTGCCCGCCATGTACTGCTGGGCCGGGCCGCGGAAGGTGATCGGCGCGTCGGCGGTGCCGGAGCGGGTCACGGTCACCGCGGAGCCGCTGTAGCCGCCCGCGGCGATATCCACCGTCTGCCCCGGCTGCACGACCGCTGCGGCCGCCGCGACGGTGCAGTACGGCGCGGCCTGGGTGCCGGTGCCGCTGTCGGTGCAGTTGGCACCCGCGGCGTTGTTGACATAGAGCGTGCTGCCTGCCGCGGCCGCGCCGCTCGCCCCGACGGCCGGCAGACCGACCGTTCCGACGAGCAGAGCGCCGACGGTCAGCGCTGTACGGGTTCTGGAAATGGAAGCCCCCCTGGGCATCTTCAAAGCGCGAACGACGCTTTCCGGCCCTCAACTGTCCGAATCCGATCGGCGGAGGGCGGAGCGGATCATCGCACAGCCGGAGGAGCCCCGCCAACGCCGTTTCCGCACCCCTTCCCGGGTACACGGTGAGGTGGCCCTCGGCGCCACGTTGCAGTCGGCCTTGGTGTCCGCCCCGGGCGAACGGTCGGGCCGACCGTCCGCCCGCGGCGGCCTACCGCCCCGGGCGAACGGTGATGTCCGTGATCTCGGCGTCCCGGGAGGCGTCCAGGGCGGCGAGGACGGCCCTGGCGACGGACTCCGGTTCGATCCAGCGGTCGGCGTCGTACGCCTTGCCCTCCTGCTGGTGCACCTTGGCCTGCATCGCGGTGGCGGTGCGGCCGGGGTAGACCGAGGTGACCCGGACGCCGTTCGCGTGCTCCTCCTGGCGCAGTGCGTCGGCGAGCGCCTTCAGGCCGTGCTTGCTGGCCGCGTACGCCGACCACTCGGCGTGGGCGGCCAGGCCGGCGCCGGAGTTGACGAACACCACGTGGCCCTTCGACTGGCGCAGCGAGGGCAGCAGCAGGCGGGTCAGCTCGGCGGGGGCGAGCAGGTTGACGTTCAGCGTCTCCTGCCAGGCCTTCACAGGCAGCTCGCCGACCGGCCCGAGCTCGACCGTGCCCGCGACGTGCAGCAGCGAGTCGAGGGTGACGGGCAGCGCCTGGTGCCCGAACGCCCAGGACAGCTTGCCCGGGTCGCCGAGGTCACCGACCACCGTGCGGGCGCCCGGGAAGCGGTCGCGCAGCTCGGCGGCCCGGCGGGCGTCACGGGCGAGCAGCCAGAGCTCGTCCCCGCGCTCGGCGAGCTTCTCGGCCAGGACGGCGCCGATGCCGGAACCGGCGCCGGTGATCAGATGTGCAGCCATGGACCCGATCCTCTCAGGCCTTGAGCTGCACGAACACCTCGGCGGGCGTGTCGGCGAAGCTGATCAGCTCGGTGAGCGGCCGCGGCAGGAAGCCCTCGGCGTCCATCCGCTCCAGCTGGGTGCGCAGCCCCGAGTAGAAGCCCTCGGTGTCCAGGACGACGACCGGCTTGTCGAACATCCCGTGCTTCTTCAGCTCCACCACCTCGGTGACCTCGTCCAGGGTCCCCATCCCGCCGACCAGGACGACGATGGCGTCCGCGCGGGCCGCCAGCTCCGCCTTCCGCTCGGCGAGGTCGCGGGTCATCACCAGCTCGTCGGCGCCGACGTACCCCCTGTGCTTCAGCATCTCGACCAGCACCCCGACGAGCCGGCCGCCCGCCGCCTTCACCCCGTCCGCGAGCAGCCCCATCAGCCCGGCGTTGGAACCTCCCCACACCAGGGTGTGCCCGCCCTCTCCGAGGAGCCGGGCGAACTCGGCGGCGGGGGCGGAGTAACGGTCGTCGAGCGAGTACGCGGAGCAGAAGACGCAGATGTTCATAGTGCCGTCTGGTCTATCACGCCGGGCCGCCCCCGCTCACCGGCATTACGGCCTGCCCGGCGGACGCCCCGGCCGGCGGAGCCCCGCGACGAGGAGCCCCGCCAGCCGGCGGGCGTCGTAGCGGGGGTCGCTGTCCGCGCCGATGCAGAGGTTGCCGACGCCGCGCATCAGCTCGTAGGCGTCGATGCCGGGATCGGTCTCCCCGGCGGCGGACGCGGCTTCCAGCAGTTCGGCGCAGACCGGCAGCAGCCGGTCCAGGAAGTGGGCGTGCAGGCCGTCGAAGGCCGTGTCGTCGGCCCTCAGCGCACCGGCCAGGCCGTGCTTGGTGACCAGGAAGTCGACGAAGAGGTCGATCCACCGGGCCAGGGCGGCGTGCGGGGTCGGTCCGGCCGCCAGCAGGGCCGGGCCGGCCTCGGCGCAGGCGTCGATCTGGTGCCGGTAGACGGCGATGACCAGGTCCGCCCGGGTCGGGAAGTGCCGGTAGATGGTGCCCAGCCCCACACCGGCCCGGGCCGCGATGTCGCGCACCGGCGTCTCCACGCCCGAGGCGACGAACGCCGCGGCGGCCGCGTCGAGCAGGGCCTCCTTGTTGCGCCGGGCGTCCTTCCGCTGGGCCGGGGCCGCACCCCGGGCGCCGTCGTCCGTCACGCCGTTCCCTCCGCCTGCTGCCTTCGTCACCCTGCCATCTTGCCGCCCCGGCGCCCGCCTGTTCACGGGGCGGTTCAGGGGTGCTGGAAGAGCACCTCCGGGTTCGCCGCCGACGGGCCGTCCAGCAGTGGCTGGTGGACGCCCTTCAGGGTCTGGTCGAAGAAGGCTCCGACGTACTCCCGGGTCAGCTGCATCCCGCGCTCCGGCGAGGTGGTCGTCCCCGGGGGGATCGGCATGCCGGCCGCGGCGGCCAGGACCGGGACGTCCGTGAAGCTGGCGTGGTTGGTGCCCGCGACGGCCAGCCAGGGCTTGTAGCCGTCCCAGCCCGCCCAGGCCTTCCCCCAGGACGTGTCCCCGCCACCGACGGCGTGGTCGCTCTCCTTGCCGAGCAGGAGGAACGGGCGCCCGTCGGGCTTGTCGGTCGGGACCGACGGCCAGAACCCCCCGTCCATGTTCGCCCCGGCCAGGATCCGCCGGTCCTCGGCCATCGCCGTCAGCGCCGACATGCCGCCGACCGAGTGCCCGGCCATGCCGATGCGGTCACGGTCGATCAGGTGGGACAGGCGCCAGGCCGGGTGCTGCCCGGTCAGCCGGTCCAGGACGAAGGACACGTCCTTCGCCCGGCTGTCGGGGAGCGCGTCCGGTGCGCCGGTGTCGCAGAGCGCGCAGCCCGGGGTGCTTCCGTCGGCGAGCGTCTCGCCGGAGTCCTCGTAGGTGTGACCGACCAGGGCCACCACGTACCCGTGGCTGGCCAGGTCGGTCGCCAGGCCCGTCAGCGTGGCGCGGGGGTTCTCGAAGCCGGGCGAGAGGACCACCAGCGGGAACTTCCCGCCCACGGCCTGCGCACCGGTGTGGGCGTGGGTGTCGATGTTCACGACGTCCTGCGGCTGGAGTCCGGTCCCGGCCGGGACCCGGGTCGCCACGAAGCCCTGCGCCTCGCCGGGGCTCATGTACGGCGCGGGCTCACCGGTGCCCGGCCGGGCCGGGTAGAACATCGACACCGCCAGCTGCCGCGGCCCGGCCGACGGCACCCACGGATCGGTCCGGCCCTGGTCGGTCAGGTGCAGCACCTCCTCCCCGGCCGCGAACCGCCCGGTCGGACGGGGCAGCTCCGCGTGGAAGGCTGCAGGCGCAACGGCCTTGGCCGCAGGCGCAGTTGCGGACGGGGACGGCGAGGCCATCGCGGCCCCGGCCATCGGAAGCGGCAGAGCGAGGACGAGGGCGGCGACGGCCGCGATACGACGGGATCGGTTCATGCCCCCGACGTTAGGTTCGCCGCCCGCCCCCTCGGATCAGCCCGATGAATGCCTTCTCCGGCCACCGTCATCCCCGCGGTTCACCGCCGTCATCCCTCCGGATGACACCCTCCCCCGGCCCGGGTCAGCTCCCGACGGCGCGGACGGCGGGGCGTTCGGTGGTGGCGATGGTGGCGGAGCCGATGACGCGGGTGCCGTCGTAGAGGACGACGGCCTGGCCGGGGGCGATGCCGCGCGCCGGGGTGTCGAGGCGGACGTGCAGGGTGTCGTCGACCATCGAGGCGGACACCGGCACCTCCTCGCCGTGGGCGCGGAGCTGGGCGGTGTAGCGGCCCTCGCTGAGGGGCTCGGTGCCGCACCAGCGGGGGCGGATGGCGGTCAGGGCGGTGACGTCGAGGCCCTCGACGGGGCCGACGGTGACGGTGTTGTTCACCGGGGAGATGTCGAGGACGTAGCGCGGCTTGCCGTCGGCGGCCGGGCGGCCGATCCGCAGGCCCTTGCGCTGGCCGATGGTGAAGCCGTAGGCGCCGTCGTGCTCGCCGAGCTTGGTGCCGTCGACGTCGAGGATGTCGCCGGTGGCGGTGCCGAGGTGCCGGGCCAGGAAGCCCTGGGTGTCGCCGTCGGCGATGAAGCAGATGTCGTGGCTGTCGGGCTTCTTGGCGACGGCCAGGCCGCGGCGCTCGGCCTCCGCCCGGATCTCCTCCTTGGTGGTGTCACCGAGCGGGAAGAGCGAGTGGGCGAGCTGGTCGGCGTCGAGCACCCCGAGGACGTAGGACTGGTCCTTGGCGCCGTCCACGGCGCGGTGCAGCTCGCGCGCGCCGGAGGGCAGGTCGACGATCCGGGCGTAGTGGCCGGTGCAGACGGCGTCGAAGCCGAGGGCGATCGCCTTGTCCAGCAGCGCGGCGAACTTGATCTTCTCGTTGCAGCGCAGGCAGGGGTTCGGGGTCCGCCCGGCCGCGTACTCGGCGACGAAGTCGTCGATGACGTCCTCGCGGAAGCGCTCGGCGAGGTCCCAGACGTAGAAGGGGATGCCGATCACGTCGGCGGCCCGCCAGGCGTCCCGGGAGTCCTCGATGGTGCAGCAGCCGCGCGCGCCGGTGCGGAAGGACTGCGGGTTGGCGGAGAGCGCCAGGTGGACGCCGGTCACCTCGTGCCCCGCTTCGACGGCGCGGGCGGCGGCGACGGCGGAGTCGACCCCGCCGGACATCGCCGCGAGCACGCGCAGGCGGCCGGTGGACGGAGTGGTCGGGGCACCCGGGAAGTCAGTCATGGTGAGTACAAGCGTACGGGGCCGCCGGACATGCCCCGGCGCTCACCTGCGTACGGTCGCCAGCCCGGCGTTGCGGGCCCGGCGCACCGCCGGGCCGATCGCGGCGGCCAGCGCCGTGACGTCCTCGCGCACCGAGGTGTGCCCGAGCGAGAACCGCAGCGAGGCGCGCGCCAGCAGCGGGTCGACGCCCATCGCGAGCAGCACGTGGCTGGGCTGCGGCACCCCGGCCGAGCAGGCCGAACCGGTGGAGCACTCGATGCCCTGGGCGTCCAGCAGCATCAGCAGGGCGTCGCCCTCGCAGCCGGGGAAGGAGAAGTGGGCGTTGGCCGGCAGCCTGCCCTCCGCCGCCGGGTCGCCGTTGAGCACCGCGTCGGGAACGGCGGCCAGCACGCCGGTCACCAGTTCGTCGCGCAACGCGCCCAGCGTCACCGCGTGCTCGGCCCGCCGCTCCACTGCGAGCGCCGCGGCGGCCGCGAAGCCGGCGGCGGCGGGGGCGTCCAGGGTGCCGGAGCGCACGTCGCGCTCCTGGCCGCCGCCGTGCAGCAGCGGGACGGGCGTGGCGCCGCGGGAGAGCAGCAGCGCGCCGATGCCGAACGGGCCGCCGATCTTGTGACCGGTGACGGTGAGCGCGGTGAGCCCCGACTCGCCGAAGGACACCGGGACCTGACCGAGCGCCTGCACCGCGTCGGCGTGCATCGGGATGCCGTACTCGGCGGCCACGGCGGCGAGTTCGCGCACCGGCTGGACGGTGCCGACCTCGTTGTTGGCCCACATCACGGTGACCAGGGCCACCGACGCGGGGTCGCGCTCGATCGCCGACCGCAGCTCCGCGGGGTGCACCCGGCCGTTCTCGTCCACCCGCAGGTACTCGACCGTGGCGCCCTCGTGCTCGGAGAGCCAGTGCACCGCGTCCAGCACCGCGTGGTGCTCGACCGGGCTGCACAGCACCCGGGTGCGGGCCGGATCGGCGTTCCGGCGGGACCAGTACAGGCCCTTGACCGCCAGGTTGTCCGACTCGGTGCCGCCGCCGGTGAACACGATCTCGCTCGGGCGGGCACCCAGCGACTCGGCCAGCGACTCGCGGGACTCCTCGACCACCCGGCGGGCCCGGCGGCCGGCCGCGTGCAGGGCCGAGGCGTTGCCGACCACCCCCAGGTGCGCCGTCATCGCGGCGATCGCCTCGGGCAGCATCGGCGTGGTCGCCGCATGGTCCAGGTATGGCATAACCATCCGATTGTAGAGGCCCTGCCCCGGGGCCCGACCAGGTGCGCACCGATCCGGCCACTGATCCACTCACCGGGCCCACCGCTGATCCACTCACCGGGCCCACCGCTGATCCGCCCGCCGCGGACGCCGCGGCCGGACGGCGGCGTCCGGCACTGGTTTGTACCACTGCGCCGCCCAGCGGTTAGCCTGACGAACACTTCTCGAACGAGTTCCAGGGGGGCGTCCATGTCGCAGTCGGTCGACCGCGCACTGACGCTGCTCGGCTCGCTCGGCGACGGACCGCTCTCGCTGGAGCAGGCCGCGAGCACCCTCGGGGTGCACAAGTCCACCGCGCTGCGGCTGCTGCGCACCCTGGAGGAGCACGGTTTCGTCCGGCGCCAGCCCGACCTGCGCTACCGGGTCGGCGGCCGGGTGCTCTCGCTGGCCCAGCGCGCGCTGGAGGACTTCGACGTCCGGCAGGTCGCCGCGCCCTACCTGGCCGCGCTCAACGCCCGCTGCGGCTACACCGTCCAGCTGGCCGTGCTGCACGACGGCGAGGTGCTCTACCTGGACGAGGTGGGCCCGCCGCCGGCCGCCCTACCGCCGCGGATCGGACGCCGCGCCCCGGTGACCGGGACGGCGGTCGGGCGGGTGCTGCTCGCCGGGCTGCCGGAGGACGGCGCCCGCGCGGAGGAGCTCCCGGCCGAGCTGGCGGCGGTGCGCCGCCGGGGCTGGGCGGCCGAGTCGGCCGAGCACCGGGAGCCGGTGACCTGCGTGGCCGCGCCGGTCGCGGGCAGCGGCGGGCGGACGGTCGCGGCCTGCGCGCTGAGCGCTCCGGCCAGCAAGGTGCCGCCGGCCGAACTGACCCGGATGCTGCCGGAGCTGCTCTGCACGGCCGAGGCGATCTCACTCGCGTACGGCGGCTCGCCTACTCCTCGCTGGTGCGAGAACCGTTGCGGTGCCAGGCCCGCGGGGCGCGCCAGCCGTACTTCAGGGCGAGCATCCGCAGCCCGAAGGCGGTGAGCCCGGCGGCGGTGCCGGTGGCGCCGGTGAGCCGGTCCGCGCCGATCAGCGCGGCCACCAGGGCGGCGCCGACCAGGGCCGGGACGGCGTATATCTCGCGGTCCCAGCGCAGCAGCGAGGGGATCTCCCCGGCCAGCACGTCGCGGATGACACCGCCGCCGGCCGCGGTCACCATGCCCAGCGCGATCGCGGCGACCGCGCCCAGCCCGTAGTCGTGCGCCTTGGCGGTGCCGGTGACGCAGAACAGCCCGAGGCCGAGGGCGTCCAGGGTCTGCACCGCGCGGTTGATCCGCTCGACCTCGGGGTGCAGGAAGAACACCACCAGCGCGGCCGCGAGCGGGGTCACGAAGTAGCCGAAGTTGCTGAAGGCTGCCACCGGTGTCGCCCCGATGACCAGGTCGCGGATCACGCCACCGCCCAGGGCGGTGGCCTCCGCGAGCACACAGATCCCGAAGATGTCCATGTTCTTGCGGACGGCGAGCAGCCCCCCGGAGAGGGCGAAGACGAAGATGCCGGCCAGGTCGAGCGATTGCTGCACGTCGGAGGGGAAGATCTGCGAGGTCACCACACAACTATGACCTGCTGCGGAATCTCCCCCTCCACTACGGTCCTGCTGGTTCCCCTCGCTCGGCTCGGGACTGCGCCTACTGGCTCCCCTCGCTCCACTCGGGACTGCGCCTACTGGCTCCCCTCGCTCCACTCGGGACTGCGCCTACTGGTTCCCCTCGCTCCGCTCGGGACTGCGCCTACTAGTTCCCCTCGCTCCGCTCGGGACTGCGCCTACTAGTTCCCCTCGCTCCGCTCGGGGAAGTGACACGCCACCTGGTGCCCGGTCTTCAGCGCCGTCAGCGGCGGCTCCTGGCTCGCGCACACGTCCTGCGCCTTCCAGCAGCGCGTGCGGAACCGGCAGCCGCTCGGCGGGTTGATCGGCGAGGGGACGTCGCCCTTGAGCAGGATCCGCTCGCGGCCGCCGCTCTGGCGCCGGCGCGGGTCCGGTACCGGGACGGCGGACATCAGGGCGTTGGTGTACGGGTGCATCGGGCTGCGGTAGAGCGAGTCGCGCTCGGCGATCTCGACGATCTTGCCGAGGTACATCACCGCCACCCTGTCCGAGACGTGCCGGACCACCGAGAGGTCGTGCGCGATGATCAGGTAGGTCAGGCCGAGCTCCTGCTGGAGGTCGTCCAGCAGGTTGACCACCTGCGCCTGGATCGACACGTCGAGCGCCGAGACCGGCTCGTCCGCGACGATCATCTTCGGCTTCAGCGCGAGCGCCCGGGCGATGCCGATGCGCTGGCGCTGGCCGCCGGAGAACTCGTGCGGGTAGCGGTTGTAGTGCTCGGGGCTGAGCCCGCACAGCTCCAGCAGGTCCTGGACGGCCTTCTTGACGCCGCCCTCCGGCTCGACGCCCTGGAGCCTGAACGGCGCGCTGACGATGGTGCCGACGGTGTGCCGCGGGTTCAGCGAGGAGTACGGGTCCTGGAAGATCATCTGGATGTCGCGGCGCAGCGGCCGCATCGCGCCGACGCCCAGGTGACTGATGTCGGTGCCCTCGAACTCGATCTTCCCGCCGGTGGGTTCGTCGAGCCGGGTGATCAGCCGTCCCATGGTGGACTTGCCGCAGCCGGACTCGCCGACGACGCCCAGCGTCTCACCGGCGTTGACGGTGAAGTCGATGCCGTCGACGGCCCGCACCGCGCCGGTCTGGCGCCGCAGCAGCCCGCCGCGGATCGGGAAGTGCCGGGTCAGGCCGGTCACCTTCAGCAGCGGCTCGCGCTCGGGTGCGGGCGCGGGCGCCTGCGAAGGGATGGTGGCCCCCTGAGTGTCCGTCATCGGTTCTCTCCAGAAAGGTGGTACGGGGCCGGGCTCACAGCCGGGGCGCGATCTCTTCGGCGAAGATGCGGTGCCGCTCATCGGCCGGCAGGTGGCAGGCCGCGAGGTGTCCGGGCACGGCCTCGGCCAGCAGCGGGACCTCGTCGGTGGAGCGCCCGCCGGTCAGGGCGGCGTACGGGCAACGCGGGTGGAAGGCGCAGCCGGACGGCACGTTGATCAGGCTGGGCGGGGTGCCCTTCACCGGGACGAGCCGTTCCTGCAACTCCCGGTCCAGCCGTGGCATCGAGCCCAACAGGCCCCAGGTGTAGGGGTGTTCGGGCGCGTCGAAGAGGCTCTCGGCGGGGCCGCGCTCGACGCACTTGCCGCCGTACATGACCAGGATGTCGTCGGCGAGCTCGGCGACCACCCCGAGGTCGTGGGTGATGATGATGACGGCGGAGCCGAACTCCTCCTGGAGATCGCGGATGAGGTCCAGGATCTGCGCCTGGACGGTGACGTCCAGGGCGGTGGTGGGCTCGTCGGCGATCAGCAGCGAGGGGTCGTTGACCAGGGCCATGGCGATCATCGCGCGCTGGCGCATGCCGCCGGAGAACTGGTGCGGGTAGTCGTCCAGCCGGCGGTCGGGCTGCGGGATGCCGACCCGGTCGAGCATCTCGACGGCCCGGGCCCTGGCCTCCTTCTTGGTGGCCTTCGGGTGGTGCACCCGGTACGCCTCGATGATCTGCGCGCCGACCGTGTAGTACGGGTGCATCGCGGTCAGCGGGTCCTGGAAGATCATCGCCAGTTCGCGGCCGCGCAGTCGGCGCACCCGGTCCGGTCCGGCCGCGATCAGGTCCTCGCCGTCGAGCAGGATCTCGCCGCTGATCCGGGCCCGCTTGGAGCGGTGCAGGCCCATGATGCCGAGCGAGGTGACGGACTTCCCGGAGCCGGACTCGCCGACGATGCCCAGGGTGCGGCCCTTGTGCAGGTCGAAGCTGACCCCGTCCACCGAGCGGACCAGGCCGTCGTCGGTGTCGAAGTGGATCCGCAGGTCGCGGACGGACAGGAAGGGGTCTCCCAGCGGAGCCGGGGCGGCGTCCGCCGGGTTCTTCTGGAGGTCGGTCACGAGAGCCTCACGCGGGGGTCGACGAGGGCGTACAGGAGGTCGACCACGAGGTTGCAGACGACGATGAAGAAGGCGGCGAGCAGCGTGACGCCGAGGACCTTGGGCAGGTCGTTGTCGGTGATCGCCTGGACGGCGAACTGGCCGACGCCGTTGAGCGAGAAGACCTGCTCGGTGATCAGCGCACCGCCGAGCAGCAGGCCGAGGTCCATGCCGAAGATGGTGACGATCGGGGTGAGCGCGGAGCGCAGTCCGTGCTTGACGACCACCTTGCGCTCGACCAGGCCCTTGGCCCGGGCGGTGCGGATGTAGTCCTCGCTCATCGTCTCCAGCATCCCGGCGCGGGTGAGCCGGGCGTAGAGCGCGGAGTAGAGGAAGGCCAGCGAGATCCACGGCAGGATCAGGTTGCGGGCCCACATCAGCGGGTCCTCGGTGAAGTCGACGTAGTGCAGGTTGTCCAGGATCGGCCACTCGTAGCTGAACACCGTCAGCAGCAGGGCGCCGGTGAAGAAGACCGGCAGCGAGACGCCGGCCAGGGCGACGCCCATGGAGAGCCGGTCGAAGATCGACCGCGGCTTGAGGGCGGAGATCACGCCGGTGGTGATGCCGGAGATCAGCCAGAGCACCGCCGCGCCGATGGCGAGCGAGATGGTGACCGGGATCCGGCTGGTCATCTCCGGCCAGACCTCCAGGTGGTTCTTGAAGGAGTAGCCGAAGCAGGGCACGTGGCAGGTGGCCGGTTCCGGGCCGAACTTGTACTCGGCGCCGCTGACCAGCGCCTTCAGGAAGTTCCAGTACTGGGTGTACAGCGGCTGGTCGAAGCCGAGGTTCTGCTTGACCGCCGCGATCGCCTCCGGCGACGGGTTCTTCCCGATGTACTGCGCGGCCAGCTGGTCGGTGGTCTCGCCGGCGATGCGCGGGAGCAGGAAGAAGATCGCGAAGGTGACCGCGCTGACGACCAGCAGCAGCACCGCGGCCGCGAGGATCCTGCGAACGATGTAGGCAAACACAGTTGGGCGGCTCCGGCGGCCCGCCGCCGTCCGGGATCTTCCGGACGGCGGCGGGCGCCGCTGCCTTCACCTGCCTTCAGGGATGCGGAGCCAGGCTCTTACTTGGTGGTGCCGATGTTCAGGTAGTCGTACTCCCCCGACCAGGCCGGGTTGGACGCGACGTTGGTGGCGCTGTCCGGGCGGTACAGGAAGACCTTGAAGTCGGTGAGCGGGACGTACACCGCGGACTCCATGACCTTCTTGTCGATGTCGCCGTAGATCTTCTCGCGGGCGGTCTTGTCCGGGTTGACGGCGGCGTCGTCGATCATCTTGTTGACGGCCGGGTCGTTCAGCTGGGCCAGGTTGCTGTTGCCGGACGGCTTGATCGCGCGGCCGTCGACGATCTGCTGCAGGAAGCCGTAGCCGGTCGGCCAGTCGGCGCCCCACTGCATCATCATCAGACCGATGTTGTGGTCCTGGGTGAACTGCGGCGCACCGGCCGAGTCGGTCAGGTACTTGCCCTGCGGGTACTGCTGGATCTCGACGTTGATGCCGATGTTCTTCAGCTGGGCCTGGATCTGGGTGGCCGCGGCGACCTCGGTCGCGCGCTCGGTGCGGGCGGTCAGGACGGTGCTGAAGCCGCCGTCCTTGCCGCAGGCCTTCAGGGAGTCCTTGGCCTTGGCCTGGTCGCCCTTGTTGTCCTTGGTCTCGTACAGGTTGAAGTCCTGGTGGCCCGGGATGTCCGGCGGGAGCACCGTGCTGGCCACCTGGCCGCGGATCGGGCCGCCGAGCGCGGTCTGCACCGCGACCTTGTCGATCGCGTACTGGACGGCCTTGCGGCAGTCGATGTTGTCGAACGGCGCGACCTTGGTGTTGATCGCCATGTAGACCAGGCGGCCGCCGTAGGCGTTGTCGGTCTTGGCCTTGAGCTTCGGGTCGCGCAGGATCTGCGCCTGGGTCTGCGGGTCGACGCCGCCGCCCACCAGGTCGACCTGGGCGTTGCCGGCCAGCAGGTCCTTGTCGATGGTGGCCTGGTCGATGTTCATCTTGAGCACGATCTTGTCCGCCAGCTGCTTGCGGATCGGGTCGGTGCTCTTGTCCCAGTTGGTGTTCGGCACCAGGACGGCCTGCTTGCCGTCCTCGTAGGACTCGAACTTGTAGCTGCCCGAGGCCGCGATGTGCTTCACGTAGTCGGCACCGGTGTCCTTGGCCTGCGGGACCGGCACCGTCTGCGGGGCGCTGACCAGGTAGTCGAAGTCGGCGAAGGGGTGCTGCAGGTGGAAGACGATCGTGGTGTCGTCCGGCGTCTCGATCGACTTCAGGTCGCCGGTCTTGTCCTTGTACGGGCCCTGGTACGGCGTCGGGTTGTCGACCAGCAGGTCGTGGAAGTACGTCGGGCCGTTGGAGTTCACCTCGGGCGCGTAGTTCGAGCGCTCCACGGCGTACTTGACGTCCTTGGAGGTGATCGGGGTGCCGTCGTCGTACTTCAGGCCCGCGCGCAGCTTGTACGTCCAGGTCAGGCCGTCCGCGCTGGGCTGGCCCATCGACTCGGCGAGGTCCGGGACCAGCTTGTTGCCGTCCGCGCCGGCGGCCGGGTTGAAGGTGGTGAGCGGACGGCCGTACAGGCGCGAGAAGTTGTAGATGTACGCGTAGTAGGTGTTGCCCGGGTCGAGGGAGTCCGGGGTGCCCTTCATCTCGTAGGTGACCGTTCCGCCCTTTTTGTCCGAGGCGTTGACGATCTGCTTGGTGGCCGCGTCGGCACCGCCGCCGCTCGCGTTGCCGGAGCCGGACGAGGAGGAGCTGTCGGCGCTCTTGGAACTGGACGAGCAGCCGGTGACGACCAGGACCGCGGCGGCGGCCGCGGCGGTCAGTGCGGCGGTACGGGACCTACGCATGGGTGGGATCAACCCCTTGAGGTGTGGAGGAGGGAGGTTACTGACGCCTGGTCAGTTGCTCTTGGGATCGAGGGCGTCACGCAGCCCGTCGCCGAGCAGGTTGAACGCGAGCACGGTGATGAAGATCGCCAGACCGGGGACCACCATGTACTGGGGGTCCACCTGGTAGTAGTTCTTCGCGTCGGCGAGCATGCCGCCCCAGGAGGACTGCGGGGGCTGGATGCCGACGCCGAGGAAGCTCAGGCCGGCCTCGAAGAGGATGTTGGTCGGGATCAGCAGGGTCGAGTAGACCAGGATCGGGCCGACCAGGTTCGGCAGCAGCTCCTTGAACAGGATGAACGGGCCGCGGGCGCCGAGGCTGCGGGCCGCGTGGACGAACTCCCGCTCGCGCAGCGAGAGGGTCTGTCCGCGCACGATCCGGCCCATGTAGGGCCAGTTGAAGAAACCGATCACGAAGATCAGCACCATGATGTGCAGCGGGAGGCCGTGCAGGCCGAACGCGCCGCCCTGGAGCGAGGCGGAGATCGCGATGGCGAACAGCAGCAGCGGGAACGCCAGGAAGACGTCCATCAGCCGGCTGATCACGGTGTCCACCCAGCCGCCGTAGTAGCCGGCCATCACGCCGAGCACGGTGCCGAGGGTGTTGGACAGCACGGTCGCGCCGAACGCGACCAGCAGGGAGACCCAGGAGCCGTCGACCACGCGGGCGAGCAGGTCGCGGCCCTGCAGCGGGTCGATGCCGAGCGGGTGGTCCCCGCTCATCCCGCCCCAGTCGCCGAGCGGGAGTCCACCGAGGTCGGCGTCCAGCAGGTCCGTGTTCGGCTGGTCGGGGTCGAGCCCGAACAGGGACTCCAACGGTCCGGCCAGCAGGGCCAGCAGGATCAGCAGGATCACCACGATGCCGCCGGCGACGGCGGCCTTGTCCCGCTTGAAGCGGGTCCAGGCGATCCGACCGAGGGAGCGGCCCTCGATCGTCTTGGCCGGGCTCGGGGAGGCGGGTGCCTCTGGTTCGTTCCCGGCGGTTGTCATGGGTGCGGTCATGGTCAGTTGGTCCCCTCGCCGACGGTGGCCGGCCCACGGGTGCCGGGCGCCGGTTCGGCGGTACGGCTGCGGACGTGCGGAGGTGCTAGGAGCAGGTGTTCGCGGCAGTACGTCGTGCACGGGTACTGCCTCCACGCGGGATGGGCGTCACGTGGATCGAGCGGTCGGCGTGCGCGTTCACCTTCGTGGGGTTTCCAGTACGCGCGATGCGTTGCGCAGAACTCTCTGCCATCCGAACTGGCTTGCGCCAGCCCTGACAACCGACAGATGCCCAACTGTGATCTGCCCGCATGCACCTCCCCGATCTTCGGCATATCCCTCTTCACACGGCTGTAACTGGCATGTCAAGATGTGCCCGACGCCAAGAGCGGAAATTCGTCCCGAAAGCACCGAAGCCGACCTGATCAGGGATCAAGTCGGCTTCGTGACCGAGGATTTCACAAGAGACGGTTTTGGCAATCAGCGGCCGGGGTAGCCGGGCCACGGCGACTGGGGCTGCTGTCCCCAGCCCGGCGCGGGCGGCGGGCTGCCGTAGGCCCACCCCGGTGACGGCTGACCGGGCATCGACTGCCCCGGGTACGGCGGCGGCACCGGCGGGTACGGGCCCGTCGGCGGGCGGCCCGCCTCCCGGTCGAAGAACGGCCGCGCGTTGGCGCGCATCCACAGCGCCACCGGGTCGTACTCGTCCGCCATCGCCACCGTGGACACCGCGAGCCCCTCCGGGGCCACCGCGATCGCCCGCTGCATCAGCGCCCGCACCGCCTCCACCGCCGGCGGCGAACTCTCGTACAGGTCAAGACCGATCGCCAGGTACGGCTCCCCGACCGAGGGCTGCACCCAGGCCCGGCGCAGCGCCCGGACCGCGCGCACCTCGCCCGCCTGGCGCTCCAGCAGCGCGAAGAACTGCTGGGCGTTCACCTGCGGCTCGCTCAGCTTCAACGGACCGGCCGGCAGCCGGTCCAGGCCCGCGGCGATCCGCCGCAGGTCCGCCCAGGGCACCCCGACCCCGCCGCCCGGCGCGTGCGGGTTGAGCCACAGGCCCCAGCGGGTGCGGTACAGCGAAGCGGCGATCTCCCGCCCGGAGATGACCTCGTGGGCCCGGGCCCAGCCGGAGGCCGTCAGCTGCTCGGGCGAGGTGACGGCCGGCGCGTAGCCGTGGCCGCTGATCTCCATGTTCCCGTACTGGGCGTCCGGGCTGCCCGGGCTGCCGTGCCACAGCAGCATCCAGACCTGGCCCTCGGCCAGCGCGTGCAGCAGCCGCTCGTACGCGTCCCAGCGCTCCGGCGCGACCTCGCGCAGGGCCTGCTCCAACGCGCCCGGATCCGCGCCCGGGCGCCCGGCCGGTGCCTGGCCCCAGGGCCCCGGCACCCCGCCCGCTCCCGTTCCCGCACTCATGCGCCCACCTCGCCGCGCCTCTTTCCTGAACCCGCCGGCCCGTCAGCCGCCTGCACGCACCCTATGGCGCGGCACCGGCCACCGCCACGGCGACGTGCCTGTGAAGGATCCCCGCTCACACCCGCGAGTAGAAGGGCATGACCCGGGTCAGCAGCCACTCGACCACCGGGTCGTCGGCGAGGTCGAGCAGCACGAGGTGGACGCCGCCCGGCAGCGGGGCGGTTCCCAGCGCCCGCCCGAGCGCCTCGTTCACCGCCCCCGGGTCGGCCGGGGCCGCCGGATCCAGCTGGACGCCCACGAACATCACGGTCGGCTCGCCCTCGATGCTGGCCAGCGCCCGGCGCGCGGTCAGCACTCCGGGCAGGGCGGACAGTTCGGCCCGGCAGGCGGCCAGGAAGTACTCCGGGTCCTCGCCCGGCACCGGCTCGCGCAGCGCCACCCGGCCGCCGGTCGGCGCCTCCGGCTGCTGCTCCCAGCGGTCGTCCCGCGGGCCCCGGCGCAGCTCGGCCACTCCCTGCGGCGGCACCGGGATGCCCACCGCCGCCTCCGGATTGACCGCGATGCCCACGCCCAGCGGCAGTCCGCGGGCGAACTCCCAGGCCGGGGCGACCGCGAAGGCCATCCCCGGTGCCTGCTGGAGGAACACCTCCTGCGAGGAGAACACCGGTACGTACGGGGCCCCGGCCAGCTCGACGGTCGGCAGGTCCAGCGACTGCCCGTTCGGGTCGCCCCCGGCCGGCAGCGGGATCCACACCTGGCTGCGGGCCAGCACCTCGATCACCCGCGGCGTCGCCCCGGGGTCGCCCAGCGCGGCCGTCAGCACCTGCTCCAGCTCGTTCGCCGGCCACGCACCGCCCGACGGCGCCGCCTGCGGCCCGTCCCACCCCTGCTGCTGCTCCACCGGGTACCCCATGCGCCGCCGATCCGCCCTCGTGCCGGTCGGCCGCCCACTGCTGCGCCGACGCGGAGAAGTTTAGGGCTCGGCTCCGAACACCCGTCGTGTGACCGGGTCCCCTCTCCCCTCCTCCGTGCGGACGTGCCATGATGTGCGCGTCCGACGGCATGCGCCGCGGGCCCCCACAACTCCACACCGGCCGCTCGAACCCGCGCGGGAGAGCCCGGAGTGCCCCTCAGGGGCACAGCCGGCGCCGAAGGAGCAAGTCCTCCCCGGAATCTCTCAGGCCCCCCTACCGCGCGGGTTAGGCACATCTGGAAAGCGGCGCACGGCCCTGTCGCGCGCCCACCCACGGTGCAAGCCGCCATCCTGTCCCCGATGCTGGAACCAGCTGATGCTGGAACCAGCTGCGGGCAGGTGGGCGGTGAAGCTCTCAGGTTCGACGACAGATGGGGAGACCCACGCCGCCGCATGCCCGCGCGCAGGGTCGGTCCCCGAGCGGGTCCGGTCCCGGCACGCGCACCCCTGAGTGCCCCGACCGAGGAGTTCCTGGCCATGTCGTCCCTCCGCCTGACCGCGCTCGACGCGCTGCACCGCGCCCTCGGCGCGACCATGACCGACTTCGCCGGCTGGGACATGCCGCTGCGCTACGGCAGTGAGCGCGAGGAGCACCTCGCCGTCCGCACCAAGGCCGGCCTGTTCGACCTCTCGCACATGGGCGAGATCACCGTCACCGGCCCGCAGGCCGGCGAGATGCTGGACCACGCCCTGGTCGGCTTCGTCTCCGCGCTCGGCGTGCTGCGCGCCCGCTACACCATGATCTGCGCCGAGGACGGCGGCATCCTGGACGACCTGATCGTCTACCGCCTGCGCGAGGACGCCTTCCTGGTGGTCGCCAACGCCTCCAACGCCCAGCTGGTGCTGGACGAGCTGATCGCCCGTGCCAAGGGCTTCGACGCCGTCGTCACCGACGACCGCGACACCTACGCGCTGATCGCCGTCCAGGGCCCGGAGGCCACCGCCGTCCTGGCGAAGACCACCGACGCCGACCTGCCCGGCCTGAAGTACTACGCGATCCTCCCGGCGAAGGTGGCCGGCCGCGAGGTGCTGCTCGCCCGCACCGGCTACACCGGCGAGGACGGCTTCGAGATCTTCTGCCACCCGGTCGACGCCGAGCCCGTCTGGCAGGCGCTGACCGCCGCGGGCGAGGGCCACGGCCTGGTCCCGTGCGGCCTGTCCTGCCGCGACACGCTGCGCCTGGAGGCGGGCATGCCGCTGTACGGGCACGAGCTGTCCACCGACCTGACCCCCTTCGACGCGGGCCTGGGCCGGGTCGTCCGTTTCGACAAGACCACCAACGAGGGCGCGTTCGTCGGCCGCAAGGCGCTGAAGCAGGCCGCCGCCGCGGCCGAGACCAACCCGCCGAAGGTCCTGGTCGGCCTCGTCTCCGAGGGCAAGCGCGTGCCCCGCGCCGAGTACGCGGTGGTCTCCGCCGACGGCACCCCGATCGGCCGGATCACCTCGGGCGCGCCGTCCCCGACGCTGGGGCAGCCGATCGCGATGGCCTACGTCGACGCGGCCCACGCCGCCCCCGGCACCACCGTCGCGGTGGACGTACGCGGCAAGCACGAGCCCGTCCAGGTCGTGGCGCTGCCGTTCTACAAGCGCGCCCGCTGAGGCCCCTCCGGGCCCGCCGAGTTTCCCGTTCACGCACGTCGGAGCCGTCCGTGCGGCGGCCCGCTGCGTCGTACCCGCTTCCCATCCTGGAGAATGACGCCATGAGCAACCCCCAGCACCTGCAGTACACCAAGGAGCACGAGTGGCTGACCGCCGCCGTGGACGGTGTCTCCACGGTCGGCATCACCAAGCACGCCGCCGACGCGCTCGGTGACATCGTCTACGTGGACCTGCCCGAGGTGGGCGCGACCGTGACCGCCGGCGAGACCTGCGGCGAGCTGGAGTCCACCAAGTCGGTCAGCGACCTGTACTCCCCGGTGACCGGCGAGGTCACCGAGGTCAACCAGGACGTCCTGGACGACAACGGCCTGGTCAACAGCGCCCCGTTCGAGGGCGGCTGGCTGTTCAAGGTCCGGGTCGAGTCGACCGACGAGCTGCTCAGCGCCGACGAGTACGACGCGCTCACCAACCCCCAGGGCTGAGCCCCGCAGGGACGGGCCGCGGCACCGTGGTCCGTCCCGCCCCGGCCCCTTTCCCCCCTCCTCCCGGGAAGACCACACCATGACGGTTCTCAACCAGTCCCTGCACGCCCTCGACCCGGAGATCGCCGCCGCGGTCGACGCCGAGCTGCACCGCCAGCAGACCACCCTGGAGATGATCGCCTCCGAGAACTTCGCCCCGGTGGCGGTCATGGAGGCCCAGGGCTCGGTGCTCACCAACAAGTACGCCGAGGGCTACCCCGGCCGCCGCTACTACGGCGGTTGCGAGCACGTCGACGTGGTCGAGCAGATCGCGATCGACCGCGTCAAGGCGCTGTTCGGCGCCGAGCACGCCAACGTCCAGCCGCACTCCGGCGCGCAGGCCAACGCCGCCGCGATGTTCGCGCTGATCCAGCCGGGCGACACCATCCTGGGCCTGAACCTGGCCCACGGCGGTCACCTGACCCACGGCATGAAGATCAACTTCTCGGGCAAGCTCTACAACGTGGTCGCGTACCACGTCGACGAGAAGACCGGCCAGGTCGACATGGCCGAGGTCGAGCGCCTGGCCAAGGAGCACCAGCCGAAGCTGATCATCGCCGGCTGGTCCGCCTACCCGCGCCAGCTGGACTTCGCCGAGTTCCGCCGGGTCGCCGACGAGGTCGGCGCGCTGCTCATGGTGGACATGGCGCACTTCGCCGGCCTGGTGGCCGCGGGACTGCACCCGAACCCGGTGCCGTACGCGGACGTGGTCACCACCACCACCCACAAGACCCTGGGCGGCCCGCGCGGCGGCGTCATCCTGTCCAAGGCCGAGTGGGCGAAGAAGATCAACTCCGCGGTCTTCCCCGGCCAGCAGGGCGGTCCGCTGGAGCACGTGATCGCGGGCAAGGCCGTCGCCTTCAAGGTCGCCGCCTCGGAGGAGTTCAAGGAGCGCCAGCAGCGCACCCTGGAGGGGGCCCGGATCCTCGCCGAGCGCCTGCTGCAGGCCGACGTCGCCGAGGCCGGCGCCTCCGTGCTGTCCGGCGGCACCGACGTCCACCTCGTCCTGGTCGACCTGCGCAACAGCCAGCTCGACGGCCAGCAGGCGGAGGACCGGCTGCACGAGGTCGGCATCACCGTCAACCGCAACGCCATCCCGAACGACCCGCGCCCGCCGATGGTCACCTCCGGCCTGCGCATCGGCACCCCGGCCCTGGCCACCCGCGGCTTCCGGGCCGAGGACTTCCGCGAGGTCGCCGACATCATCGCCGAGGCGCTCAAGCCCGCCTTCGACGAGACCGTCGCCGCCGCGCTGAAGGCCCGGGTCACCGCCCTGGCCGAGAAGTACCCGCTCTACCCGAACCTGGCCGGCCAGGAGTGATCCCGCTCGGGATGAGGTGACCGGCCTCACCCCGCCGGTGCACCTGGGGCCCCGGGGCACCGCGCACACTGGACAGTGCGCGCGGTGCCCCGTCCCGTGTCATCCCCCTGCCCGCAAGTCCTTCCACGAGACCAGACAAGGACGTCCCCCGTGGCCATCAGCGTCTTCGACCTCTTCTCCATCGGCATCGGCCCGTCGAGCTCCCACACCGTCGGCCCGATGCGCGCGGCCCGGATGTTCGCCCGCCGGCTGCGCTCCGAAGGCCTGCTGGACCGGGTCACCGGCGTGCGCGCCGAGCTGTACGGCTCGCTGGGCGCCACCGGCCACGGCCACGGCACCCCGAAGGCCGTCCTGCTGGGCCTGGAGGACAACTCGCCCCGCACCGTCGACGTCGACCAGGCGGACAAGGACGTCGAGCGGATCACCGCCGAGAAGCGGCTCAGCCTGCTCGGCGAGCACCCGATCGACTTCGACCCCGACACCCAGCTGATCCTGCACCGGCGCCGCTCGCTGCCGTACCACGCCAACGGCATGACCCTGTGGGCGTACGCGGCGGACGGCTCGACGCTGCTGGAGAAGACCTACTACTCGGTCGGCGGCGGCTTCGTCGTGGACGAGGACGCGATCGGCGCGGACCGGGTCAAGCCCGACGACACCGCGCTGCGCTACCCCTTCCGCACCGGCGAGGAGCTGCTGCGGCTCACCCGGGAGACCGGACTGTCGATCTCCGGCCTGATGCTGGAGAACGAGAAGGCCTGGCGCAGCGAGGAGGAGATCCGGACCGGGCTGCTGGAGATCTGGTCCGTGATGCAGGAGTGCGTGCGGGCCGGCATGACCCGCGAGGGCATCCTGCCGGGCGGGCTGAAGGTCCGCCGCCGGGCCGCCGCGGCCGCCCGGGCGCTGCGCGCCGAGGGGATCGGCCCGGCCAACGCGATGGAGTGGGTGACCCTCTACGCGATGGCGGTGAACGAGGAGAACGCCTCCGGCCGCCGGGTGGTCACCGCGCCGACCAACGGCGCGGCCGGGATCATCCCCGCCACCCTGCACTACTACCTGAACTTCATCCCGGGCGCCGACGACGACGGCATCGTCCGCTTCCTACTCGCGGCCGGCGCCATCGGCATGCTCTTCAAGGAGAACGCCTCCATCTCCGGCGCCGAGGTCGGCTGCCAGGGGGAGGTCGGCTCCGCCTGCTCGATGGCCGCCGGCGGTCTCGCCGAGGTCCTCGGCGGCACCCCCGAGCAGGTCGAGAACGCCGCCGAGATCGGCATCGAGCACAACCTCGGCCTCACCTGCGACCCGGTCGGCGGCCTGGTCCAGATCCCCTGCATCGAGCGCAACGGCATGGCGTCGGTCAAGGCCGTCACCGCGGCCCGGATGGCGCTGCGCGGCGACGGGCGTCACCACGTCTCGCTGGACAAGGCGATCAAGACGATGAAGGAGACCGGCGCCGACATGAAGATCAAGTACAAGGAGACCTCGCGCGGCGGCCTCGCCGTGAACGTCATCGAGTGCTGATCACGGACGCCTGACGGTCGGCCCCCGGGCGCAACCCCGTAGCGCCCGGGGGCCGACCCGCTAGCTCCGGACCGCCGCCTGCTCCCTCGTCGGCGTCGCGGCCTCCCGCGGCTCCGGTGCGTCCGGCCGGGCCAGGCAGGCGACCGCCGTCGCCACCGCCGCCAGGGCGACGCCCCCGGCCACCGTGCCGTGCAGCCCGCTGGTGACCGCCGTGCCGACGGCGTCCCGGACGGCCGACGGCAGCCCCGCCAGCGCGGCCGGGGTCAGCCCGCCGCCGCCGGTCAGGTGGGCGGCCTCGGCCGGGCTCAGCCGCGCCCCCAGGGAGGCGGTCAGCCGCGCCGTGTAGACCGCGCCGAGGGCGGCCGTCCCGAGCGAACCGCCAATGCTGCGCAGCAGGGTCACCACGCCCATCGCCGCGCCCATGTCCTGGCGCGGCACGGCGCCCATCGAGGTCAGCATGGTGCTCTGCATGAGCAGTCCGATGCCGATCCCGGCGACCGCGGTGAGGCCGGAGGCCAGCGCCACCGGCGTGTCCGTCCCCAGGAGCAGCAGGAGCGCGGACCCGGCCAGTGCCAGCACCCCGCCGAGCAGCGGGTAGCGCCGCTCGCCGCCGGGCCTGCCCATCAACCGGGCGGTGACCAGCTGGGTGCCCATCATGCCGAGCATCAGCGGCAGCAGGAGCAGCCCGCCGGTGGTCGGCGACGCGCCCTGGACGAGCTGGAGGTACTGCGGCAGGTAGCCGATCAGGGCGAGCATGACCGCGCCGCTGAGGAAGCCCAGCACCTGGGACACCGTGAAGTTGCGGTTGCGGAACAGCGCGGGCGGGACCAGCGGTCCGGGGGCGCGCAGTTCGGTGCGGACGAAGAGGGCCAGCGCGGCGACCGCGACCACTGCGGTCCCGAGGATCAGCGGCGAGGTCCAGGGGTACAGCGTCCCGCCCCAGCTGCTGACCAGGGTGAGCCCGAGGATGCCGGTGGTCAGCAGGGCGACCCCGGCCCAGTCGAAGGGGGCGCGGACCCGCTCGGCCTTCTGCAGCCGCACCCCGGCGCCGACCGCGAGCAGGGCGAACACGCCGACCGGCAGGTTGACGTAGAAGGCCCAGCGCCAGCTGAGGCGGTCGGTGAGGAAGCCGCCGAGCAGCGGCCCGCCGACGAAGGCGATCGGCATCAGCACGCCGATCACCGACTGCACCCGGCCCCGGTCGGAGGCGGGCACGAGCACCCCGATCACCGAGAGCGCCCCGACCATCAGCCCGCCCGCACCGACCCCCTGGACCGCCCGGAAGGCGATCAGCTGGCCCATGTTCTGCGCCAGTCCGGACAGCATCGAACCGACCAGGAACACCGCGACGGCCCACTGATAGGCGCCCTTGCGCCCGTACAGGTCGCCGAGCCGGCCCCACAGCGGGGTGGCGGCGGCCGAGGTGAGCAGGTAGGCGGTGACCGCCCAGGCGAGGTGTTCCAGCCCGCCGAGGTCACCGACGATGGTCGGCAGCGCGGTGCCGATGATCTGGCCGTCGAGGGCCGAGAGGAAGATGCCGAGCATCAGCCCGAGGACGCCGAGCAGCGGCGGCTTGGGGCGGTCGTCGATCGGTTCCGCGGTCATGGCCGTTCCCCTGTCCCGGGCTCAGACGGCGAACGGGCGGGTCTGCCGGGCGTCCCGCAACGCGTGGGCCCACCAGGCCAGTTGGTCGAGCAGGGTCTTGGCGGCGGCGTCGGCGGCCGGGTCACGCGGCTTGCCGTCGGCGTCGAAGGCCTGCGCGGCGCCGTGGAAGCTGACCGTGTTGCGGATCGTCACACTGCTCAACTCGGCCATCACCACGCGCAGTTGCTCCACCGCCCGGAGGCCGCCGGAGAGCCCGCCGTAGGAGACGAAACCGATCGGCTTGCCGTGCCACTGCTGGTTGTGCCAGTCGATGGCGTTCTTCAGCGGGGCCGGGAAGCTGTGGTTGTACTCGGGCGTGACGAACACGAAGGCGTCGGCGGCCGCCAGTCGGGGCGACACGGCGGCGAGCAACTCGGCCTCACCGGGCGGCAGTTCGCCTCCGAAGGACGGGAAGACGGTGGGCAGCGGGGTGGCGGCCAGGTCGACCAGGTCCGCGTTCATGTCGCCGCGGGCGTCGAGGTGGCCGAGCAGCCAGTCGGCGACGACGGGGCCGAAGCGGCCGGTACGGGTGCTGCCGAGGACGACCGCGACCTGCAGATTCTGCTCGGTGGACATGGATGTTCCCCCTCCGGGACGATGTGTACGCCGTATCGGCTGGATACAACGTACACACGGTTGCGTACGCCGTCCACTCCCGAGATACGTCGTACACGCGGGTGGTACGGTGGAGACTCCAGCCGGAAGGAGCCCGCCCCCATGCCCGCTCAGCAGGCCCCCACCGGGGACAGCAGCACCGGAGCCGACGACCGCAACCAGCCCCAGCCCCCCCTCTGGGAGCGGCTCGACCGCCCGTCCCCCGCGCCGCGCACCACCCTGACCCCGCACCGGATCGCCGAGGCCGCGGTCGCCATCGCCGACACCGAGGGCCTGGACGCCGTCACCATGCGCCGCCTCGCCACCGCCCTCGGCGTGGCCCCGATGGCCGCCTACCGGTACGTCTCCGGCAAGGACGAACTCATCGAGCTGATGGTCGACTTCGTGTACGGCCAGCTCCCCCTGGACACCCCCGCCGCCGGCTGGCGCGAGGCCATGCACTCACTCGCCGTCCACCTGCGCGCGATGAGCCTGGCCCACGCCTGGATCACTCGGGCGGCCACCCCGTTCTCCCTCAGTCCCAACCAGCTCGCCGTCCCGGAAAGGGCGTTCGCCGCCCTCGCGGAACACGGCCTGGACGCCGACACCACCATGGCGATCTTCCGCACCGTCGCCATCTACGTCCACGGCTCGTCCGCCACCGAGGTCGCCCTCCAGGACCTGCGCCGCGCCCGTGGCTGGTCCGACGGCGACGAGACCCGCGCCGGCCTGGCACCCCGGATGACCTACCTGATGGGCACCGGCCGCTACCCGACCTACCAGCGGTACCTGCAGCAGGCCACCCGCAAGGACGACCCCGACTGGCACTTCACGACCGGCCTCGACTGCGTCCTCGACGGCATCGCCGCCCACTTCGGCATCTGAGCCGCCTCAGCCCTGGGCCTCCAGGCGGGCGGCCACGGCACCCAGCCGTCCCATCGCACGGGCCACCCCCAGGCCGTCCATGTAGTCGCGGACGTGCACCAGCTGCCCACCCCGGGTCCGCATCACCAGCAGGCCCGGGAGGGCGAACTCCTTACCCGTGGAAGCAACCCGGCCGATCACCAGCTGCTCCACGGTGAGCACCTCGGGATCGGCGCCCGGGTGGACCGCGACCTCCCAGATCTCCTCCGGCCGCGCCTCACTCGCCCCCCACGCTGCCCGGTACCCGGCCCGCACCTCCTCCCGCCCCCGGTAGCGCTCGGGCATCCCCGGGAACAGGAACGGGAACTCGTGCACCCCTTCCTCGGCGTACAGCTCGGCCAGCGCATCCGCATCCAGGTCGAGCATCGCCCGCCGGTAGCGGGCGAGCAGCTCCAGCGGGCCGGGCGTAGCGGATTCCGACATGACTGCAGACCCCTTCGTCAACGGACGGGGAGGCCAGGACTCCTGCGCGGCAATCCACTTGGCCCCCGCGGATCACTCGATCAACCGCACCCTACCCACTGAGCGGCGAGTCCCCCACGGAGAGGTATCCCGCCCAGCGCCGATGCCCTTCCAGCAGTCGCACCGCCGTCCCACGGGCGGAGTCCTCCGGCGCCCCGGCCACCACCAGCGCCTTCGCGACCCGCTCCACCGCACCGGCCGGCGGCTCCGATCCGTCCAACGCGGGCGGCATCAGGAGCAGCCGCTCGGCCGGGTCGTGCACCCCGTCGGCCTCCTGGTCGGGCGCGTCGGCGATGCGCACGAGCTCAGGCCAGGTCACGCCCGCCCCCCGCCAGTCACCGTCGAAGTCTGCGAGGACCTCCGGCCGGGACCGCCCGGGAAGGGCCAGCAGGAACTCGACCCCGCCGTCACCCTCCAGGTTCCGGTAGACCACCGCCGCCACGCGTCCGCCGTCGAACGGCACCCGGAACACCGGCCAGGCCCCGCCGTCGTACAGCCGCTCGGTCATCGCGTCGGCATCGGCGCCGTCCGCCCCGAACCGCTCGGGCTCCAACCAACCCTCGCCGGGGCCCGGTTCCGCCGGCCCCACCAGGTGGCACCACCAGAACCCGCCGCCCTCCAACAGCGGTTCACCCGCCGCCAGCGGGCCGTCCCCGTACCCCGGGATCAGCATGACGGCAGCTCACGCTGCTCGAAGAACTCGTCCAACAGCCGGAGCAGTTCCTGGACGGCGTGACGTTCCTGCTCCGGGGACCACTGGTCCTCCGGGAGGCCGTCGGGGAACACTTCGTGGGCGACCAGGCCCGACCAGTGGAGGTTGCCGCCGTTCCAAAACTTCACCACCAGCCACTGATGGAACCCGCCCAGCAGCGCTCCTCCCGTGGCCATGTCGTAGCCGCCGAGGTAGGAGGCCACGGGGCCGTAGGCCACCCGGCCGGTGTACATGCCCGGGCGCTTGCGGAAGCGCTCCCAGAACAGCTGGTGCGACTGCTCCTGCCGAACTGCGCCCTGCCACAGGGCGACCGGCAGGCCCGGCTTCAGCACCGCCTCCGGTCCGGCACCGAGCGCGGCGAGGAGGATGCCGAGCCGTTCCCCGTCGTCTACGGGCCCGGCCCTCGTGCTCCAGACGGTCGTGGCGACCGGATCGCTGTCATGGTGGCCGACCGCGAAGTCCGTCCCGCCCAGCACGAAGCACGCCACCCGCAGGGCGCCGCACCCGTCCCAAGACTGCTCCGGCGCGAGGCCGAGCCGCCGGGCCACTTCGTCCAGGTCCAGGGTGAGCCGGGCCAGTGGGCGCAGCGCCTCGGCTGCGGACTGGAACAGCGACCCCTGCGAGATCTCCGGTTCGTCCACGGCGCCCAGTCAACCAGCCGCCGCTGCACAGGAAGTCGGCCGGTCCGACTTCCTGTGCGCGGAACTTCGAACCCCCGCGGGAGTCGCTGTCGGGGGCCTCTCGTACGCTCTCGACCGATCGATCGCGGAGCTGAAGAGCGGGACGGGGAACGGGGATGCCGGACGTGATGGACCTGCCGGAGGGGCTGACGCACGAGCCCAGTCGCGAGCACCTGTTGACGGAGGGGCTGCCCGGGGACGGCGCGTTCCTGGAGTTCCGGGCCCCCGCTGCTGCGCCGGGTGGGGGCGGGCGGTGGATCGTGCTCGGCGAGGCGGTGTACGGCGATCCGGTCGTCCTCGACGGTGCGACGGGTGAGGTGCGGCTCGGCGATGGTCCCGAGGGTGACGTGCTCGCCACCTCGCTGCGCGCGCTCGTCGCCCTGGTCCAAGAGGTCGAGGCGGTCGCGACCGGCGCAGCGGACCCGGACGCCCGTGGGGGCCGCCGGGGCGCGGCGGTGGCGGACGCCGTGGTGGCGGCCGCCGAGCAGCGAATGCGGGCGGTCGACGGGCCGCTGTTCGCCGGTACCGCCCGGTCCGCGCACTGGTGCACGGCCCTGCTGGTCGCGTCCCTGGCCTGGGGCGCCCGCCCGGGCGAACCGGGCGGCTCCGCCTACGTCTTCGAACCGGACCTCGTCGCGGACCTCGCCCGGCTGGTCGGTGACGACGGGGACGGCGCCGTCCGCCGCTACCGCGCCGAGGACCTGCCCGACGAACTCACCCACGAGCCGACCCGGCGGCTCCTCGTCGAGGCGGGCCTGCCGCTCGACAGCGAGATGTTCGGCGTCGCCCCCGACGACCCGCTCGCCGCCCTGGACTCCACCCACCCCGGCCGCCTCGCCCTCGCCTACTGGCCGCACGACCTGGTGATCGCACTCGACGGCGCGACCGGCCGCCTGGAGCTGCCCGGCCTGTACGGGGCCGACGACCCGGCGTCGTACCTGCACCGGGACGTCTCCGCCCTGCTCTACGCCCTGTGGACGTACGAGCGGCTGCGCGCCGACCACGACCGCTGGGAGTACGCGGACGACGAGGGCGAGGACTGGCAGGTGTTCAACCCTCAGATGTTCCTGCGGACCGTCGTCGAGGAGCTGGTCGAGCGGGTGGACCCGGAGGCCTGGGCGACCCCTCGCCACTCCTGGCGCCTCCTCGCCGAAGACCCGTACACCGGCGGCCTCCTGGGCTGAGCGGACCGCCCGCCGCACCAGAAGTCGGCCCGTCCGACTTCCCGTGCAGCAGCAGACCGAGCAGCGTCAGGACCGCCAGAGCGACCGCAAGCACGGCGAGCCCGCACCGCAGAAGCCCGCACACCAGAAGTCGGCCGGGCCGACTTCTGGTGTGCGGCAGCAACCGCCTACCGCCGACCGGGGATGGTCAGGACGGCCAGGCCGCCCGCGAGCACCGCGAGCCCGCACCAGGACACCGTCGGCAGGCGCTCGCCCAGGGCCGCGACGCCGAGGACGGCGGCGACAGCGGGTTCGGCGAGGGTCAGGGTGGTGGCGGTCTGTGCCGAGGTGTGGCGCAGGCCGTGGCCGAAGAGCCGGTACGCGAGGAAGGTGGTGATCACCCCGAGGTGCAGCACGACACCCGCTCCGCGTACCGAGAGCAGCCAGCCGGTGGGGCCGGCGAGCAGCACGGGCAGCACCAACACCGCCGCACCGCCGAACATCGCGCCCATCACCCCGCCGGACGGGTGCCCGGCCGCGATCAGCCGCCCGGCGATCAGCGAGTACACCGCGTACGAGAGCCCGGAGAGCGCCGCCAGCAGCAGCCCGAGCGGATCCACCGCCGCACCGCCCTCCCCGACGAGTTCGGGCCCGAGCACCAGCACCCCGCAGCCGAGCACGGCCAGCGCCGTGGCCCCGGCCCACCGCCCGCTCGGCCGCCCCTGCCGGGCGAGCCACCCGAGCAGTCCGGTGAACACCGGCGCGCTCCCCAGCGCGATCACCGTCGAGACCGCGACCCCGGTGCGGGTCACCGCCGGGTAGAAGGTGACCGGGTACCCCACCACGGCCACCGCCCCGACCAGCAGCAGCCACCGCTCACCCACCCCGCACACCCGGGGCAGCGCCGACGCGGCCCGGTCGGTGAGGAACAGCAGCGCCCCGCCGAGCGCCAGCGCGGCGGCCCCGATCCCGGCCGCCGGAGCGCCTGCGGGCGCGAACGAGGCGGCCGTTCCGGTGGTGCCCCACAGCAACGCGGAGACCAGGATCGGCAACGGCCCGTCGATCGGGCGGGTACGGCGAGGCGCGGGGGCCAGACGAGCGCGCGCATGCACGGACAAACGATTCGGCACAGTCGTGTACTTCCGTCGTCGAAAACCGTCAGGGGAACTGGTTTCGAAACGGGCGCACGCCGCAGAACCCCCTGAGCGGGGGCGACGGGATCAAACCACCGAAGCGAGCGCCCGATCAGGCGCTGAGCGGTGGCAGCACGGCGTGCCAGTACACGTTCACGAGCCCGATGGTACCGGCGCGAAACCGCTCGCCGCCATGACGATTCTTCGCCCGAAGACCAACTGATCCGCAGGACAACGACCGCCGGACCGGGCTCGTCGTTGGGCGCGACCACCCAGCGACAGCGCTCCCCGTCTACGGCGATGACCTGCGGGCCCTTCTTCGCCACGGCCGTGCAAGGCGGCTTTCCACCTGCCGCAACCAAGATCCGGGCGAGCTCGTCCCACTGACGGGTCCAAGGCACCGAGTACCTGGGGGAAGCGATGGCCGCGGTCGAGCCGCACGATCCGTACGCGGTCACGGCGCAGGGGCGCGCACCGGTTCGTCCGACCTCGAACCGGCGCTGGCAGGTCGTCACCCTCGGTGCGGCCTGCGCCCTGCCGTCGTTGACCTCGGTGGCCGTCGGCAGCGCCGTCCAGCACTTCGACCCCGACGGGCGCGTCCCCGCGATCCTGCACTTGGTGGTGACGCTCGCGGTCGTCATACCCGCGCTCTTCCCGAGCGTCCACGCCCTGAGGCCGTCCGCCCCCCGGTGGTGCCGGCTGCTGGCACCCGCGTTGATGGCGCTCGGCCTCGCCGCTACCCACGGGCTGGCCCTCCTGCTGCCCTTCCGCCCGGGCCTGCTGAGCGCGCTGGTGTTCGCCCTCCCGTCCTTCGCCCTGGCCGGCGCCGTGGTGCTGCGCTCACGCACCGCCCTGCTGGCCGCCGTCGGCACGCTGCTGGGCGTGTCCGTACTCGCGTTCCCGCTGCGGGCGATGCAGCGGGAGGTCGGGGTCCAGGACCTGATGCGCGGGGCCGGGATCCCGTCCCGGTCCCTGCTGCGGCCGGTCCTCTCGGCGGATGTGCAGGTCACCGGGATCAGTGGGGACGGACACCGGGCGGTCTTCGTGCTCAGCGACCAGGCGGACCTGGCCAACACCGGCGGAATCGGCGACGGCTTCGACAAGGCCGCGGTCGAGACGGTCTCCCCGGGCTACAGCGACCCCTGCGGCCACTCCCTGTTGTCCGCGGACGGTGAGAACCTCACGACCGGCCCTTTCAGCCCCTGCCTGCCGGAGCCGGGCGGCCTCTGGTCCGACGGAGCGAACCGGTACGTCCTGCAGCGCGACGGCCTCACGATCACGCTGGCCGCCGCCGGCGGCGAGCTGAGCACCCTCAACGGGGGCGGCGAGGTACGCCAGGCCGTCCTGGCGACCCATCCCGCCACCGAACCCGAACTGCGCCCCCTGGAAGGCTGGTTCCCCTCCAGCTGGCCGGGCTTCCTGCTCCTCTGACCGCGTGCGGAGAAGGAAGGGCTCGAACCTGCACGGGTGCCGTCCCCGCCGATGCGGGCTTCCACCCAGGCGTGCGCCGGGCTCCCAAGCTCGCCACGGGTTCATGGCCACGCACAACGGCAGCCCTGCCGAACTGCGCGACAGCGAGGTCGCCCCCGGCCATGTCGATGAGGCCCGGGCTGTCGGCGGCGCCTCCTAAACTGCGGCCCGCGAACACGAGCGAAGGAGCAGCAATGGATCGACTCACCGGCCGCGAGGTCCTTGCCCTGCGGCGGGCCGTGCGCGACACCGCCACCCCCTGGGGCGAACTGACGGCGGCGGTACGGGCGCTGGGGCTTGCCGGTGAGGCGGAGCAGGAGCATGCGACGCGGGCCGTGCTCGGCCGCGACTTTCCCGTGTCGCTCGCGGAACGGCTCGCAGAGTCCATGGCGGAGTACGCGGGGCAGCACCGTGCGGCGCTCGCCGAGCGGCTGCGCGGGCCGGCGGGGGCGACGGGGGCGTTCGACGAGGACCGGATCTGGGCCGCGGAGGCGATCGCCGCGCTCGGCCCCGAGTACAGGGACGAGGCGGTGGCCGCGCTGCGCGGCGCGATAGCCGACCCGCAGTCCGGCCAGTCGGCTCCGGCTCGCGCGGTCCAGCTGCGCTGGATGGCCGCGGTGGCCATGGCCCGGCTCGATCCGGCCACGCGCGACGAGGCGGCCGCAGTGGTGCGTGCCGAGGACCTGATGAACGACGGCTGGGAGAACGAACTGGCCCGTGCCGAGCACCTGCACGACATCGGCGGGGCGTACGCCGAGGAGGCCGTCCGGATGCTGCGGGCCCTGCGCGAAGGGGTGGACGAGGAGTTCGCCATCGATGTGGACCTGGCACTCGACCGGATCACCGGGCATTCGCCTGACGCGGTGTAGCGGCCGCCGCCAGGCAGGAGCGTAGGAAGTCGACGGGGTCGACTTCCTACGCTCTCACTCGCCGGGCCGACCGGTGGTCTCGTCGCCGAGCAGGGTGCGAGCGGAGGCCACGTCTTCCGCGAAGGCCGCGTCCGGTGCGGGCGGGCTGGCCGGCGAGGGGAGGTCGAGGGTGAACCAGACGGTTTTGCCGACGTAGCCCTTGCCTCGCGGGTCGGCGCCCCAGGAGGTGGCGAGGGCGGCGACGAGTTCGAGGCCGCGACCGGACTCGTCCTCCGGGGCGGCGTGACGGGGGACGGGGAGGTCGTCGCTGGCGTCGTAGACCTCGACGCGGAGAACAGACCGGGTGGGGAGGAGGAGGCGGACGCCGATCAGGCGGTCGCGCGGGCTCCGGGCGTGGCGGCAGGCGTTGGTGACGAGTTCGCTGAGGAGGAGCAGGGCGGTCTCGGTGGACTCGTCGGGCACCTGCCACTCGTAGGCCTGCCGGAGGAGCCGGATTCGGGCACGGCCCGGAGTGGGGGGTGGCGGGGGAGCATCCACTCGACGACGTCCACGGGCTGAGTGATCATCAGAATCCTCGAGGAGGCGACAGGGGAGGCTTCACTCACAAGGGCCGAGTTCGGCCATTTCACCCTTCAAGGGTCGGTAGACGGGCATAGCCTCGGGAGTAACGCCGGTGGTACAGCGAGAGCTTGAACCGCCCTGTGACCAGGGCAGGGAGGGGCGCAGGGCCGTGAGCACGCCGAAGCAGAACCCGATGTCGTGGAAGTACTGCGGCGATCAGCTCAAGCGGTGGCGTGAAAAGGCGGGCGTGACGCGGGAGCAGTTGAGCCAGGCATCCAACTACGACATCGAGAGCGTGCGGTCGATGGAGGCGGGGAGGCGGAAGCCGTCGCTCAAGTTGC
The DNA here is from genome assembly GCF_044329365.1 of Kitasatospora sp. NPDC017646. Taxonomy (NCBI): domain Bacteria; kingdom Bacillati; phylum Actinomycetota; class Actinomycetes; order Kitasatosporales; family Streptomycetaceae; genus Kitasatospora; species Kitasatospora sp. NPDC017646. The sequence continues at coordinate 5,841 of NZ_JBIRJC010000033.1, read as the reverse complement.
TGCAGGTGGCCGATGAGCTGTGCGACGCGAAGGGGATGCTGGTGGGAGCGGACGCGTTCCTGAAGCCAGAGAAGTTCCCCCTCGGCTGCGTACGCCGCCCTCGCCGGCCTCGGCCTCGCCGACGCCCGCCTGGCGCTCTCCGCCGCCGACTGCACCGCTCTCGAACCGCTCGCCGCCGAGTGGCTGGCCCGGGGCACCACCCCGGCCCTCTTCACCACCGCTCTCACCGCGGGGCTCCCGCCGGACGGCGTCCACAGCCCCGCGGCCTTCACCCGCCGCCGCCTGCTCGACAAGATGCCCCCGGAACGCCCACGCCCCCAGCCAGAACGAGCCCGCATCATCGAGTGCACCGACTGCCGCACCCCCTGCCGTCCGCACGCCCTCCTGGGCGGCCTCTGCCGCGCCTGCCATGGCACCCCGAAGGCCCCGCCACCCCGCCGGGCCCTCTCCCCGGCCAGCGTCCACGCACATGCCGCCCGAGCCCGTCAAGCACTGATCACTTCACCGCGATCATGAATATTCACAGGCCATGGCGTTAACCTATGCAAAATCCAAAGGTGAAGTAGGTTACAAACCTTTCAATCCAAGACGCCCGGTTTGCCCACATGCTGAGATCCATGCGATAGTCGGGGTATCGAACTTCGGCGGGCCCGACCTGGCACTGCCGACGCCCATCGCGCGGCACGCACCCCCTTGGCCGGCGCGATGACTTGCAGGGGCCCCCAAACGCCGACCACGGCGGTTCCGGGGGCCCTGCGCGTATCCGCAGCCCGCCGACAGCGCCTCAGTGCCGCTCGCGGATCTTCAGCTCGAACCAGACGCCCTTGCCGCGCGGCAGCAGGTCGGCGCCCCAGCGGTCGGCGAGGTCGTCGACGATCTTCAGGCCTCGGCCGCGCTCGTTCACCGGCCTGGCCTCGGCGAGGATCATGCAGGGCAGCGCCCGGGAGGAGTCGCGGACCTCGATCCGCAGCCAGCCGGGCTTGCGGCTGACGTGGAGGCCGATGGTGCGCCCGGCGGCGTGCCGCACCGCGTTGGACACCAGCTCACTGGTGAGCAACTCCCCGGCCTCCAGGCACTGGTGGAGACCCCAGGACTCCAGGACGTTCAGCACCAGCCGGCGGGCCACCGGCCCCGACTCCGGACGGGACGGCAGTCGTACCTCGTTGGGCGCCGACTGGTCACACAGTCTGTCGGAGTACATCTCCTGCAGCTCCTCGGAGCTCAGCCGCTCCAGCGCCGAGAGCGCACCCTGGACGTCGATCCACGACGCCTCCGCGACCACGCCGGCCGCGGGAACCGATGACTGATCTGTTTCGCCCCAACCCGCCATGCGGTCCATCATTGCGGAACGCAAGCAGCCGCGTACGGACAATGAGCAAACGATCTCCCCCCGCGACGGCATATGCCCGGAGCAACCCTGCGCCGGAAAAGCGTCGACCCGGGCCGACCGAAGTCAAGCCCGGGTTGACGTCGAACCGCGTCTACCTGGCGATCACCACTTGCTCCACGGCAGGTTCCAGCCGCTCAGCCCGTTCGCCGGGTCGAGCGTCTCCTTCTTGACCGAGTTCTTCACGATCACCACATCCCCGACCAGCGAGTCCGCGTAGAACTTGCCCATCGTGGTGGAGTCACCGCCGCCCTTGACGTCCCGCAGGCCCACGCAGCCGTGGCTGACGTTGTCCTCGCCGAAGGCGCCACCGCTCCAGTAGTTCCCGTGCACGTACGTGCCGCTGGTGGTCAGCCGCATCGAGTGCGGGACCTGGAGGTCGTACGGCGAGCCGGTCATGCCGGGCAGGGTGCTGGACTGCATCCGCACCGTGCCCTCCTTCGACATGACCACCATCGTGCCGTTCCAGGTGGGGTGTTCGTCCGAACCGGAGGTGATGTCGATGTCGCTCGACGCCCCGTTCTGGGCCACCGTCATCTTGTGCGCGGCGGCGTCAACCGTCGAAACCTTGGATCGCCCGATCGTGAAGGGCTCGTCCCGGTCGGTGCCGTACACCCCGGGGGCGATCTCCACATTCTTGAGGCGGTAGTGCACCGTCACCTTGGTGCCCGGCTTCCAGTACTCCTCCGGCCGGAAGTCCAGCCGCCGGTCGTCGAACCAGTGGCCCTTGACCGCGGTGCCGTTGTCGGTCTCGAAGGTGATGCCCTTCGCGACCGCGTCCTTGTTGGCGACGTCCTTGCTGAACTCCACCGAGACGATCATGCCGACGCCGTACGTCGCGTTGTCGTCCACGTTGTCGGAGGCCTTGGCCAGCGCCGCCGGGGTCAGCGTGGTGAAGCTGCTGTCCGCCGTGGTGACCGCGCCGTTGGCGTCCGCGGCCATCGCGCTGACCTGGTAGGCGGTTCCCACCGCGAGCCCGGTCGACGGGGTCCAGCTGGAGCCGTCCGGGGCGATGGTGCCGGGGACCTCCTTGCCGGTCTTGTCGCTCACCTTGACGGTGGTGAGCTTGCCGCCCGTCGCCCCGATCTTCAGCGCACCCGGCGCCACGTCCACCGCGCCGTTCTTCGGCTCGATGCTCACCGCGGCCGTCGAGACCTTCGGCGCCGAACTCGCGGGCGCCGCCGCCCCGGCCCCGATATCGGCCTTGGCGGCGCTCCCGCCCCCACCACCGCCGCCACTGCAGGCCGCGGTCAACGCCATCGCCCCGCCGACCAGCCCGACGGCCACCACCCTGCGTATCGACCTCACGTCGATCCCTCCCTTGCTCCCCGCGGCCCCGACGGACCCGACCCCATAGATGTGCCGCGCCACCGGAAAGGTTGCGCCATTCGAGGGGCTTTCCGCCCCGAAAACCGGGCGGCCCGACCCCAACGGGTGAGGTCCGGGCCGCCCGGCGACGAACTGACGGGCCTACCAGTTGGCCCAGGACACGTTCCAGCCGCCCAGCCCGTTGGAGGGCGAGACGGTCTTCTCCTTGGTGTTCACGATCTTCACCACGTCGCCGACCATCGAGTCGTTGTAGAACTTGCCGGCGACCGAGCTGTCGCTGCCGCCCTTCACGTCCTGCATCGAGATGCAGCCGTGGCTGCCGTTGGACTTGCCGAAGGGGTTGGACCAGTAGTTGCCGTGCAGGAAGGTGCCCGAGGTGGTCAGCCGCATCGCGTGCGGCACGTCCTGGATGTCGTACTCGCCGCCGAGACCGACGGTCTGCGAGTTCATCCGGGTGACCTTCTCCTTGTCCATGATCACCATCGTCCCGCCCCAGGACGGCGTGGCGTCCGCACCCAGGGTGACCGGCAGGGTGGTGCTCTTGCCGTCCCGCTCGACCGTCATCTGGTGCGTCTTGGCGTCCGCGGTGGAGATCATCGACCGGCCGATGGTGAACGGCTCGTCCTTGTCCACGTCGCCGTAGACCCCCGGCGCGATCTCGACGTTCTTCAGCCGGTACTTGATGGTCACCTTGGTGTTCGGCTTCCAGTACTCCTCCGGCCGGAAGTCCACCCGGCGGCTGTCGAACCAGTGGCCCTTGACCGTGGTGCCGTTGTCGGTCTCGAAGGTGATGCCCTTGAGGACGGCGTCCTTGTTCTTGACGTCCTTGTTGAAGTTCACCGAGACGATCATGCCGACGCCGTAGGTGGCGCCGTCGGCGATGTTGTCGTTGGTGGAGACCTTCTTGTCCGGCGTCAGCGTGGTGAACGAGGTGGTCGACGCGGCCACCAGGCCCGCGTCGTCCTTCGCCTGCGCGTTCACCTTGTACGCCATGCCGACGGCCAGCGCCGCCGCGGGCTTCCAGCCGCTGCCGTCCGCGGTGATCGCGCCCTCGACCGGCTTGCCGTCCTTGTCGGTCACCTCGACCGTGGTCAGCTTGCCCTTGGAGACGGACACCTGCAGCGCGTTCGGCGCGACGTCCTGGGCGCCGTCCTTCGGTTCCACCGCGAGCACGGCCGCCGAGGCCTTCTGCGCCCCCTGCCCGCCCCCCGTGGCCGTCCCGTTCGCGTCCGCGGACGCCGTCGCGGCGGCGTCACCGGACGTCCCGCCCTTGTCGTCGTTGCACGCCGCGGTGAGCAGCAGCACCCCACCCATGACCAGCGCCATCGCACCCCTGCGCCGGTAACGGCTGGTGGTCCGTATCGCTGCGCCGACCGTCTTCCCCGTCTTCACGGAATCTCCCCTCCCGGTATTCACTCACTTGACGCGCTGAGCGCCCCCATGAGTTGCACGGGATGCCGAACTTTCACGTCGGCCCCCGACGCGCCGGAGCAGGATAACTGGGCCGTTCGGGTGAAACCTCGGGGGAGGTGGGTGGAGCGACGGTGAAGACCGCTAGCGGAGGGTGGCACTCCCGGCCACCCACTGCTCCCACGGCACGTTCCAGTCCCCCAGGCCGTTCGACGGCGGCACGAAGTCCCCGGCCGAGGCCCGCACCTCCAGGACGTCCCCCGGGATGGTGTGCTCGAACAGCCAGCCCGCCGGCGTGTCCTTGCTCCCCCCGCCCTTCACGTCCGCCAGGCCGATGCAGCCGTGGCTGGTGTTGGCGGTGCCGAAGACCCCCGGGTCCGCCCAGTAGTTGCCGTGCAGGAAGGTGCCCGAGGCGGTCAGCCGCATCGCGTGCGGGACGTCCTTGATGTCGTACTCGTCGCCCATGCCGACGGTCTGCGAGTTCATCCGGGTCAGCTTGTACTTCTCCGACACCACCATCACCCCCCGGTAGGTGGAGTGGTCGGGACTGCCCCCGGACACCTTGAGCACCCGGACCACCTTCCCGCCCTGCCCGGCCCGGACCGTCAGCGTGTGGGCGTCCAGGTCCACCGTGGAGACCTGCGCCCGCCCGACGGTGAAGTGCAGGTCCCGGCTCTGCGTGCCGAACTCCCCCGGCGCCCCCTGCACGTCCTTGAGCCGCAGCGCCACCGTCACCCTGGTGCCGGCCGCCCAGTACTGCTGCGGACGGAAGTCCAACCGCTGGTTGCCGAACCAGTGCGCGGCCACCCGCACCGGCGGATCGGCCGTGACCTGCACGGCCCTCTCCACCGCCGCCCGATCGGTGACGGGACGGCTCAACCGCAACGAGACCGGCATCCCCACCCCGACCGTGGACCCGTCCTCCGGCGTGAAGAACGCAACGAAGGTGTGCGCCCGGGCCACCGTCGAGAACGCCGAATGCTGGGCCGCCCGCTGCCCCTGCTCGTCCTCCGCCACGGAGTCCAACGTGAACGCGGTCCCGAGCGGCAACGGCCCGTCCGGCACCCACCGGGACCCGTCCGCGCTGATCGCCCCGGGCAACTCGACACCCTTGGCATCCGCCAACCGGACGGACACCAGCCGCCCCTGTCCGACACTCACGCGCACCGCCCCCTCCGCCGCCACGTCCTGCGCGCCATCAGCGGGCACCACGCTCAGCACCGCCCGCGACGGCGCCAGGGACGGCGTACGCGCCCCGCCGACGCCCTCACCACCCCCACCCGGGGACCCGCACCCAGTGACCACGGCCAGACCCCACACCACCGCCACCACCCCCCGCGCCCACACCCCGACCAGGCGCCGCATCCCGGGGCCTCCCACTTCTCGGCTCCGACCTCAGGAGCGTCCGACGCCGGAAACAACGAGCACGAACCCGCCGAGGACACGCCGGGCACCCCGGATTCCAGCCCACCCAGCGCGGGCGCACGGGCAACGCCCCGCGCGCCCATCCCCCGGCACCCTCCGCGGGCGCGCGGGCCACGCCCCGCGCGCCCGCAACACCCCCACCCCACAACCCCTCACCCACGCCCCACCCCTCACCCCGGACCCACCCCTCACCCAACCCAGGCGAGAGGGACGCGCTGCGGGAGGGGCGGTGGAGGGGGTGGCCGCGGAGAGGGGCGTAACGGGTGATTTTCAGACTGCCAACGGCGAGA
>NZ_JBIRJC010000032.1:0-77702 GCF_044329365.1 Kitasatospora sp. NPDC017646 | reverse complement strand
GCCGCGCCAGCGAACCGAGCATCTCCGCGGCGAACGCCTCCAAGCGCGGGCGGACCGTCTCCATCTCCTCAGGTGTCACACCTGACAGAAGATCACAACCTACCGGACGACGATCAATCGGGGTACCTAACAAAGCCCTACTAGTGTCCTGCGCCGCTAGTTCGTCGTTAGTTGAAGTTCCACCAAGGCCGGGTAGTCAAGGATTCCGGCCGGGGTGCGAGGTGGGGGCCGCTGGTGTGGCGGCTGCCGTGTAGCGGCCCCTGCGGACCTTCTTGATCAGCCCTTTCTCAGCCCAGCGGGTGAGCTGCCGGTAGGTGGTGACGAGGGTGACGTCGCCGAGGAGTTCGGCGATCTCTCTGGCCTGCCAGTGCCGCTCGGGTTCTTGCTGCAGCATGGTGAGGACTCGCGCCATGCGGTTGCTGGTCTTGCCGGGGCCGACGTACCGGGGGACGGTGGTCGTCGGCAGTTCGGGGTGGGGTGGCGGGGGCGGCAGGAGGGTGATCGTCACGGAGGCCACCGTCTGGCTGGTGTCGGGGCGGCCGTCCAGTTTCCGTTCCGCATACCGGGAGATGGGCGACTTGACCTTGCGGGTGCTGACGCGCGGCCGACGTGCCGGCAGCAGCGCCGACAAGACGCGGCGGCCGATCGCCCCCATGCCCTGCTCGAGGACTCCCTCCGCGCGGATCAGCAGGTCACGGGCGGTCTGGTAGGCGATGGTGAAGCCGCAGCGGTCGGGATCGGTGCCCGGCCGGGACTCCGCCGCCTCGACCATGGCCCGGCGCAGAAGCCGGTAGAGGACCAGCAGGGCCCACATCTCCTGCTCGACGCCGACCGGGTCGCGCGAGCGCAGAGGCGCCGGCCGAGGACGGTGTGGCGCAGTGCGTAGTAGGCGCTCTCGTGTTGCCAGCGCTCGTGGTAGAGGCGCGCGAGACGCTCGGCGGGGTAGCGGCTGGCGTCCAGCAGGGTGGTCACCAGCCGATAGGAGCCGGCAAAGTCGGTGCCGTCCGAGCAGGCGGTGCTGATCTGGGCCTCGATGACGCGCACCGGGACGCCGCCGATGGCCGACAGGTACGAGGAGTCGGTGAGGGCCTTCCCGATCGGCGGGCGGCGGCGCTGATTGACGCGGCCCACGATCCGGGCGCCGGTGGCGTGGACAGCGGCGAGGAAGTCGTTGCCGTCGAACCCGCGATCCCACAGCACCGGCATGGCTGGGGCCCAGATGGTGAAGCAGCCGGGTGGCGTAGGCGGTCTCGCCCACCCCGGTGGGGCCGAACACCGCGCCGATCACCGAGCGGGTTCCGGTCTCGACCAGCGTCATCAACTCGGTCTGGGGATAGCCGCGGTGCGGGCAGCACCCGAGCCAGGCCCGGTTGCGCTCGCTGTCGGGTGTCTTGATGGAACTGCGGCCGTCGGAGGAGACCGTGCGACAGGGGCCGAACCGCGCTCCGGGGGTGCGAGGTTGGGCCAGCGCTCCGGCCACCACCTCGAACAGGCCCCGCGGCGGTAATCGCCTTCTGACGCGGCGGACGCGGTGAACCGTCCAACCCCTACGGGTGGCCCGAGTAGTGGGCGGGGCCGATGACCGGCCGTCCGGGCAGGGCGATCCACACCCCGCACAGCGTCCGCACCCGCAGCGAATAGGGCATTCGCTGGGGCGGGCGCCCCCTCAACACCGCGGCTTGACCAACCGCGAACAGCAGCCCCCCGAACGCCGACGGGGCAAGTTCAGGAGAAGGACAGCGACAGGAGGATGACTCAGGCGGCGAACGGCTCGATCTCCCCCGCGAAGACGATGATCTGGTCGATGAGGTTCCGTCGTAGATGGACGACATCCGTTCCCGCCAGGCGGGGGCCTCCATCAGGCGTGGTGAAGACCCACTGGTACCGGGCCCATTCGTCAGGCATGTCCACCGCCGAGCAGCGCACCATCGTGCCGGTCCCCGCCGGGTGGCGTCGGATGTCCAACACGAACCGCTCGACCGCCCCGATTCCTTCGCTGCGGCCCAACGGCCCCCAGAAGACCACGTCTGAGGTCAGGGCCTGCGGGAGCAGGGCAGTCACATAGCTGTCGTCCGAGGCGTTGAACGCGGAGATGAACGTGTCGATCGCGGAGCGTGCGGTCTCTTCCTGCATACCCCAGTAATACCAGCCGTTTCGCGTGCGCTCGACCCACGAGCCGCCTTCCCGTCACGGTGAACCTTCCCGGTCACAGCACTGGTGCCGCAGGCCACCATGACCGACGGCGCACTACCACCCCGCCCCCACCACCAGGAGGACAAGGACGCGCAGAGAGTCGGGTCGCCCGGGGGAATCTCACCCCCGGGCTCCCACAGAACGGAGCGTGACAGTCTCCCGTCACTCCGCTCTTGTCATCCTGGTCACGAGAACTTCGATGTCCGTGCCCAGTGGGCGAAAAGCCTCGGGTACTGGCGCGTGACGCGCTTCCAGCACGCGTGGGCCTTCTTGAACATCTGGAGCCGCTTGTACTTCTTGCGGATCCAGCGCATCAGGTAGGCGTTGATGCGCCGGAGGAGGTGGTGCAGCGCGGAGCGGTAGAACGCTCCGTAGTACTGCAACCAGCCCCGCACCATCGGGTTGATGTGACGGGCGAGGTCGACAAAGGTGAGGTTGATCCGCCGGTGGAGCCGCCAGGAGCGGACCTCCGCACTGATCTTCTTCAGGGCGTCCTTGCTGATCGCGGGCGGGAAGCTGGTGAAGTTCACGCCCTTCCTATTCCGCGCCTCGCGGGCTCGGAACGTGAACCCCAGGAAGGTGAACGACGTGTGCTCGTACGAGCCCCGCCGGTTCCCGTCCTTGCAGTACACGATCCGGGTCTTGTCGGGGTGCAGTCGCAGCCCGACTTCCTCCATCCTGTTCGCGAGCGCAGCCAGCACGTGGCGGGCCTGGCCCTCGCTGGCGCAGTGCACGACCGCGTCATCCGCATACCGTTCGAACTGGATGCCCGGGTAGTTACGGGCGAGCCAGGTGTCGAACGCGTAGTGCATGAACAGGTTCGCCAGCACGGGCGAGACCGCTGACCCTTGCGGGGTGCCCCGGTCTCGCTTCTGCAAGGTGCCGTCGGGCAGTTGAAGCGGAGCACGGAGCCACCGCTCAACGTACAACTTCACCCAGACGGCGTCGGTGTGAGCCTCCACGGCCTTGACGATGAGGTCCCAGCGGACGCTGTCGAAGAACTTCTGGACGTCGAGGTCGATCACCCAGTCCTTCTCCCAGCAGCGTCGCCGGCATCGTTCCACCGCGTCGAGCGCGGACCGGTTCGGCCGATATCCATAGGAGTCTTCGTGGAATACAGGCTCCACTCGGACTCCCAGATGATTGGCCACAACGGTCTGCGCCACCCGGTCGGCGACAGTGGGAATGCCAAGCATTCTCGTGCCGCCGCCGTGCTGCTTCGGAATCTCCACCGCACGCACCGGAGGCGGAAAGTAGGTCCCCGACGACATGCGGTTCCAGATCTTGTACAGGTTTCCCTGGAGATCCTTCTCGAAGTCGTCGATGGACTGCCCGTCCACGCCCGATGCTCCCTTGTTCCTCTTAACCTGCCGGTACGCCTCCAGAACTTCCCACTTCGAAATCTCAAACGACTTATCTGGTGACTTCAGCTTGTCCATCGGCTCCTCCCGGAGAACGTCCGGTTGACCAGACACACACAGCCACGGATGACCCGGCCCCTTCGCTCCACCCCCGTTACAGGGGCTTCTGCACTACTACGAGCCGGTCCGCCAGCACCCTTCGCGACGGTACTCAGCCCCTTGCGGTTCAGCCGCTTGGGGAGCTCCCTCTCGCCTCCCTCCCGGGCGGCAGTGTCGAACCGTGCCTTCCCACGTTCCGTACAAGACCAGCAGACCAGGCTCGCGCCGCCTCCGTGCCGGACACCGCCTGGCCAATAGACGGGCACCCGCCAGGCTTATCCCGGACTCCAACCCGTGCGTCCGGTTTCGATGTCACTTAATGCAGTAACGGCACTTCATCAGCGGTTCACTTGCGTTCGCCTTCCTGATCCCCACCTGACGCCTGCAAGGCGCCTTTTCCACATCGCTCACCACGATCGCGTCACCGCTCTCGCAGCATGTGGCGGTTTGGAGCCTCCCCCCGCAGGGCGACTCCGAAGGGCCAAACCTTCATCTCTTGCACAGCATTGCTTCCAGAACTTCCTACATGCAGTTCCTTTCGCATTCGTGGCACACGGGTTGTCGGCATTTCCGGCCACCTTGGTTGGCGCTGTGAACTGCTCAGATGTCACCCCGCGCCCGAGGCGGGGGTGCTGGCATCGAGAGCTGCTTCACGAGGCCCTGGAAGGTCCGTTCCGGGCCACGCGGGGGCGCGGCCGCCTCCTCCGGCCGGACGGTGCGTCAGGGCACGGTGGTCGCCGTCAAGGGCCGTCGACGGGGCATCGGTCGGGCATGGGGGTTGGTGGCCGGATCCGGTCGGCGTCGACAGTCCAGCCGGCTGGGGAGGGCTGACAGAGGATCGCCGCCGATCCGGCCCGATGGCGCCCGGGGGCGTCCGGCGTTCGCCGGGCGCTCACCATCACCACGGCCCCGCAGGGTGCAGACCCCTGCCGGCCGGACCGTCACCCACCACCGCTGATCTGGTCCCGCTATCCAGCTGTGGACAGCGACGACCAGATCGATTAAGCCTGCCCCCTGGCGATGAGGTCGCAGAACGTCGTACAGGGGCGTGAGGTCGGTCTCCGCCCAGAGCAGGATGGTGTGGTCGGCGAGAAGGGCAGTCAGGTCGGCGAGCGCCGGGGCGGCGTCGACGGCGTCGGCGGGGCGCCCGGGGTGTGGGAACCGGTCAGGCGCAGCGTCCGGTCGTTGGGGTGGGCAGAGTGCCTCGAGGGTCGAGGACAGTGATGCGGGCGGCGGTCGGCGGGAAGGGCCTGTCGGAGTCGGTGGGCGGGCGGCGGGTGCAGTCGACGTCGAGGACGACCAGGCGCTCGTCGTCGAGGGTCCGGGCGGCCTTCTCGGGCACGACCTGGGCCTGCCCAGCGGCTCCCTTCGGGCGGCCGCGGCTGGTGGTCGGCGCATCCACGGCTCTGGCGCCGGGGTGGGCCGCGGGACGGGGGTGAGGGTCGGCGTCGGTCAGGGTGCCGTCCTCGAACAGCGCGTCGCCGCCGTCGCCGCAGGCGCCGCATTCCCACTGGGCGTTCCAGGAGGCCCTGGGCGACTGGGTGGCAGGTGTGGTCATTCGTTTCCTCCGGGAAGTGGGCCGTCCCGGGCCGAAACTGCGGGACCGGTGCGGGGTGGGTCAGCTGGCGACGGTCTCGGCGTGCCGGCGGAGGGAGTCCGAGAGCGCGCTCTGATGGTTGATCAGATAGCCCTCGGTGCGGGTTTGTCCTGCTTGCGCAGCCAGGTGCCGGCCGGAAGGTGGGGTCGTCAGCCAGGCCGGTGCGGTTGACGGGGCCGTCGAGGGTGGCGCCGGCGGGCAAGTTAGGCGAGAAGGCGGCGGTAGAGCGGTTCCAGTCCGGCTCCAGGCGCCACTGCTCGTCCAGGACGTCCAGCTTGGTGACCTGGACGCGACCCCCCCGGTGGTGAGGGGGCGGACTGGGCGCGGTGGGCGCGCAGCTCGGTGACGCGTCCCACGACCCGGGCGTCGTGCGCTGCCAGGGCCCGCAGGACCCCCCAGATCGTCTGGAGGAGGACGCTTCGATCTCCGCGTCGGCCTCTGCGGCGACCGGCTGGCGGCGCTGCTGGAACGGCGGCTGCGGCGGCGGTGATGCGTCGGTGTGCGTCGAACAGGAGCGACTCGGCGGTGCTCCAGGGCAGGTCGAGGCGTTCGGCGCTCAGGCGCTGGGAGCCACCCGCGATCATCTGGACGAGGTGGATGGGGGTGGGCTCGCCGAGTGGCGTTCAGCGGCACAGGGAGCGCAGGGTGGTGAGGCAGTCCGCGGCCCGGCGCTGCGGGTCGGTGTCGGTGCTGGCCCAGGCGATCCGGGCGTCCGGCCGGATGAGGACGGCGGTGACGTCCCGCCAGATCGGGTCCGCCGCCCGGGTGTCGACGGTTCCTGCCCGCTGCTCCAGGCCGTCCGTGGGGCGCGGTGTCCGCGTTCCGCCGAGGTCCAGCAGTAGTGGTCGGCCGTGGTGCATCAACGGGTGGGCGGTGGTTGCACCTGCCGGGGTGTCCAGGGCGAGGCCGGCCAGTCGGGTGCCGTTCAGCGGGTGTGCGCCGGGCGTGGTGTCGGCGGGGAGCGGGTCGTCGAAGCCGGCGATCCGGCGGGCCCACTGGCGGTTGGTCTGCGGTTCGGCGAGTGCGGCGGACCAGACCTCGCGCAGCGCGATCTGCTCCGGGCTCGCCGCAGCGAACAGGGCCAGCTGCGCGCGGGTGTTGTCGATGACGGCGCGGGCGGCCGGCCGGCGCTCCGTGGCGTAGCTGTCGAGCAGTCCGTCGGGCGCCCGGTCCTGGAGGGTGGCGGCCAGCTTCCAGCCCAGGTTGGTGGCGTCCTGGATGCCGACGTTCATGCCCTGCCCGCCGGCCGGGAAGAACATGTGCGCCGCGTCTCCGGCGACCAGCACCCGTCCCGCCCGGTACCGCGCGGCCTGGCGGGTGGCGTTGCCGTAGCGCGAGAGCCACCGGGAGTTGCGGATGCCGAGGTCCCGTCCCAGCAGCGTGCGGGTCTGCTCGCGCACCTCCTCCAGGGTCAGCGGTTCGTCGGTGCCGCGGTGCATGGTGGCCGTGGACAGGCCCGCCAGCCGGTGGACTCCGTCGCCGATCGGGGCCGCCAGGAACGAACCGGCCGGCCCTGTGGCGGCGAGCGGCGCGGTGGGCGGATCGTCGAGTTCGACGTCGGCGAGCCACCCGGTCAGGGTGGTGTCCTGACCGGGGAAGTCGATGCCGGCCGCCTGGCGCACCGCGCTGCGGGTGCCGTCGCAGCCCACCACCCAGCGGGCCCGCACGGTCCGGTGGGTGCCGCCGGCCCGGATCACCACCTCGACGGCGTCCGGCCCCTGGGTGAGCGAGACGACCTCCTGGCCGCGCAGGACGCGGGCGCCCACGGCGACCGCGTGCTCCTCCAGGAGCTGTTCGGTCACGGACTGACCGAGCGCCAGCATGAAGGGGTGGACCGCCCCGATGGTGGAGAAGTCCAGCCGAGTGGTCGCCGCGCCGAAGTGGCCGGTCGGCACCGGGGTGCCGCGTTGTATGAACCGCTGCGCGAGGCCGCGGGTGGCGAAGGTGTCCAGCGTGCCGGCCTGCATGCCGACCGCGCGCGAGCGTCCGTCCGGTGCCGCACGGCGTTCCACGACGCTCACCTCCACCCCGTGCAGGCGCAACTCCGCGGCGAGCCAGAGCCCCACCGGGCCGGCTCCGGCGATGAGCACGTCGAGCATGACAACACTTCCTCTCACTTTTTCGGACGGTGTCCCGGGGCATCGGCGCGCCGGTGCCCCGGGACGGGAGCGGCCTCGTGGCGTCAGGGGGCGATGCGGCTCAGCGGGCGCTGCCGAGGTTCCGGTCGGCGTCGGCGCCTTCGAGCATGAGGGTGGTCTCCTCGATGCGGCGGAAACGGCCGTCGGGGGCGAACTCGGCGAAGAGGTAGACCTCCATGCGGACGGTGGAGCCGTCGGTCTTGACGACGGTCATGGTGTGGCGGTCGGCGTAGCGGTCGCCGTCGACGAGTTCGTCGTGCACCTCGACCGAGCCGCCGGCGACAACCGTGCGCAGGTGGGCGATGTGCTCCAGGAACTCGGTGCGGTCGGCCCACTCGCCGTCGGTGCGCTGGCGGTAGTCGGGGGCGAAGTGCCGGTCGGCGGCCTCGTCGAGGTCGAGGCCCGGGGTGAGGAGCAGGTCGGTGAGGGCGGCGCGGGCATCGGTGCGGTTCATGGGGATTCCTTCGGCTGAGTGCGGGCGTGGTCCGCCCTGGATCAATCAGGGATGCGTGCCTGAAGCACGCTTCTGACTGTAGCAGGAAAAGCGTGCGCGGGGCACGCTAATCTGGAGGCGTGAAGAACTCGACGGGACATGACATCGCCGATGCACTGGGCCCGCTCCTGAGGCCGAGCACTCGCACCCGCCTCCACGCCCAGCTGACCGAGGGACTGGGGAAAGGGGTCGACGACCTCACTTACCCAGTTCTCAGCGGCCTGGCCCGAAGCAGTGCGTGCAGCGCCGCCGGCCTGGGCCGGGAGATCGGACTGGACCGCACCACCGTGACCCGCCGCGCCGACCGGCTGGAGCAGGCCGGCCTGCTCCAGCGCCAGCCCGACCCGGCCGACGGCCGCGCGACCCTCCTCGCACTCACCGAGCAAGGTCACAACATCGTGTCGGTCACCAGACAGCGGCTGGCGGCCGGCATCGAGTCCTCGCTCGCCACCTGGCCCCCGGCGGACGCCCAAGCCTTCGCACACCAGCTGCGCCGCTTCGTCGACGAGGGCCCGTTCGCCGAACGCCACTGACCGCCACCGACCCACCGAGGCCGGCCGGTTCGGCGCGCGTAGGCCACCCGGCGACGTCACTCACCCGGCTGACGGTGAGGCGGGGGCAGGCTCGCGAATGATGCAACCGTCAGCCAGCCGCCGAGGCTGCCGGACTCTGCGCCGACGCCACCCGCGCCCGCCGCGGACACATCCGCCTCCTGCGGCCACCACCCCACCGCCGCCCGCCTCGCCTCACCCGCACGAGCGGCCGGCACCAGGCGGACGCGAGAACACGAAGCACAGCACAGCGCCCGACTCCCGACCACCACCGCACCCACCACAGGACAGGCCCAGGAAGGCAGGTCGAAGCGGTGACAACACCGTCACCGCCCCTCTGGCCCACGGGAAAGGCGGACAGCGAGCGCCGGGGCCGTCGCCCGGACACGCGCCTGTACCCCTGAAGCGGCCGACCGCCTCGACCGCGCCGAAGGCCCGGAAGAGTCGGCGATCCCGTTTCGCAGCTTCGCTACTCAGTGGTACCGTGTAGCAGTACTCGGTACCACTGAGTACTACCAGGGCTGAGGAGCGAGCACCCGCGATGGACGACCTGACGGAGATGTTGAAGGGCACGCTCGAAGGGTGCGTGCTCGAAATCATCGGCAGCGAGGAGACCTACGGGTACGCCATCACCCGTCGGCTGAACGAGCTCGGCTTCACCGACGTCGTCGAGGGGACGGTGTACACCATCCTGCTGCGGCTGGAGCGGAACGAACTCGTCCAGGTGACCAGACGGCCGTCCGGGGTCGGTCCGCCGCGCAAGTTCTACGCGCTCAACGATGCCGGACGCGAGGAGCTCGCGAGGTTCTGGGCGAAGTGGCAGTACGTCTCGTCGCGCATCGACAAACTCAGGGAGGGCGGGAGATGAACTTCTGGGAGACCGTCACGGGCAGTGATCTCACCAGGGAGTGGAAGGCCTTCGAAGCCCGGGCCGAAGCCCTGCCGGAGGACTACCGGGAGGCATGGGGACAGATCAAGGGCCACCTCGCCCCCCACGCGAACGTCAGCGGCCGCAACCTGGTGCCGATCCTCGACGCCGCCCTGGGGCTGCTCGAAGAAGCGGCGGCAGACGGACAGGACGTCCACGAGGTGCTCGGCGACGACATCCGGGGCTTCTGCACAGCGTTGGTCGGCGGAGAAGGGGCCCGGACCTACCGCGACCGGTGGCGCGAGCAGTTGAACAGGAACGTCGCAAGGAAACTGAGCCGGCTGGGAGGCTGACATGAGCGTCCGGGACATCATCGAGGGCAAGAAGCAGTGGCGGGCGCACATGGCCCGGGTCAAGGCCCTCCCGCCGGACTACCGGATCGTCTACCAGGAGATGCAGAAGTACCTGTTCAAGGTCGGACCGGTCGACCTGCCGGACGGGCCCCTGCTCCCCGGCATCGTCGACTTCTTCGAGGAGGGCGTCGCCGAGGGCAAGGGCGTCCTGGAACTCATCGGCACCGACGTCGCCGCGTTCTGCGACGACCTCATCAAGGACTCTCCCACCCACGCGGACGTCTACCGGGAGTCCCTCGGCGGGGCGCCCGGCGCGGACGGGAAGTGACGCCCACCGACTCCAGGTCCGCGATCCAGCGGTGCCCCGGGCGGACACGCGCGAGCAGCCCGGCCAGGGCCTCGCGCGGGGCCGCGGACAGGTACGGGACACTCGCCTCGAAGTCCGTCCGGTCCTTGGGGCGCGCGTGAATCGCCGTCGTCCCCGCCCTGAGCGGCTGACCCCGAACCCACACCGACAACTGCTCCCTCGGCAACGTCGTCGGCCTCGGCGGCTGGCCGCCCCTGCCCGCACCCGCGGCCCGCGGCCGAACCGGTCGGGGCGAGCCGCGGGTGCGCCGTGCACGGGTGTTGGGTGTGGCTCTTCGGGCGCTGGGGCGGGGTGGTCAGGGGTTCGCCGCGGGCCCGCCGCCGAAGACCACCCGCGTGGCCCGGACCACGGTCACCCCCGCGGCGCCCCCGGCCCGTCGCCCTCCGAGCTCGGGTGCAGCACATGGCGGGGGGGGGGGAGGAGGTGCGCCCTGGCGCCCTCCTGGACGAACCGGGCAGCGGGGTGGTCACACACCAGGAGGCGGCCCCACCGGAGCGGGGAGTATCGGGGCCGGATACCGCTTGATCGACAGGTGAGGGAAGGCTGGACGGGCGAACGCGAGTGAACCCCTGTTGACGTGGAGGGTTCGGCTATTGCGTGTCGGTGGCGATCACGGTCCATGCCTTGGCCGAGGTGTCGTCCAGCCGCAGGTCGAAGGTGAAGGCGATCGGCCTGCGCTTGTGCGCGTCACCGCGCAGTACCTGCTCGGTGCGGCGGTCGACTTCGTAGTAGACGCCCTGCGCGTCGACCGCGACGCGGAAGACGACCGGGTCGCGTGAGACCAGCGAGCGCACCGTGACCGATGTGACGGTGGCCTCGCGCAGGACGGTTCGGCGGGCCGTGCGGACGGGGGTGAAGTCGAGGCTGCCGTCGTTCATGACCCACTCCTCGAGGAACCGCTCGACGGCGACCTCGAGAACCGCTCTGTCGAAGCGTCCGTCGAGGACGCTCAGATCGCCGGCGGCGGTGTCGGCGTCCGTGCTCCACGAGATGTTGGTGAGGGAGAGGATGTCACTCGCCCCGGTGACCGTGCTCTTCTGCGCGACCTCGAGCACCGCGTCCCGGGCGACCTCTTTCTGGTCCCAGCCGTCGGTCTCGATGGCGCTGCTCAGGTGGTGCGCTCCCTCGGCGGCCTGCTCGAGTGAGGACACGATCCACTCGCCGGCCGAGCTCTTGCGCAGTGTCCAGTACTCGACCGGGCGCGTCGAGCCGTCCTTTCGCTCGGCCTGCCGGCCGTCGCCGCGGCGTACGTAGTCGCGGAGCGTCGCGGTGATCCGGAAGGTGACGGTGTCGTTCACCTCACCCGCCCGGTTGGCGACGTCGACCAGCTCGACCACCGGACCGTCGACGACCTCCACGACGTTGACCTCGCCACGCGACTCGTAGTCGCGCAGTTCCTCGGCCCACTTGCCGTACAGCACCGGGGACAGGATCCGCTGCAGCGTGGCGTGATCGTGTCCGGTCCAGGCCCGCTGGGCCGTCACGTACAACCAGACGGCGCGGCGCTCCAGCGCCGCACGGTCGAAGGTCGCATCGGTGTCGGCGATGGCATCGACCCGGGCCGAGACCCGTGCAGCGCGCTCGCGCGCCTGCGCGTCCGCGCGGTGCGCCGTGCGGTCCGAGACCGTGTTCAGGCCGCCCGCCAACGCCGCCTTGCGGCGCCGGGACCTGAGCCACAGGACCAGCAGGACCACGGCCACGATCACCAGCACGGCGACGAGCCCACTGCTACCGGCTCCGAAACCGGTCCCGAAGCCGACTCCGGAGCCGCCGCCGGTCGACCCGTGGAAGCCGCCACCGCCACCACCGTGGCTGCCACCGCCCCCGCCGCCCCCGAACCCGTGACCGCCGCCCCCACCGCGGGCATACGCGACCGTCGGGCTGCTCAGCGCGACGGCTCCCGCGACCACACATATCCACCGGCGAACGCGCACCGGACCTCCCTCAAGAACCGCGGACCTTCCAAGCAGGCGCAAGCGTACAAGCCGGGAATGTGCGGGAAGCGGTCGGGCGCAGCGGTCCGGTGGCTGCGGCCGGTCTGCGATGTCGGCGGGTTCCGTCGGGCGCACGCAGCCGGCCCCGGCGCCCGCCGGCCGGGGTGTGAGGCCGGCAGCAGCGGGGCGCGAAAGGTCAGATCATGCCTGCGTGGCCAGTTCGACCAGTGTGGTCCGGGCTGCTCCGGCAATTCTGGCGGGATGCGCAGCCAGCAGGGGGAAGCGCCCCAGCGTGACCACGGAAACGGGATTCCGCGGGTAGTCGTCCAGGGACCACTCTTCCTCACCCGCGTGAAAGAAGAGACGCCAGCGTTTGCCCTGGTGCTGGATCTGCACGAACCCCTGGTGCTGGGAGTCATCAGGGTCTTCGAAGATTTCAGCGGTGGTGCCGGGGACGACCAGGTCCGCGAGCAGTTCCGCCGTCTGGTGGAGGGCTTCGGCGAACGTGCTGGGCATGGGGCGCAGCAGAGGGATGGAGGAGAACTGGGCGAAGAGGTGGTCCGCGGTGCGCGGGGACGGTTCGAGCTTGAACAGATCCGCTGCCAGTTCGATCGGCTCGTCCGGGTCGTCGTCGAACCGGGGGAGGCTCACATCGCCGCGTTCTTCCATGGCCTCCAAGACATCGAGCAGCCGGCTTTTCGCTTGCTCGGCGTGGTGCTGAATGGTGGTCAGGGCTGCGGCGACGGCGCCGGCCTGCTCGGGAGTGTGCAGAGCCCAGGGAGAGGTCAGCAACGCTGCCAGCCCGTTTACGCTGGCCATGGCGGTGCCTGCGAGCCATGCTGCGGCTTCCGGTCGCCCTTCCGAGTCGGTGACGTCGTCGACGTCGCATCCGTTGTAGGTCTCGCCGACGTCCTCCAGCAGTTCCTGCCAGGATGTCCTGCTGGTCACCGTGGTGAGTGCCTCGCTCATGGTGGTTGCCTTCGGTCCGGGTCCGGTATGTGCCCAGGTGGGCTCGTGGTCGCGATCACGGCTGCGGCGCCGGGTCAGTTCGGCTCAGGGTGACTTCGTGACCTGGTGGGGCCCGGCCCGAGGTCGGCGAACGGGTCGTCGCGGGGCCACCTTGTCGCATCACCGTCCGGTTGTCCCGGCTTTCCCCGAACGAGTGAGGCCGGCTGCCGCTCACGCCGCCCCGGACCGGGCGGCGTGGGCGCGGCGAGTGCGGGGCGGTGGCGCCGTTCGGCCACGCAGCCAGCTTGACTGGCGCTCACCCGGCCGGGCACCGAGCAGGGTTCAGCCCATGACCGCGCCCTTGCCGACGCCGATGAACTGCTCGTACGAGGCGCGGTACTCCCTGAGCGCCTCTCGACGAAAGGGCGCCAGTTCCTCCGCCGTGAGCGGGGCGGTCCGCGCAGCGATCTCCCCCAGGGACTCGCCGGCGCAGGCGGCAGTCAGCGAGTACCCGGGGTTCTGGTCGCAGCAGACCTGAACCAGTGCCGCACGAACACGGGGGTCGTTGCTCTCGCACAGGTACATGGCGGCGTCCACTCGCTCATCCTCACGCGCTGCGGGATCCATCACGAGCTTGATCAATGCCTCAGTCCGCCACATCTCCATGCGGACATCCTGCCCGATCAACCTGACGAACGGTACTGATCAGGCGCGCGGGGCGAACGGGGCGAACGGGGCGAACCTTGCCTGATACGGCACTCCGCGCATACGTCTTCCACGGAACCGTCGTCGTCGCATCAGTCCGACTCCGGCTCCGACGATGATCCGCCGTACAGAACGCAGTTCGCCTGGCCCCGCTTCTGGAAAAAGCTGACCGTCTCCACGGCCAGGGATACGAGAGCGGGCGAGGAGCAGCGGGCCGATCGGCACCGGTGGCCAGGAGTACGGTCCTGGCCGGGGGCGACTCCCGGAGTCTGCTCCCGGACGCGGTTTCGTCCTGGGCGCGGACGAACTCCCCTGCCCCCGAATGGTCCTCTTGATCGAGGCCGGGAATCGCCGGCGCCATTCATCGGAGAGGTCCTTTCGTGTACGAGCATGCACCGCACAGCCGCTTCCCGCTCTCCCGCCGGGGCGGCCGACACCGGGCGGTGGCGGTCGTGACCGCCGTGGCCGCCGGGGTCATGACGGCCGGGGCACTGGCACCGACCGCGGCGTTCGCGGGCGGCAGGCCGGACAGCGTCCAGTCGAGCCTGAACGCGCTGGTGAAGGACGACGGCATGCCCGCCGCACTGGCCTCCGTCAAGGGCCGCGACGGCCACACCCGCACCTACACCGCCGGCGTCGGCGACCTCGCCACCGGAGCCAAGGTCCCCGTGGACGGGCAGATACGCGCCGGCAGCAACACCAAGACCTTCACCGCCGTCGTCGTCCTCCAGCTCGTCGCCGAAGGAAAGGTGGGCCTCGACGCGTCCGTCGACACCTATCTCCCCGGCCTGCTGCGCGGCGACGGCATCGACGGGCGCCACATCACCGTCCGCCAGCTGCTCCAGCACACCAGCGGCCTGCCCGAATACGTGGACAAGGACTCGATCCTCACCAGTCCGAAGCGGTACTACGAACCGCGTGAACTGCTCGACCTGGCCCTCGCCCAGAAGGCCCACTTCGCCCCGGGTACGCGCTGGGAGTACAGCAACACCAACTACCTGATGGCGGGCCTGATCATCCAGAAGGTCACCGGACGACCGCTCGGCGAGGAGATCAACCGGCGCATCGTCGACCGCATCGGCCTGCGCCACACCTACTTCCCCACCCCGGGGGACATGAGCATCCACGAGGCCCACCCCAAGGGTTACAACCAGGAGGCCGACGGCTCGCTCCGCGACTACACCGAACTGGACCCGTCCTGGGGTTGGGCGGCGGGCGCCGTGGTCTCCACCAACACCGATCTCAACGCGTTCTTCACCGCGCTCATCGGCGGCCGCCTCCTGCCCGCGGCGCAGCTCGCCGAGATGCGCACCACCGTCCCCGCCGAGCTCCTGGGCCCGGGGGTCCGCTACGGGCTGGGCCTGATGAGCCGGCCGCTGTCGTGCGGTGGCGTGTACTGGGGCCACGGCGGGACCATTCCGGGCTTCGAGAGCGCCGGGGGCGCCACCGATAACGGCCGCGCCGTCAGCATCACGGTGACCACGATCCCGGGTGACGCGGTCAAGCAGCACGTGGGGGCCACGGTGGACTCCGCCCTGTGCCGCTGACCCTCGCCCGTCCGGCCTGAGCATCCGCACCGGTACGACCAGCGGGTTCTGCGCGCACCTGCGCGCAGAACCCGCGCACCCCACCAATTCCTCACTCCAGCACAGGAGTTCCTCCGTGAAAGAGCACGTACAGCACAACCGGGCCGACCGACGCCGCCGTGGCCGGCGCGGGTTGGCGGTAGCCGTGGCCTCCGTGGCCGCCGGCGTCGTGGCGGCCTCGGCACTGGCACCGACCGCGGCGTTCGCGGGCGGCAGGCCGGACAGCGTCCAGTCGAGCCTGAACGCGCTGGTGAAGGACGACGGCATGCCCGCCGCGCTGGCCTCCGTCAAGGGCCGCGACGGCCACACCCGCACCTACACCGCCGGCGTCGGTGACCTCGCCACCGGAGCCAAGGTCCCCGTGGACGGGCAGATACGCGCGGGCAGCAACACCAAGACCTTCACCGCCGTCGTCGTCCTCCAGCTCGTCGCCGAAGGAAAGGTGGGCCTGGACTCCCCCGTTGAGACCTACCTGCCGGGTCTGCTGCGCGGCGACGGCATCGACGGGCGCCACATCACCGTCCGCCAGCTGCTCCAGCACACCAGCGGCCTGCCCGAATACATGGACGCCCCCGCGCTGTCGGACTTCACCACGATCCAGTACCGCTACTTCGAGCCCCGTGACCTCCTCGACGGCGCCCTCGCCCAGAAGGCCCGCTTCCCCGCGGGTACCAGCTGGGAGTACAGCAACACCAACTACATCGTCGCCGGACTCCTCATCCAGAAGGTCACCGGGCGGCCCGTCGGCGAGGAGATCACCAAGCGCGTCATCGACCGCATCGGCCTGCGCCACACCTACTTCCCCACCCCGGGCGACACCGGCATCCACGAGGCCCACCCCCAGGGCTACTACCGCAGCTCGCCGGACGCGCCTCCGATCGACTACACCGGGATGGACTCCTCGATGGCCTGGGCGGCGGGGGCGATCGTCTCCACCAACACCGATCTCAACGCGTTCTTCACCGCGCTCCTCGGCGGCCGGCTCCTACCCGCGGCGCAGCTCGCCGAGATGCGCACCACCGTCCCCGCCGAGCTCCTGGGCCCGGGGGTCCGCTACGGGC
Source organism: Kitasatospora sp. NPDC017646 (assembly GCF_044329365.1). Classification (NCBI taxonomy): domain Bacteria; kingdom Bacillati; phylum Actinomycetota; class Actinomycetes; order Kitasatosporales; family Streptomycetaceae; genus Kitasatospora; species Kitasatospora sp. NPDC017646. Next base: position 61,448 of record NZ_JBIRJC010000032.1, on the reverse strand, counting down.
TGGGCCTGCAGAGCAAGCCGCTCTCCTGTGGCGGCCTCCTCTGGGGCCACGGCGGGACCTCCCCGGGCTACCGCTCGCGCGACGGGGTCACCGACGACGGTCGCGCCGCGACCATCACGGTCACCACCATCCCGGGCGGGGTCGGCGCGCAGCACATGGCGGACGCCCTGGACGCGGCCCTCTGCCGCTGACCCACTCCTCGGCGTGTACGGGGTTCCGGACACCGGGCGGACGGCCTCGCGGCTGCCGTGGACGAGGGCCGCGAGCCCGGCCGCGACGTGCGCCACTACGTCCACAGCGACGGCAGTACACGCCCAGGCCCCGGCGGTCACGGAACATCACAGCAACTCCGTGACCGCCGGGGCCTCTTGTCGCTTTCCTGCCGGGACACCCGTCCGTGCGTGTCTGCGCGACCTCTCCCCCGGGCTCGGCTCAACCCTGCCCGACCCGGCCCGCTTCAGCCCGCCGTGTTCGCGCGCCGGGCCTCCACCAGGCCTGACTCGTAAGCCGCGATCACCGCCTGGGCGCGGTCGCGGACACTCAGCTTGGCGAAGATGCTGGTGATGTAGTTCTTGACCGTGGAGACGCTGATGCCCATCGCCGACGCGATCTCGGCGTTGTCGAGGCCGGTGGCCAGCAGGTGCCACACCTCGATCTCACGGGGCGTCAGTTCGCCCAGGTTGGACACCGGCACCGGCGACGGCGACCGCGGCAGTCGGGGCGTGGTGACGTATGTGGAGATCAACCGGGTGAGCAGACGCGGCGCCACCGCCGCCTCACCGGTGTGCACGGTGCGCACGGCCGCCGAGAGCTCCTCCGGGGAGACGTCCTTGGGCAGGAACCCGGAGGCGCCGGCGCGCAGGGCGGCCACCACGTACTCGTCCATGTCGAAGGTGCTCAGCGCCAGGACCCGGCATGCGGGCAGCTCCCGCGCGATCCGCTCGGTCGCCTGGACCCCGTCGAGAACCGGCATCCGGATGTCCATCACCACGACGTGCGGCCGGTGCCGGTGCGCGAGGTCGACCGCTCGCTGCCCGTCGTCCGCCTCGGCCACCACCTCGAACGCCGGGTCCGGTGCCAGGATCAGGGCCAGGCCCCGCCGCACCAGCGGCTGGTCGTCCGCAATCAGCACCCTGATCCGCTCCGCGGTTCCCGTCATCCGAGCTGTTCCTCTCCGTCGGCCGGCGCCACCGGCAGGCTGGCCACCACCCGGAAGCCACCACCGTCGACGCCGCCGGCCACCATGCTGCCACCCTGCAGCGCGACGCGTTCGCGCATGCCGATCAGACCGTACCCGGTGCGGCCCGCCCTCGGCGCCGCCGCACCCCCCCGCCCCCGTCAGGGATCCCACCAGGGTGTCGGCCGGCGTGGCGGCGCCGTTGTCGGACACCTCGACGGTGACCCGGTCCGGGTGGTACGTCAGCTGGACCCGCGCCTGGGCCCGGCCGGCATGCTTGCGGGTGTTGGTGAGGGCCTCCTGGACGATCCGGAACACCGCCAGGCTGGTGCTCGGCGGTAGCGGACGCTCCTCCCCCAGGACGGCGAACTCCGTGGGCAGACCGGCCCTGCGGGCCTCCTCGACGAGCCGTCCGAGGTGCCCGACACCGGGCTGTGGCGCGGACGGCGCCCCGTCCGCCTCCTCCAGCGCGTCGCCGGCCCGGAGCACGTCGAGCAGTTGGCGCATCTCGCGCAGCGCCATCCGCCCGGAGCCCTCCAGGGTGACGAGGGCGTCGCGCACCACCTCGGTGTCACCCCCGAGGTTCGCTCTGGCACCGCCGGACATGCTGGTACTGGTCCTTTCGGTGGCCGGTCGGCACTGGCCTTCGCCGGTTCACCGCGACCGTCATCCGTGAGTCGTGTGCCGTGAGCCGTCAGCCGTGTGCTGTCCCCGCAACGGCCCGCGGTCCCCGGAGGGGAAGCGTCCGCGGTCCATTCTCGCTGCGGGCTCCCGGCCCCGGGCAGGCACCTCGGACCGATCCCCGACCAGGCCCCTGGTCCTGGTCAGGGCCGTGTACCGGGCCCAGGTCCTGACGGCGTTCTCCTCCCCCGCTCGGACGAGAACGCCCGGTACGCCGTGATGGTCTGGTGACGTGCCGGAACTCCCCGGCCACAGCACCACAGCCGGAGGACATCGTGATCCGCGCCCTGACCGGATTCTCCACCAGGAATCCGTGGAAGGTGATCGCCGTATGGGCGGTCCTGGGAATACTCCTGACCGTCCTGAGCCAGACCTTGATCTACCGGGTGACCCAGACGCAGACGGCCGACTTCCTGCCGAAGAGCTACGACTCGGCCGCCGCGATGGAGATCGCCCACGACCACTTCGGGACGAAGCCCGACGCCAACCCGGTGACCATCCTGGTCGCGCGGACCGACGGCCGGGCGCTGACCCCCACGGACCACGAGCAGATCGACGCCGGGGCGAAGCGGCTGAGCCGCCTGAAGGTCACCATGCCCAAGCCCAAGGACGCGGCGCTCCTCCAGCGGGACTACTCGCAGATCCCCCAGGTCAGTCCGGCCATGGCGGCACCTGACGGAACCTTCGAGCTGCTCTCCGCCAACCTCACCGGAAACTCCGCCGACCCGGGTCTGGAGAACACCTTCCGGGCGTTCCGGGACAACGCCCGGGCGGAGTTCGCCGCCCAGGGGCTGCGAACCGGCTTCACCGGCGCGCTCGCCGACCAGGTCGACTCCGCCGACGACGGGAAGACCCTCTCGATCATTGCCTCCGCCTGCTCCGTCGCCCTGATCATGCTGCTCCACGTCCTCGTGTTCCGCAGCGTCCTGGCCGCCCTGCTGCCGCTGATCACGGTGGCGCTCATCAGCGGCGTGGCCGCCGGCGCGGTCGTGGGCACCGCGCTGCTCACCGGCATCAAGCTCGACACCTCCGTACCGAGCCTCATCGGCGTGGTACTCCTCGGCATCGGCATCGACTACTTCCTGTTCCTGATGTTCCGCTTCCGCGAGCAGCTGCGGGCCCGACCCGATCGCCACCACCGCTCCACCGCCGCCGAGGTCAGTCAGAAGGTCGGTACCGCGGTCGCCTCGGCCGCGCTGACCATCGTCGCCGCCTTCGCCACCCTCGGGGTCGCCAGCTTCGGCCAGTTCCGAGTGCTCGGCCCGGCCGTCGCGGTCTCGGTCCTGGTCATGCTGCTGGCCAGCCTCACCCTGATGCCCGCCGTGCTCGCGGTCTGCGGACGCAAACTCTTCTGGCCCTCACGTGCCCTCAAGGCCGAGCCCCGCGGCGGCATCGCAGCCCGATTCGCCGACCTGGTGGCCCGACGGCCGCTGACCATGGTCCTCGCCTCGCTCGCCCTCCTGGGCGCCCTGGCCGGCGGGCTGGCCGGGATCAAGATGGACTACGGCCTGGGCGGCGGCCCACGCACCGCGTCCCAGACCACCGCCCTCGAAATCTCCCGCGCGCTGCCCGCCGGCGTGGCGGACCCGACCAGCGTCTTCGTCGAAACCAAGAACGCCGGCCCCCTCTCCCCCGGCGCACTCGACGGCATGGCCCAGCGCCTCACCCGGGTCGCCGGCGTCGGCCAGGTGGCCGAGCCGGTCCTGAGCGAGAGCCGGCGGGCCGCGCGGATCGACCTGTTCCTCACCGAGGACCCGCAGTCCCGACAGGCCCGCGACCTGGTCTCCGGCCCGATCCGCGCAGCCGTCGCCCAGAGCACACCCGCCGACCTGACCGCGCACGTCGGCGGCACCCCGGCCGTCTTCGCCGACGTCTCCACCGCCGTCAGCCGCGATCTTCGGCTGGTCTTCCCGGTCGCGGCGGTACTGATCGGGGTGATCCTCCTCCTGCTGCTGCGCAGCCTGCTCGCACCAGTGATCCTGATGCTCTCCGTGACCCTCGGCTTCGCGGCCACCCTCGGCGCGGCCGCCCTGCTGTTCCAGCACGCGATGGACAAGCCGGGCGTCAACTTCACGCTGCCCCTGGTCCTGTTCCTGTTCGTGGTCGCGCTCGGCACCGACTACAACATCCTGATCAGCGACCGGATCCGGGAAGAGATGGAACACCCCGGGCCGCCCCGGGCAGCAGTCGCCCGCGCCCTCCGGCACACCGCCCCGGCCATCGCGACGGCGGGCCTCGTCCTGGCCGGCTCCTTCGCCAGCCTCGCGGTAACCCCGCAACCCTCCACCCAGCAGATCGGCTTCGCCACCGGGCTGGGCATCCTGCTCTCCGCGTTCCTGCTGTCCATCGTGCTGGTGCCCGCCCTGGCCGCGGTCCTCGGCCGCAGCCTGTGGTGGCCCCTGCGCCCCGGACTCACGACCACCCGACCCACCCCCCAGCACCCCACGGACACACCGCACTCGCCGTCGCCGCCCTGGTCCCAGTGGCCCGCGCCGCCGCACCAGGACACCCACCCCTACCCCCGGTCGTACGCGCCGCAGGAGGAACAGGACACAGACCCTTCCTGGGCCCGACGGAGCCATCACTCGTAGGACGCGGCCGGCTCGGACGAGGACACCGGGCGCAGCCGCCCCAACGCCTCGGACACGGTGCTGGTCATCGTGGTGGCACCGGCCGGATCCGCCGGCAGGCGCGAACCGGCGCGACTGGCGACCCGGTGCCCGTCAGCGCTGACGACGAACTCGGGGGCGATACCGGGTAGTGCGCACCCAGGAGGTGCCTTCCGCTGGTACGACGGAGACCTTGGACAAGTCTCATCGTCCCGGCGCAGAAGGCACCTTCTGCTTTTCTGGTCGTGATCGGCACGCACCTCGAAGTGAAACGCGCAGGCTAGCGGTGCTCCGGCAACGGGGCGTCGGCCGATCCGGCGGCCCCAGCCGACCGGCGCCACCTGCCACCGTCCACCTGGCCGGGCTCCGTATCGCCGGCATCCTCGTGTGGTCCGCCCGCTGATCCACAAGAGAGGGCCTGGTCGGCCGCCTGGCGCTCGCGTGCGGCCCGGACGGCCAGCACGTTGTCGACCAGCCGCGCGGCGTCGACCACCGGATCCATCGGCGCGGACAGCAGCGCGCGCACGTAGGCCGGGGCCAGGACCAGTTCGAAGACGTCCGTCCAGGTCAGCACGGTGGCGCCGGCGGCGTCCAGGCTGGCCTCGATCTGGCGGATCCGGGGCTCGGCGAAGTCCAGTGCGTCCCGCCCCTCGCCGCCGGCCCGCAGCAGGGCCCGGACGAAGGCCAGGTCGCCGGGCCGGGTCAGGTCGGTGAGCAGGTTGGTGATCCACGTCTGCAGGTCGGCCCGCAGGTCGCCGGTGGCGGGCAGCGGCGACCGGCTGCCCAGTTCGTCCACGACCGCGTCGATGATCAGGCCGTCGGCGGTGCGCCAGCGCCGGTAGACGGTGGCGAGGTGGACGCCGGAGCGGGCGGCCACCTCCGCGATGTCGACGGTGCCGTCGGCGGATTCGGCCAGCAGCTCGCGGGTGGCCGCGCGCACGGCCTCGCGGGTGCGGGCGGTGCGGCCGCCGGGTCGGGCTGTCCCTGATGCTTGCGTCACCACCCCATGCTATCGCGAAACTCTTGCGTTAGGCCGGCGGCAGGTCTACGTTAAACGCGAATCCTTCGCATCAGTGAAGCGAGGGACACCCGAAGACCGAAGCGGAACCGGAGGACCTCATGGCACACGTACTCGTCGTCGGCGGCGGCATCGCGGGCGACACCCTCGCGCTGCTCATGGAACGGGACGGCTGGACGGTCACCGTCGCGGAGATCGCGCCGGCCCTGCGCACCGGCGGCCAGACCGTCGACCTGCGCGGCGACAGCCGGGAGGTCCTGGAACGCGCCGGCCTGCTTCAGCAGGCCCTGGCCCGCCTGGTGCCCCAGCGCGGCGTGGCCTGGATCGATGCCCGGGAACGGCGCCTCGCCGAGATGCCGGTGGAGGCGTTCGACGGACGCGGCTTAGTCTCCCGCGAGGAACTGCTGCGCACCGACCTCGCCCGGATCATCCACGAGGCGACCGGACCTGGCGTGACGCACCGCTTCGGCGAGACGGTCGAAACGCTGGAGGACACCGGCACGGGCGTGCTCGCCCGCTTCCGCAGCGGCACGCAGGAGGAGTTCGACCTGGTGGTCGGCGCCGACGGCGCCCACTCACGGGTCCGCGCCCTGCGGTTCGGGCCGGAGGAGGCCTACCGCAAGCCCCTCGGCCTGGCGCACGCCTGGTTCACCCTCACCGAGCAGCCCACGACGCCGCCGCTGGACGGCTGGTTCCTCATCCACAACGCGCCCGGCCGCCGAGGCGTGGAAGCCCGCCCCGGCCACCCCGGCGAGCAGGAGATCGGCCTGACCTTCGCCGCCGACACCCTGCCCCCGCGGCGCGACCGCGACGCCCAGTTCGCCCTGCTGGAAAGGACGTTCGCCGACATCGGCTGGCGCGCCGCCGAGTTCCTGGCCGCCGCCCGGCAGGCCGACGACTTCGCCCTGGACACCTACGACCAGGTGCACGTGCCCCGTTGGCACACCGGCCGGACCGTCCTGCTCGGCGACAGCGCCTGGTGCGCCAGCCCGCTCAGCGGCCTGGGCACCGCCCTCGCCCTGCGCGGCGCCGCCGAGTTGGCGGCCGCGCTCCACGCCGCCGGCGCACCCGGCGACACCGCCCGGGTGCCCGCCGCACTGGCCGCCTTCGAACAGACGATGCGGCCCAGGACCGCCTCGGCGCAGCAACTCCCGCCCGGCCGGGTGGTGTCCGCGGCCCCGAAGTCCACCCTGGGAATCCGGGCCAACGCGCTGATGATGCGCGCACTCCAGTCGAAGGCCGCGCGCCCGCTGGTCAAGCGGGCCTTCGCCGCCTCCGAGCACGGCCGCACCGCCACCCCCACGGGAGCACCGCGGCCCACCCCCGGCCCCTGACCCGGCAGGGCCCCGCCGGACACTCCCGACCCTCTCCTTCGGATCTTGCCGGCGCACGACGCCGGGCGCACCCGCCAGCCGCGTCCCCAACCTCTCGGGTCGGAACATCTGGCAAACCCCTGTGCTGAAGCAGCCAACCCTGATGGACAACGCGACGTAATCTCGGGGGTGGTGTCGAGTACTGACACGCGATCTCTCGACCAATCGCTGCTGTCACCCGTGGCCTACTTGATCAAGTACTTCCGCGGGCGAGTGGGTGCAGAGAAGGCCGGTGTCCGGGCCGTACGGGTGGGTGCCGCAGGGCGTCGAGGAGAGCGTGGGCCACGACCGTTCATGATCGCGGTTCTGGTGACGCTCCCGTGGCTCTGGCACGGAAAGTGATCCAGAACCACGGTTCAGCCGGCGCCGGCAGAGGGGACGAGACCCTTTGAGTGAAGAACCGGGGCAAGGCCGCCTGATTGGCGGTTCGCTGGCTGCCGGGGAGTTTTCCAGACCATACGTTCAACTCCGGCGCTCACGGCGGCGGCACTCGTGCGCAGAGTCCGTCCGCACCTGCCACAGACCACGAAGCCAGGAGGAACAGTCATGCGCCTGACCCGCTGCGCTCTCGCCGCCGCATCGGTGGCGGCTTCCGTCTCGGCCTTCGGCCTGCCCCTCTTCCTCATGGACCGGACGTCCCACGGTTCCGATGCCACGCGGGTCCGCATGGTCGGAACCTCCGGCACGTCGCTGAGCGCGGCCGAATCGTCCGGGCCACTCTCCACGAATCCGGGCCCGCAGGAATCAGTGCGCCCCTGTCACAGCTACGGCGGCCCCTACTGCGGTTGGGTGGGAGCATACTGGGGTGGCTGTGACAGGGAGTGGGGCCTGAGCTACGGGATCAAGAACCCCAACTGGATCTGCCCCCACGACCCCCGTCCGAGCTCCTCGGCCACGTCGTCCCCCTCCGCAAGCAGCAGTTCCTCCTGACCGGTTCCGCCGGGAGGCCGGCCGTTCGCTATCGCTACGGCTGGGTCGGCGGCACATCGGGCTCCTGATCCGATGTGCCGCCAGGGGTCGAAGGTGCTTCCGTTCGCTGTTCCGGCCGAGTGGCACGCTGCCGACGGCGTCGGCGAAGCCAGGCCGCAGCCAGCGCTCCCAGAACCGTCAGCAAGCCGCCGGCCGCGATCCCGATGCGCTTCGCGCCCAGGCGGCCAACGCTCCCACCTACAGCCACGCCATCGGGCGGAGGAGCGAGGCTGGTGCCGCCGTTGGCGAGAGCCTCCGGCGCGGGCTGACCGTTCTGCGAGTGGTCCCCTCCCTGGGGCGACGGGGCGTCGGACGGGCCACCCCCGTCGGCAGCCGCACCATCGTGCGGACGGGCGTGGTCATCGCGGTCACCGTCGTCGTGGTGGCGGTGGTCGTCGTCGTAGTAGTCGTCGACGCAGCGGGCGGCTGCGAAGGGAAAGACTCGCTCGTGGCGATCGAAGGCCTTCACCACGAAGACCGGGTGTTCCCTGAAGAAGCCACGGATCTGAAACTCATACTGGTTGCTGGTCTGGGTGGGGTAATTCACGTTCAAATACGTTGAGACGGAAAAGCTGTCCCATGGTGCCTCCGGCGACGCGGACGAGGACGACGGAGTCCCCTGGAGAACGAGAGCCTCCGGCCCACGCCGACTGTTGGTCAGAATCGCCCTGAGGGTTCTGTCGATGAGCACGACGCGGCGGGGGCTGAAGCAGTGGCGCCAGGGACTGTACTGATGGCGGTACCCCTCCCCATCCCCTTCTCCTGCCCCTTCCCCGTCCTCTTCCTGGGGCCACGGGGAGCCGGGCGCGTGCAGTGTGGACACCTGCGCGGCGACGCCTGCAGGCACAGGAGCAAGAGCGATGGCCGCACCGGCCAGGGATGCTGCAACCCAGGGTCGAAGATTCATCAGATGACCTCCATAGGTGGCGGACGCGGGCAACCGCCTGCTGGGCGAAACAGTCGAGTGTCAGAAGAAGTTAAGAGGGCTCGACTCGTCACATCGTGAACATTTTCGGGGAGCCGCACCCTTGTCACTCAGCCGCAGCAGTTTCGCGCCCGCCCGGCCGGAGCTCTCCTCCAGACTGCGGAAAACCCCACTGCTTCTCATGCCATCCGCTGATTCTCGATCGACCACAAACACGCAGGCCACACAGTCCGTATACACCGTGCCACCGACACCGCCGGCACCGGCACCGGCGCCCACCCCACACACGAGCCCAACGTCGCTGCTCCCAGGCGTCCCTGCTCGTCGTCGGCCATCGCGGCCTCGGCGGCTTCGAAGGCGCCCTGCTGGGCTCCGTCGGGCAGTACTGCGTGCAGCACGGGCGGTGGGCACGATGGCGCATTCGTACATCGAGGCGTTCGGCGACGAAGCGACCGCGTTTCCGTGCGTTCGCGCGCGCCCATCCCGGCCCGGTGACCTTTCTGGTGGACACCTACGACACCGAGGTCGGCGTCGCGGTCGCGGCCCGGGTGTTGCGCGAACTGGGCCTGCACGAGGGCTGCGCGGTACGTCTCGACAGCGGGGACCTCGGCGCGCTCGCCGTCCTGGCCCGGCGGATCCTGGACGCCGCCGGGCTGCCCCGGCTGAGGATCACTGTGAGCGGTGGGCTGGACGAGTACGCGGTGGAGGAGCTCGTGTGCACGGGCGCGCCGATCGATCTGTTCGCCGTCGGCACGCTGGTCGGGGTCGCGGCGGACGCCCCGTACCCGGACTCGGCCTACAAGCTCGTCGCCTACGACGGCCGGCCGATGATGAAACTCTCCACCGGCAAAGTGACCGCGCCGGGGGCCAAGCAGATCCACCGAGCGCCCGGATTCGCCGACACCGTCGCACTGGCCGACGAGCCCGCACCGGCCGGCCCCGTCCGCAGGGGCACGGTGGAGCCGTGTCGGTTGGGCGCGACGAGCCCGACCTCGACGTCCACCACGCCGGGGACGGCACGCACCAGCGGTTCCATCACCGGCAGTGCCGAAGCGGCGGGCAGCGCCCCGCTCAGCGTGATCCGGCCCTCGCCGACGCCCGCGGCGACCGCCGACACCCAGCCGGTGATGGACCGTGCCGGGCGGCTGGTGCCGGTGACGGCTGCACCCGGGGGCCGCGAAAGGGGAGGGGAAGAGCCCGGCCGGGGCACCACCGGCACCGCTGCTTTCACAGAGATCTCACAAGAATGCCTCGTACCGTGCCCGGACCTGCTGGCGTGAGAGGGCGGCGCTCACGTCTCGACACGAGTGAGGACAGGTGCGATGGAACCAGGGCACGTCCTGGGCGGGCGGTACACGGTCTTGGCGCTCTTGGGGCGCGGGGGCATGGCAGAGGTGCACCTGGCTCGGGACCAGCGTCTTGACCGCCTGGTGGCGGTGAAGGCCCTCCGACCGGGCCTGGCCGCCGACCCCACCTCGCTGCTCCGGTTCCGGCGGGAGGCCCTCTCCACGGCTTCGCTCAACCACTCCTCGATCGTCGCGGTCTTCGACAGCGGTGAGGAGGCGCTGGGCGAGGGGGTGCTGCCATACCTGGTGATGGAGTACGTCCAGGGATGCGCCCTTGACGAGATGCTGCGCCAGGGCCCGTCCTTGTCGCCCGCGCGGGCCCTGGAACTGACGCTCGGCGTGCTGGAGGCCCTGGAACGCGCCCATGCCCAAGGCATCGTGCACCGTGACGTCAAACCCGCCAACGTGATGGTGACCCGGGACGGGCGGACCAAGGTCATGGACTTCGGCATCGCCCAAATCCTTGCGATGGACGCGACGGCCCTGACGCACGGCTCCGTGGTCATCGGAACGGCGGCGTACCTGTCGCCCGAGCAGGCGCGCGGCGAGTCGGTGGACGTGCGCTCGGACCTGTACTCAGCGGGCTGCCTCCTCTACGAGCTGCTGACCGGGAGGCCGCCGTTCACCGGCGAAACACCCATCGCGGTGGCATGGCAGCACGTCAACGAGGAGCCGCCACCGCCCTCGGCGTACGCGCCGGAGCTGCCGGAGGTGTGCGACGGTCTCGTGCTGTCGGCTCTGGCGAAGGACCGCCACCAGCGCTACCAGACGGCCGCCGAGATGCGCATCGCCGTGGCCCGCGCGCTGGCCGCCGTCGTCGCCCGTACGCACGCGAGCGACGTGCTCACGACCTGTCGCACTCCGCCTGCCTCGGACCATGTCTCGGCACCGGTCGGACCCGAGCCCGGCCGGGTCCAGCGCACCCGCGGTCCGCGGCGTGGCAGACGGGCGAGACGCGGCGTCCTTGCCGTGGTGCTGTGCGCAGCCGCGTGCGCGGCCGCCGCAGCGTACTCGGCGGACGGCTCGCCACCCGCGGGGCGAGCCATCCGAATGCCGGATCTGGCAGGCAAGAGTGTCGCCGACGCCAGACTGAGCGTGCAGAGCTCCGGACTGCGGGTGTCCAGGGTGGTGGAGGGCGCCTGCCCCACACCGGGACTGCCCGTTCATCGCGTGTGTGGCCAACTGCCCGCCTCCGGCGACGCGGTCACCCGGGGCAGCGCCGTCGTGATCGACGTTCCGGCGCCGTCGAGCCCCGCCGCGCAACGGTGAACCGGTCAGGGCGTCGCCCGGGTGGGCATTCGACGTAGGAGCGGCAGGCCGGGCGGCCGACACACGACATGGAACCCAACCACCGCGAAGGAAGAAGCACCCAACGATGCCGACGCACACCTTTCGGAGGCGGATCGCAGTCCGCGAGCGGGCTGTCCGGCGCTGGCTGCCGATGGCGTTCCGTACGGCGGGCTTCCTGCTGATGCCATGGATCGTCGTACTCGCGATGTCGGTGAAGGGGCGCTTCGGCGCACGAAACCTCTCCAACTCCTGGGTGTGGCTGGACGTCATGGAGGTGGCGGCGCTGTTCCTGCTGGCCCGACTGGTGCGTCGCCGCCACCCGGCCACCAGTCCGACGGCCTCGGCCACCGCCGTCCTGCTGGGCCTGGACGCGTTCTTCGACCTGTGGTCGGCACATCGAGGCTCCGACTACCAGCTCGCGCAACTGCTCGCCTACGTAGCCGAGTTGCCGAGTGCAGCCATTCTCGCCACGCTCTCCTGGTATGCGCTGCCGTGGGCCGCGTCCGCCGCGCCGACCGCAGGCCCCGAGGTTCCGGCGCCGCCGCCCCGGCGTGCTGTGGTGTGGTGACATGCACGGCGCCGAGGGTCGCGGTCGCAACCGGCAGCACCGCAGCCGGCGCCGCACTGCGATCGGCTGCGCCACCGCGTGGGACGTGGTGATGAGTCGGCCAGGCTGAAACGCCCCGCCGAAGGTCAGCGCCAGTGCTACACCGATCGCATCCGCGCGACCGCCCGGCGCCGTGCCGCCCGGTCCCCTGGCGCCACCCCGCGCACGGGTCCCGACTCCGATGAGAAAGCTCTCATCGGCCCGTGCCATCGTGGGGCCCGGCAAACGGCGGGGAGGCAGCGAGGAGAGAACCCATGGCGGTCGGTGACAGTACCGGGACGGTGCTGGTGGTGGACGACGACGACACGATCCGCCGGTCGCTGGAGCGCGGCCTGCGGCTGAGCGGGTTCACCGTGCGGACGGCGGACGGCGGGCTGCCGGCGCTGGAGCTGGTGACCACCGAGCCGCCGGACGTGCTGGTGCTCGACGTCTCGATGCCCGACCTGACCGGCACCGAGGTCTGCCGCCGGCTGCGCGACCAGGGCGTCGACACGCCCGTGCTGATGCTCTCCGCACTGGACGAGCTGGCCGACCGGGTGGCCGGCCTGCAGGCGGGCGCGGACGACTACCTGATCAAGCCGTTCGCACTGGAGGAGCTGGTGCTGCGGCTGCACGCCCTGCTGCGCCGCCGCCCGCCGGCCGGCGCGGGTGCGGGCGGCCGGCTCGACGGACCGGGCGGCGAACTGCTTCGGGTCGGACCGCTGGAGATCGAGCCCGCCACCCGCCAGGTGCGCCGGGACGGTCGGCCGGTGCGGCTGACCCGGCGCGAGTTCGAGCTGCTGGAGTACCTAGCCCGCAACGCCGGCCTGGTACTGACCCGCGACCAGTTGCTGGACCGGGTCTGGGGCTACGACTTCGAGGTCCGCACCGATGCCGTCGACACCTTCGTCAGCTACCTGCGCCGCAAGCTGGAGGAGGGCGGCCGCCCCCGACTGATCCACACCGTGCGCGGCGTCGGCTTCGTGCTGCGGATGCGGGAGGCGGACCAGTGACCGGCGCCACCCCCGCCCCGCGCTCGATGAGCCTTGCCACCCGGATCGCGATCGGCGCCGCGCTGCTCGTCCCGCTGCTGGTGCTGGGCACGGGCGCGCTGCTGCTCGGCCTGGTCACCCACGACCTGCGCGCCCAGCAGGACACCAAGCTGCGCGACCGCGCCGACGCCGTGCTGCCCGCCTCCCGGGCGCTGCTGAACGCGACGCAACAGGGCCGGCTCCGGGTCGAACAGAACCAGCGCCGCAACCTGCTGGACGACGCGCTGGACGTCGGCATCCGGGTGGCGGACGCGAACGGCGGCCAGGTCACCCAGGGCGGTCCGATGCCGGGCCCCGCCTCGGCGCTGCCGCAACCCGCCCACGGGAACACCGGCGGCCCGGTCACCGTGCACGTGCAGGGCCGCGCCTGGCGGGTGCTGGTCCGGCAGGTAACCGGCGCCGACCCCGGGACGCTCTGGGTCGCGGCGCCGGTGTCCGCGACGGACCCGCAAGTCGACGCGGTACGCGGACGGATCCTGTGGGCCGCCGTGCTGGCCGCACCGGTCTCCGGCCTGCTCGCCTACGCCCTGGCCCGGCGCGCCACCGCCCCGCTCAGCCGGCTCGGCCGCCGGGCAGCCGCCCTGGACCCACGCGCCGGCGCCGCCGACTTCGGGCACCGGCGCAGCGGAATCCGCGAGGTGGACGAGCTCGCGGTCGCGCTGGAGAGCGCACTGTCCCGCTACGACGAGCAGGTCGCCCGCACCCGACAGGCGCTGGAGACCGCCCGCTCGTTCTCCGCCGCCGCCTCGCACGAGCTGCGCACCCCGCTGATGGGCCTGCAGACCAACCTGGACGTGCTCAGCGCGCACCCCGACCTGCCGCCGGGTGACCGCACGGAGATCACCGCCGACCTGCGCAAGGACCACCGGCGGCTGCTCGACCTGCTGACCGCGCTGCGCACACTGGCCCGCGGCGACCTGGTCGAGGAGGAGGCGTTCGGACCGCTGGACCTGGCCGAGCCGGCCGCGGCTGCGGTCGCCGAGCTCCGCAGGCGGCGCCCGGAGCTGACGGTCACAGCCCTGACCGCTCCCGACGTCACCGAGCCGGACGGCGGCGGGCTGCGGGTGCACGGCTGGGAGGCCGGGCTGCGGATCGTCTGCGACAACCTGCTGGCCAACGCGGCCGTGCACGGCCACCGACCCGGGTTGCCGGCCCGGATCGTGCTCGGACTGCACCGGGAGGCCGGGCAGGCGGTCCTGACCGTGGACGACGACGGGCCGGGCATCCCGGTCGAGGACCGCGCGGCGGTCTTCGACCGGTTCCACCGCCGCCGGGACAGCCCCGGCTCGGGCCTGGGGCTGACCCTGGTCGCCCAGCAGGTGGCCCTGCACCGGGGCACGGTCACGGTCACCGAGCCACCGAGCGGTAGCGGCTGCCGCATCGAGATCCGCCTGCCCCTGGCCGCCCCGGACGCCCCGACCCTGCCCCTGCCGACCCGCCGCCACTGGATCAGTTCCACGGGGGCGAGCGGCTGAGCGGGCCGCGGAGGCTCGCGGCCCCGGCGACTCACGAGGAGTCCACGGCTCACAAGGAATCCACAAAGAGGCCCTCTACCGTCCTGCTCAGCCGGGCCGCCCGACGGTCCGGCCGGATCTGCCACCCCTGGCAACTGGAGGACTCACCATGCGCTCCTACCGCAAGGCCGCCGCCGCGGCCGGTGCTCTCGCCCTCGGCGGCACCCTGTTCGCGTTCGCCGGTCCCGCCCAGGCGGCGGTCACCGACGCCACCCCGGTGGCCACGGTGACCCCGAAGACCTTGCCCGCGCCCAAGGGCGACGGCGCGAAGGAGATCTGCAAGCGCCTGCCCAAGACCGAGCAGCGGATCCAGAACGCGCTGAACCGCCTGAACGGCCCGAACACCGAGGTCGGCTCGGTCGCCCGTCTGGAGCAGCGGGTGGACAACGCCAAGGCCGCCGGGCACACCGCCGTCTACAGCTACCTCAACGACCGCCTGACCTACCGCAAGAGCCTGGTGCCCACGCTCACGCAGCGGCAGAACGACCTGAAGGACGTGGCCACCTGGTGCTCCTCGCAGGGCCTCGGCACCTCGACCGCGCAGTGACCGCCCGCACCGTGACCGCCCGCACCGTGACCGCCCGCGCGGCGGCCGGACATCCGGCCGCCGCTCGCCCGCTGTGGCGGGCCGCCGGTCTCATCGCCGCGCTCCTGCTCGCCTCGCCGGCCCTGACGGCATGCGGCGGGGGCGGCAGCGGGAACACGGGAGGGACGGGCACCGCCTCCCGGCCGGCCGCCGCGCCCGCCACCACCGCACCCGCCCCCGGCGGAGCGGCCACAACGGCGGCTGCCGGCGGCGGTGACCAGCTCGACAAGATGAAGCAGAAGGTGGACGCCGCCGACAGTGCGGCCACTGCCGCCGAGTCGGACGCCGCCCAGGACCCCTCGGACACCCCCTCGCCCTGAACCTCGCAGGACCCGACCGAGTATCCGATCCCCCTCCGCCACGCGCCGCCGGGCGCACCCGGCCCGACACCGGACCTGGGGCGGAGGGGGATCGCTCGGGTCGGACCCCGGCCACCCCTTTCCGTCTCAGCCGGTGAATCCGGCCACGGTCTCCTTCGTGACCACCTTCACCGGTGGAGTTCCGCAGCTGGTCGGCCTGCTGCGAGGGCGTCCCGCTCGTACCCGTCGGCGGCCTGCGGCTGCGCGGCGGAGAGACTCGTGTCCGATGTCCGGCCGGGCCCCTGCGACGGCGCATCCGGGCGGGCCTGGCCGGCTCTGGATGATCGATTCCAAGGGGTCGGTCGCTTGAGTCCAGTGCCCTCATTGGGCTGTCTGGCCCACATTCCGTTTGGCAAGAGCACGGCGAACGCGGCACGTGGTCGGTCAGTGCGGTCGGAGTCCGTCGAAGACCACACTGAAGATTCGTTGCCGGGACGCCGGGTCTGCTCCGAGGTGGTCCATCGTCGTGCTGGTGCCGGCCAGCAGGGCGAACAGTTCCGGCAGGCCGAGGTCCGGGCGGACGGCTCCGGCCTGCTGTGCCGCGTCCAGAAGAGCGGCGAGCTGGGCCCGGATCACCTCGCTGGACTCCCGTAGGGCTGCATGCGCGTCCACGCCCGCTGCGGCGAGTGCCTGGGCGAATTCGTTCTTGCCCGCGGACTGTTCGACAACCAGGCGGAAGCAGGCGAAGAAGGCGTCGGCGGGCTGCATTTCGGCGGCCAAGCGCGCGGTCTGGTCTGCGATCGCCCCCAGCCTGCGCACCATCACGGCTTCCAGCAGCGCTTCCTTGGTCGGGAAGTGCCGGAAGAGAGTGCCGACTCCGACCCCGGCGGTCCGGGCGATCTCCTCGGTCGGCACGCCGACGCCACGGGTGGTGAACACCTCCGTGGCGACATCGAGCAGCCTGGCACGGTTACGGGCCGCGTCCGCCCGCAGCGGGCGCTCCTTGGCACCACTCATCCCCTACAACCTTCCTCGCCGGGCCGCTGAGCTTCTCGACAAACGGAGTATCTAGTCCGTATCGTCAAAGCGGACTCGCTAGTCCGATTCTAGCGACGGATTCCGACGGAGCTGACCATGCCCGAAACGCTGTCACCGCGCGAGGTCTTCACGAAGCTGCTCGATGGCATCGCCGCAGGCCATTACCGCGACCTGGCCGGGCTCTACGCCGAGGACGCTGTGGTGGAGACCGTCTTTGAGCCCGTCGGCCCGCGCCGCACCCAGGGGCGGGCCGCACTCGAGGAGCGGTTCGCGCAGGTCGCCGCATGCACTCCGGTGGAGCTGACGCCGGCGAACGTGGTGATCCGGGAGACCGATGATCCGGAGGTGATCGTCGCCGAGTGGGACTACCAGGTCCACCACCGGCCCACTGGGAAGACCTTCGAGTCCGCCAACATCCAGGTACTGAGGGTCCGCGACGGCGTGATCGTCCGTAGCAGGGACTTCCACGACCACTTGGCCCTCATCGCGGCCACCGGCGCCCTGCCGCAGCTGGTGGCGGCACTGGGCGGCAAGTAACGCAGTCAGTGATCGTAGGCGGTCAGTGAGCGCATGACGGGCCGTCCGGTGTGGTGGCAGTGCGTTGTGCCCAGGCCCGCTCGGCCTCGCCCTTGCGGGCCGGACGCAGTAGTTCGACGCCCAGCTCGGCCAGTTGCGTCTCGAACTCAGCGCCGAAGTAGTTCTTGTCACCGATCAGTGTCTGTCCGGGCCGTTCGGCCACGAGCGTCGGCTCAGTGGCGAGGATGTCGAGCAGGGTCTCGCGCTCGTCGGCTTCCGCCCCGGTCAGCGCGAAGACGATCGGCAGCCCGCCGAGGGTGCGTACCAGTTGCGGCCTCAGTCCCCGGAAGTAGCGCGAACGGCCGGCGCAGTAGCCGTACTGGGCCCAGCCCGCCAGGTCGGACCGTCTAGAGCCCCTGGGCGAGCAGGAGTTCGTGGGCGAGGCGGGCGGCGCGTGCCGGATGTTGAAGGTCGGGCTCCTGGTCGGGGAGCTCCTCGTTGCCCTGGATGAGGGCGCGCAGGGCCTGGCCGAGGGCCTGGACCTGGGCCTCCAGCATCTCCACGCGTTCGACGGTGCTTTCGAGGTCACGGCCGGGAGGGTGGAGGCCGGTGGTCGGGGGCTGAGGTGAGGAGTACTGGGCCATGATCGGGCTCCTGTGGGTGGGAATCATGCGGCGGGGAGGTGATCGGGCCGCAGTGGCCGTCGTAGCGGCGGTAGAGGATGTCGCCACGGCCCGTGGATGCGTCGGTGTAAGGACGAACAGCTGGTCGAAGGCGTCCATGCGCCGTCGCGCGACCGCAGGATCCAGCCGGGGCGCGGGGGGCGGGGCGGACGGGCAACGGCACCGTGACGGGGCCGAGTCGGTCGGGGTGCAGTTGGACCCGGGCGCGCCGGTAGCCGGTGGTCTCGTTGCGGTGGAGGGGACCGGACAGGACCGGCTCGCGGATCTTGTCGAGGAGGGTGGGCACCCGGTTGCGGGCGAGGTCCGCCGCACCTGGCGGCAGGTCGCCCTGGGCTTCGATCTCGACTTCGGGTGTCCGGCCGGCCACGGGTGGGGTTGCCCATCGGAGTTCCTCCGTCGGTGGCCTTGGACGTACGCGCGTCAGGCCCACCGCAGCGCCGGCCGGGAGACCGCCTGACCGTCCGCCCCACCACGGCGCGGCGCACCCTCCGGTTCTCACCGGCCGTGGTGAACCTCGTTCTCTTGCCACGACACCACCGTGCCCGGCCCGTCCGCCCGGTCCAAGGTCCGATCGTCTCGCAGGGGTGGGCCACCCGGCCCTGCCGCGCGGGAGGAGATCTCCAGAGGAACCCGACACACGACCGGTGCTCCGGCCAGTCGCGGTCGGCCATGCCGTTCCCCGAGTTCGCGGGCCGGTCGACCCGGTCCCACGCTCGGTTGGGAAGCCGCTCGGACCAACGCGACTCCAGCCGGGTGGCGACAGCGTTCGCACGGTCGGCGGCGAAGAGGTGCTCCAGGACGTTGGGGTCTTGGACGACCTGCTGCTCGTGGAACTGGTACGCCTGGGCGATCTGCCCGCCGTAGCGCCGCACGGCGGCGAGGACGGGCCGGGGACCCACGAGGGTGTCGTGGCGGCTGGCCGCGCGGACCCTGTGCACGGTCGTGCCGATGTGTCCACGGCGGTGCGCCTCCTTCGTCCGCCGGGTCTGGGGGGGTGTGCCGGTGACCGGAGGGTTACTCGTGGATCCAGCGCGGACTTCGAGGTTCTGGATGTCGGCGTCTCCGACGGCGCGGCCGGTCTCCAGCAGCCAGGCCCGCACCACCCCGGCGCGTCGCCGTGGTGGTCGGCGAAGCGCCGGGACCACTCGGCGGCGTCGAACCCGCCCGTGGGGTAGCTGCGGATCGCGCACACGGGTCCGGCTCCAGCAGGATGGAGAGGAGGGTTCGTTTCGAGTGAGGAGGACGACGATGTCCGGCGAAATGCTGCGCAGGCGTGCGCACTCGTGGCCCCCGTTCCCGGACCTGTTCGAGGATTTTCCCGTCGGTGTGCGCCCATCACCGGATGAGCACGTCATCCGCGTCGAGGAGAGCGTGGAGGGCGGCGCCTATGTCATCAGGGCCGAGCTTCCGGGCGTGGACCCCGACAAGGACGTCGAGGTCACGGTCGAAGGCGGTGTGCTCACCGTTCGGGCCGAGCGCAGGGAGGAGAAGAAGGACAAGCAGCGCTCCGAGTTCCGCTACGGCTCCTTCATCCGTCGTGTCCGGCTCCCGGAGGGGTGCGAGGAAGGGGACATCACCGCCGCATACGACAAGGGCGTGCTGACCGTGAAAGCCCCCTTGCCCACCACTGAGAAGAAAGAGCCGCACCGCGTCGAGATCACTCGCGGCAGCTGACGCCCACGCCGCCTGCGGGTGAGCGTGACGTACGAGCGGTGCTCACCCGCAGGACCGGCTCACCTGAAAGAGGTGATCCCGGGGCCCGGCCGCCGGGCGCCGACGAAGGGCCCGTCAGGGGAAGCGGTCGATGTTCTGCTCGACCCAGCTGCGCAGGTGCGCCAACGGGACGCACGCCTCCGTCCCCAGCGCGGTGAGGCTGTACTCGACGCGGGGCGGGACCTCGGCGTGGACCTCGCGGAGGACCAGGCCGTGTTCCTCCAGCCGCCGCAGGGTCTGGGTGAGCATCTTGGGGCTGATGCCCTGCAGGCGGGCGCGCAGTTCACCGAACCGCCGCGGCCCGCTCTCGAGCGCGCCCAGTGCCAGCGCGCTCCACTTGTTGGCGAGCAGGTCGAGCATGTCGCGGCAGGGGCAGGCGGCGGCGTACACGGACGCTGCGTCGACACAGTCTCCGGCGTGGCCGGCGGTCTTGGTCACCGGCCAATAGTACCCAATGGGTAGCAATGGTCCTTGCGGGTAACCACTACCTTTCCCATACCGTCCGTCGTGCCCAACACGCCGGAGCGGCCCAGGCCGGCCGGCCAGTCCGTGGAAGGAGCTCTCGCCATGTCCGGCCGAACCCGGCTGCATCCCTTGACCGTCGGCACGATCGCCCTGTCGTTCCACCGGGGCACCGCGGCAGTCGTCCGTCGGGTCCTGGAAGCGTGCGGACACCCGGTCTCCGTGGTGGAGGCCCCCCACGAGGAGCTCTTCCGCCGTCAGGCCACCGGGGAGATCGACCTGCTGGTGTCCGCCTGGCTGCCGTCGAGCCACGAGAAGTACCTCACGGGACACAGGGACGAGGTCACCGTGCTCGCCCCGCACTACGAGCCGTACTGCGTCTGGACGGTACCCCCCTACGTCCCCGCCACCGAGGTCGCAGCGGTCAGCGACCTCGCCCGCCCCGACGTGGCCGAGCGGATGACACACGTGATCGACGGCATCAACCCTGGAGCCGGCATCAGCCGCTTCTCGGCCCGCGTGGTGGCGGACTACGGCCTCGACCGGGTCGGTTACCGCTTCGCACCCGGTGACGAAGCCGGGTTCATCGCCCGGGTCGAACGCGGAGTCGCCCGGCGCGAATGGTTCGTCATCCCGCTCTGGCGGCCCCAGTACCTCAACCGCCGCCACGGGCTGCGGCCGCTGGCGGAGCCGAAGGGCCTGCTGGGCACCGTCGACGCGGCCGGTCCGGTGGTCCGCCGCGATGTGATCGAGCGGATCCACCCCGAGGCGCTCGCCCGGCTCGCGGCACTCAAGCCTGGCAACGAAGGCGTCGAAGACCTGGACGTCCTGATCAACGTCGACGGTCTCACACCGCTGCAAGCGGCCGACCGCTACCTCGCGGCCCGCCCGCACCTGCTTCCCCGTACCCACCCGAGCAACTGACCACCGAGGACGATCCCATGACACGCACCATGCCCGCCGTCGCCTACCGCGCGAGCCTGCCGATCGACGACCCGCAGAGCCTCGTCGACATCGAACTGCCGGTGCCGGAACCCGGTCCGCGCGACCTGCTGGTGCAGGTCGAGGCGGTGGCACTCAACCCGGTCGACTACAAGATCCGCCAGAACGCCGACCCGGCCGGCGAACCCAGAGTCCTCGGCTGGGACGCGGCCGGTACCGTGGTGGCGGTCGGATCCGAGGTGGAGCTGTTCACCGCGGGAGACGCGGTCTATTACGCCGGAGCGCTGGACCGGCCCGGGGCGAACTCCCGTTACCACGTCGTCGACGAGCGCCTGGCCGGCCGCAAGCCCGCCTCCCTCTCGTTCGCCGAGGCCGCCGCGCTGCCGTTGACCTCGCTCACTGCCTGGGAGGGCCTGTTCGAACGGCTCGGCCTGCGCAGCGGTGCCCCGGAGCAGACCGGTACGTTGCTGGTGACGGCGGCCGCCGGGGGCGTCGGCTCCATGGTGACGCAACTGGCCCGCGCGCTCACCGGTCTCACGGTCATCGGCACCGCCTCCCGCCCGGAGACGGCCGCCTTCGCCCGGACCATGGGCGCCGACCACGTCGTCGACCACTCGGAGCCGCTCGTCCCCCAACTGGCCGAGGTGGCACCGCACGGCGTGGACTTCGTGTTCGGCACCACCGCCACCGACCGCAACCTCCCCGTCTACGCCGAGGTGCTCAACCCCTTCGGTCGGATCGTGGCGATCGACGACTTCGACAGCGTGCCGATCGGGCTGCTCAAGGCGAAGAGCATCTCCTTCCACTGGGAGTTCATGTTCACCCGCTCCATGTTCCGCACCGCCGACCAGAATGTTCAGCACGGCATCCTCACCCAGGTGGCACGGCTGGTGGACGCCGGCACCATCACCACCACTGCCACCAAGGACCTCGGACCCATCAACGCCGCCAACCTCCGAGAGGCCCACCGCCTGCAGGAGTCCGGCACCGTCATCGGCAAAACCACGCTCGCCGGCTTCTGACGGGGCGCATCCCGCTCTCCGCGCCCCGTCCTGAGGGCGCCATGTCGGACACCCATCCTCGGGCCCGGGGGCAAATCCCGGTCCCGCAGCACACTTGGAGACACCCGTGACCCGGCGAACCAGGCAGATCGACGCTCTGATAGCGGCAGGAGCAGGAGCGCTGTCAGCCACCGTCGCCCGGACGTGCCTCAGCGGCGTCTACAGCGATCACGCGGACCAGTACTCGGTCCTGCAATGGCTCGACATCGCCGTACTCGCCGTCGGCGTCGCGACGGCCGTGCTGGTGTACCGGAACCTGCGGGACCGACAACAGCCCGGCGCCTGATCCTCACCGGCTTCGCACCTCGCCGACGAACGCCGCCAACCGCCACTGGGCGTTTCAGGACGGCCGCCAACAGCAGTTCCAGAACGACCTGGGCTCGGGCCAGCCCACGGGGCGCTCCTGGTCAGGGCAACTGGGTGGTGCCGTAAGTCTGGGCGACGAAGTTGAAGCGCAGCCTGAACTGGGTGCCCCAGTTCTCGCCCCACTGGGCGGACAGCGGCTGCCGCCACCACTTCATCCGCGTCTGGGGGAAGCGCTCCCGTTCGGTCGGCTGCGGATCGCCGAGGTAGAGCGCGTGGGCGTTCCAGCCGAGCCCGCGCGCTCCCTCCACCCGCTCGTTCACATCGTTGGAGGACATCATGGTCAGGGCGGTCACCACGTGGTTGAAGGGCATTCCCCGCCCCTGCAACGACGGGATGATCCCAGCCGCGTGAGCCAAGCTCTCGATGAGCTCGATGTGCGCCTGCCCGTCCTCGGCCATCCGGATCACCAGGGTGAAGCCGTGGCCCGCGTACTCGATGCGGAACACCGACTGCAGACCTTGCGTCCAGGCCTCGGTGATCGAGTCTGTCAGTGTGCGCACCGCCGCCTGGAACTCGTGGATGTCGGCGGCCTTTTCGGGGTTGGGGCCCTGGGCAGGCGGGTTCGTGGCGGGATCGGACAGCACCGGGAACAGGGCGTGCGCGGTGGGGAAGCACGCCGCGTACTCGATCGGGTCCTTGAGGTTGCTGTCCAGGATCTGCGGCGCGATCTCGTGCGCCCCCATCGGGTCGTAGGCGGGGTCGAGCAGGGCGTTGAGAACGTTTTCGGGCGTGGTGCCGACGGCGGCGGCCAGCTCCGTGATCTGTGGTTCGAACTGCTGGATCGACTGCGAGATGGTGCTGCCCAGGGTCTGCTCAGGCGCCCGCTGCACGGTCCCGGCGCCCGTCGAGGGAGAGTACTCGCGTGCCGCTTGCTCCCGTTCGCCCTCCTCTGCCGTCTGCCGCGGCGCCGGAGCCCGCATGACGCGCTGGGCGTTGGCTTCGGCAGCCCGCTCGAAGCGGTCACCCGGATCGGAGACCCTCAGCCCGGATCCGTTGGCGGTGCCGGCCACGGGACCCTGGCGTTGCTGGATGACATGCGTGAGTTCGTGGGCAAGGGTGTGCTTGTCCGCTCCGCCGTCGCCGATGACGACGTGGCTGCCGCTGGTGTAGGCGCGGGCGCCGACTTCGGCGGCCGACGCCTTGGCGGCGGCGTCGTTGTGGATCCGGACGTCGGAGAAGTCCGCGCCGAGCCGTGCCTCCATGTCAGCCCGGGTTGCGTCGTCCAGAGGGCGGCCCGGGCTGCGGAGTACGGCGTGGACGGCGGACCGCTGCAGCGCGGGTGCGGCCTGCTCGTTCTGCTGATGCCCGCAGTCGGCCGAGTGCCGGTGCCGGTCCTCATGCCGGCCCTGGGTCCGGGGATGGCGGGCCTGACGAAGCATCTGCACGACTGCCGCGTTGCCCACGGCGGCCTGGAGCGCGAGCAGGCTGGGCGCTGTGCTCGCTGGGCCTGGTGCCCGGGTCGGGACGCGCCCCGGCTCCCGCTGACGTCCTCGGTCGGCTGAGGTGCGATCTGGTTCGTGGGCGCGCATCGTGGCCTTCCGGGACGGGACTTGGAGGTCATCACCTTGATACGCCAAGGCCGCCCGAAGGATCCAGGTCGCTGAGGGCACGATTTCCTGCCCTGTCGGACACTTACCGGGCCGCATGGCGGCGAAATGGAGCAGCCCGGGCACGGACATCCACGTGGGCGTCCGGCCCGCTCCTCCTACCGCCAGTTGACCCACGAGCGCCCCAGGGTGATCTTGGAGGAGCGTTCCTCGCTCAGCAGGTCGAAGAAGGAGCGCAGCGTCTCTTCGTCCCGCCCGGCGGCAGCCCACACCAGGCCGCCGCTGTCGTGGTCCACGAAGTTCCCCTGCACCAGGCACCGCCACCAGGTCTGCCGACCCATCAGCCTCACCGGAGACTGGGCACCGCACTTCGTCCCCGGCCCACGTCGGTTTCCGGCCGGGAGCCGCCGCCTTGATCGCCGAGCCGGTCTGACGCGACCGGTCGGCGCTCACCGGCGGCGGCCCGCTGGGCCGTCCGCCCGCTGCCGCGGCCGGTGACGTCAGGGCTTCCCCTTGGAGACGAAGAGAGTGACGGCGGTGCCCGGGGGGACGACGGTGCCGGGCCTGGGGTCGCTGCTGATCACCGCGCCAGCGGGGGTCTTCCAGTCGGTGAAGTCCTGGATGTGGTCGATCTTCAGTCCGACTTCCGTGAGGAGCTTCTCGGCCTGGCCCTGGGGCATGCCGAGGACCGCGGGGACGGTGACGGAGAGGTCGCCGGGCGCCGGCTCGGTGCGGGTGCCGGGAGAAGGCATGGCGCTTCCCGTCGGAGACTCGGGGGAAACGGTGTCGGGGGCGGGGGAAGCGGTGGAGGTCGGCTCCGGCGGCGCGGGAGAGGGTGTCCCGGAGGCTACGGGCGGGGCGGAGGCAGGTCGGACCGGGGACTGGTCGGAGCCGTGCAGGGCGAAGGCGGTGCCCGCGGTCAGGACGATGGCGGCCGCCGAGGCCGTGACCGCGAGCAGTGCGCGCCGACGGCGGGTGCGGCGCAGGATGGCGGTGCCGTCGAACGTGGGGGGATGTGTGTCGTTCGCGAAGTTGTCCATGGCCTGGATCAGTGCCTCTCTCAGGTCGGGGTCCGGGGTGGAGCCGAAGTGGCCGTCGGGCGGGAAGGAGGTCATCACGCACCTTCGAACTGGGGCAGAGAAGTGGGCCGGTCGTCGTCCGGTACGGGCGCGGGCGGTGCGGACCGCGGTGCCGCGGCGCGCA
Organism: Kitasatospora sp. NPDC017646; assembly: GCF_044329365.1. NCBI lineage: Bacteria > Bacillati > Actinomycetota > Actinomycetes > Kitasatosporales > Streptomycetaceae > Kitasatospora > Kitasatospora sp. NPDC017646. The sequence goes on along the minus strand of NZ_JBIRJC010000032.1, from coordinate 36,492 downwards.
GTTTGGCCAGACCGCGGGCGAGTTGCGAGCGCACGGCGGAGGGTGAGATCCGGAGTGTCTCGGCGATCTCCTGGTCGCCCATGTCATGCAGGTAGTGCAGCACCACGACGGTGCGCATCCCGATCGGCAGGGCGTGGAGCGCCTGTACGAGTTCATCGCGAAGGTCCACGAGCCGGTACGGGTCGTGGGGGTCTGCATGGTCCGCGCGGTCCGGTCGCTCACCGGCCCGTCGGAGTCTGCGCCACCGGTCGTTGGCCAGGTTGACCACGATCCGGCGTACGTAGGCCTCCGGCGAATCCGCGACGGTCACCCGGTTCCAGTGCCGGCATGCCTTCTCCAGCGCCTCCTGCAGCAGGTCCTCCGCACTGTCCTGACTTCCGGTCAGGATGTAGGCGGTCCGGAACAGTGCCGCGGAGCGCTGCTGGACGAACTCGACGAAGTCGATCCACCGGGTGTCCCTGCCGCGCCTGCCCAGCCTCACCAGCTACCCGCCGATGCACTCATGTTCTCCTCCTTCAGCGTTCCCGCACCCATGACGGCCCTTCACCGCGCCCTGCTGCACCGAACCTCCCGGAGTGACACACATCACCTCGGCCAGCGGCCCGGAACGCCCGACGCCCCCACCGGCAGCCGGTCAGGACCGATGGGGGGCATCGAGTTGCCACAGTGTGGACGCCCGGCGGACCGGGCTCTAGGCCCGACCGCCCGTGGCTGCCCGTGCACCCGCCGCGGCCCGGCCAGGCCCGGGGCTACCAGTGCGCTGTCCGCTCCCGGCCGGGCCAGGGCGGGTGACGGGTGCAGCCGGGCGTGCCGGTGCGGGTTGGGCCCGTGCCGAAAGCATCGCCCGAGGTCGGGGACTGTACCGGGCGACGTCGACGACGAACTCGATGAGCGGTGCGGGATGGCCCAGCCCGGTCTGTGCGAAGCAGACGGGGTGGTGGGGGGTGGAGCACCACGGTGGCGCGGCGCCGGTCGAGCTCCGCCAGGATCGGTTCGAGAGCGGGCTCGCCGGGATGGCCGCCGTCGTTGGTCGCCAGGATGACACCGTCGAGTGCCAGCACGTCCAGGGCGTGGGTGATCTCTGTCAGGGCCGCGTCCACGTCGAGCAGCGGCAGGTGCGCCAGGGCTCCGAAGCGGCTCGGGTGCCGCTCGATGATCTGGGCGGCCGCGTCGTTGAGACGACGGGCCAGAGCCGGTGCTCCGGTGGTTCCGGCGATGCGGCGGCGGTGGGTGAAGCGACCGAGAGCACCTGCGCGGTGATGTCCTGACGGCCCATGAACTCCATTGCCGCGTCCGGGCTCCAGGTGGGAATGCCGCCGTCGAAGCTGGCCATCTGCACGCCCGACTGGCCGAGTCACCCACAGTCGCTGCCTGTCTTCACCTTGGCGCACCTGCTGGGCTTCGACCTGATGCCCAGGATCAGGAACTGGAAGGGCCCGGTCTTCTACCGGCCGTCCGCCGACTCCGTCCGCAAGGGCGTCATCTCCTCGTCCACGCTGCTCAAGCGCCTGCGCTCCGGCTCCCACAAGACCGCCACCTACGCCGCGTTCCGCGAGGTCGGCCGTGTGATCCGTACCGTGCAGCTACTTCGGTACCTGACGGACGAGACCACGTGGGCCACGGCCCCGAGCCGGACCGTGATCAACGCTCGGCCCGGCGTGGGTCCGTCCTCGCCATGGAATGAACCGTCAGGATCATCAGTTACACGAGGAACAACCGACAGCATGTCGTTCCTCTCGGCTTGGAGGAGCTTTCCATGACTGCAGAACTGGACGGATCCACCGCTCTTGTCACCGGCGCCACCGCTGGCATCGGCCGGGCCGTTGCCCTTCGCCTGGCAGCTTTGGGGGCCTCGGTCATCGTCCACGGGCGGGACGAGCAGCGAGGTGCCGAGACCGTCAAGGAGATCGCTGCCGCAGGCGGGAAGGCCCGGTTCGTTGCTGCCGATCTGAGCAGCTCCGAAGATGTCCTGCGTCTTGCCGCCGAAGCGGGTGAGGTGGACATTTTGATCAACAACGCCGGCATCTACCGGTTCGCCAGTACGCCGGACACCACCGCCGAGATGTTCGACGCTCAGATGGCCGTCAACTCACGCGCGCCGATGCTCCTGGTCGGTGCCCTCGCCCCGGGAATGGCTGCGCGGGGGCGTGGCGCCATCGTGAGTGTGAGCACGGCGGCGGCTACCACGCCGGTGCGGGGCACGGGCGCTTACGGGGCCTCCAAAGCTGCACTCGAACTGCTCACACGAGTATGGGCTGACGAGTTCGGCGGCCAGGGCGTCCGCGTGAACGCCGTGGCCCCGGGCCCTGTCCATACCCCCGGGACGGAGGAGATGGGAGGTGAAGCCCTCCAGGTGATCGGGCGAACCACCGTACTGGGGCGGGTCGCAGGCCCTGAAGAAATCGCGGAAGCGGTTGTGTTCCTCGCCTCCCCCCGCGCCAGCTACATCACCGGCGCGGTTCTCGAGGCGCGCGGCGGACAGCTCGCGATTGGCTGACTCCGGGCTGGGCCGCGATGGGCATGCCCTCGTCGGAACGTGGACCGGCGTCGGCGGCAGGGTGCTGGAGCTGCAACCGGACGGCCGATACCGCACCAACTTCATCGGCGAGGACCCTTACCGGATCTGGGAGACACGGCCGCCCGTCTACCTGTCGGGACACTGGACGCGCACCGGGACGTCCGGCCACGGCCAGGGGCAGAGCATCGTCCTGAACGACTCCGAGACCATGGACGTGTACGGGGCCTCGTCCCCGAGCATGCTGTGCGAGCCCGAAGAACAGGACCCTTGCTACTTCTCCATCCAACGGAAGTAACGCGCCTGGACGAGAATTGACAGTTTGTCACCCGCGACCACTGGGTTCTCTGGTACGTCTGGCCGAAACGGTCGAATCCTGACAGGGCACACATGCCCCACGCCGCCGAATTCCGGATCGAGACGTATTGCGTTAGAGCGCACTCCAACTCCTAGTGTCGGAAGCATGCGATACATCAAACTCGGAACGACCGGACTGGAAGTCTCCGCCATCACCCTCGGCTGCATGAGCTTCGGCGAGCCGGACCGGGGCGGCGAGCCCTGGTCGCTGGGCGCGGACGCCAGCCGGGACATCATAAGGCAGGCCCTCGAGGCCGGCGTCAACTTCCTCGACACGGCCAACGGGTACAGCGCCGGAAGCAGCGAGGAGATCGTCGGCCAGGCGGTCAAGGACTTCACCCGGCGCGAGGAGGTCGTTCTCTCCACCAAGGTCTGGATGCGGATGCGCCCCGGCCCGAACGGCGCCGGGCTGTCCCGCAAGGCGATCTTCGCCGAGCTCGACGCCTCCCTGAAGCGACTGGGGACCGACTACATCGACCTGTACCAGATCCACCGCTGGGACTACGACACCCCGATCGAGGAAACCCTCGAGGCGCTGCACGACGCGGTCAAGTCCGGGAAGGTCCGCTACATCGGAGCCTCCTCCATGTACGCCTGGCAGTTCACCAAGGCCCTGTACCTGGCTGACCTGAACGGCTGGACCCGGTTCGTGTCGATGCAGGACCACTACAACCTCATCCACCGGGAAGCAGAGCGGGAGATGCTCCCGCTCTGCGCCGACCAGGGCATCGGCGTGATCCCGTGGAGCCCGCTGGCCCGGGGCAGGCTGACGCGGGCCCGGGACACCGCCACGGCGCGTGCCGAGACCGACGAGGGCGGCAAGATCCTCTACCGCGACGGGGACCAGGCAGTGGTCGAACGCGTCCACGAGATCGCGGGCAAGCGGGGTCTGTCCCCGGCCCAGGTCGCCCTGGCCTGGGTCATGCGCAACCCGGCGGTGACCTCGCCCATCGTCGGGGTCACCAAGCCCGCCCAGCTGGCCGACGCGGTCGCCGCGGTGGACGTCGAACTCGACGAGGACGAGGCCGCCTACCTGGAGGAGCCCTACCAGCCGCACGGGGCCGCCTACTTGGAGGAGTCCTTCTACAAGTCGCGCCCTGTGGCGGGCTCCCGGTAGTCCGGGTTACCGCCGGGCCTTCGACGAGTCCTTGGCATCGGCCTTCACAGCCCTGTGGTCGGCCCGGCGGTGCTTGCGGGCGGTCGCGCGCAACCGCATGATCCGCGCGCTGCCCGCCGGCGCGGTGAGCAGGATGCCCACCACCGCGGCCAGCAGCAGGGTGACCTCGACGCGCTCGGCGGCATCATGACCTTCCCGGTCCCTCGCCAGCTCTGCTACGTTGCCGAGGCCACCGTGCAGTACTTGCGGTTTCTTTGTCGAGTGTGGACGGTGTGAACGGCTTTCGCAGGGTGATCAGACACACCACCAAGGGGTTGGGCCTACCCGCCCCGAATCCCGATCAGGCCCGACACCGCGCAGGTTGAGAACGACGCAGCCCTCCAGCAGGTCCCGCAGCCGGTCCCGGGCCAACGCCCGGGACCGGCCCTCAATGGTGGCGGGCAGCTGAAGCTCCTCACGCCCGGCCCGCACCGCGGGCGATACGTATCGCCCAGACGAGGCAGATCAGCGATGCGGTGGTCACCAGGGTGCGCACAGTGTTCCAGTGCACCCACGTCGCCTCGAACCGTGCACGAACGGCGGCGAGATCGTGGATCCTGTCCGGGGAGCCGGCCGCCGCCAACTGATTGTTGAGCGGCACACCAAGGCCCATCGTGATCAGCAGAGAGATCACATAGAGCACGACTCCGGCGACGATCCACGGAAGGGCGGGGCGGCCCTCACCGTGCCGATGCTGGAAGGCGGCGACCAGGCCGAGCACCAGCGCACCTCCGAAGGCCAGGCCGAACCAGCCGTTCTGGATCGCCACGTTGATGCGCTGCATCGCCTCGACGAACGTACGGTCGTCCGACTGCCCGAGCCCTGGCATCACCGCGACGGAGAAGGCGAAGTAGATCCCGGCCATCAAACCGGTGAGTACCGTCGCGGCGAGCAGAACGATGCCGCGGATGTCACCGTTCACGGATACTCCCCAGGCGTTTCGCGGTTGGGCTGTCGGGTTCCGGGCGGCGGGAGTGCCCCACTGCGGTGGACACCCCTGAAGCCCCTGGGACAGGAGTCCAGGCGCCGGGTGCTGCGGGTGGTCCTCTGTTCGCGCCGTGGCGATCGTGTCCGTGTTCTCCGTGTGTGGGCCTTCCCGATGGCGCGGGTGCGGGTGAAGGGGGACGGTGGCTCGCGGATCCGGTGTCATGCCTGTCAGTACAGCCGCACGGCCCGGTGCCGGACCATCGGCGAAAAACTCATCGCCATACGCGATCGTCCACTCCTAGGCTCAGCGCATGGATCCACTGGCGACCCTGCTGGACGGCCCTCGCGCCCGCGGCGCCTTCCTGCTGCGCTCGATCCTCAGCCCGCCCTGGTCGCTGCGGATCGCCGACCGCGCGCCGGTGACGCTGATGTACCTGGTCAGCGGCGGGGCATGGGTGGTGCCCGACGCCGAACCGGCCGTGCGCCTGCGGCCCGGCGACATCGCGGTGGTACGCGGCCCGGAGCCGTACACCGTCGCCGACGACCCCGCCACCGCGCCCCGCATCGTCATCCAGCCCGGCCAGGTCTCCACCGGTCCGAACGGTGAACTGTGCGACGAGCTGGCGGCTGGCCCTGGCGGCCGACCTTCTGCGCGAACCGGACGCCACCGTCGCGGCGGTGGCCCGCAAGGTCGGCTACAGCACCCCCTTCGCCTTCAGTACGGCGTTCAAGCGCGTACGGGGAGTCAGCCCGCAGCGGCACCGGGAGGGTGCGGGGGCGGCGGATGCGAAGCGGGATCCGACGGATGGATCATCGCGCAGGCCTGGCGGCCGGCGTCAGCGGTAGGCGGCCAGGAATGTGGGCTCCTCGCGCATCCGTCGACACGGCGCGTATTCACCTGACCGGGTGATGCCGGATCGTCGTGTCCGGGGCGTCCTGCTGTGATGGGCTCGGGCGCCCGACGAGGCGCCCGCCAAGGAGGTTGAGATGACCGCCTACCCGATACGCCTTCTGGTCACCGGCACGTTGGCCGCGAGCGTCGCGCTGTGCGCCGGCGCCACCGCCGCACCGGCTGCCGCAAGTCCGGCCGCCCCCGGGACCGCGATCCCGACCCTGCAGCAACAGACACGCACCAACCTCACCCAGGCCGTGCGGGGCGAGGCGTTCGCCAACGCCTCCTACACCCTCTTCGCGGCCCAGGCGCAACGCGAGGGCCGGCCGGCCGTTGCCGACCTCTTCCGGAAGGCGGCCGCCGTGGAGCTGGGTGAGCACTTCACCCAGGAAGCCGCGCTGAGCGGCCTCGTGGGCGGCAACGAGGCCAACCTCACCGACGCCATCACCGGCGAGGGGTACGAGTCCACCACCATGTACCCGACCTTCGCCCGCCAGGCCAAGGCAGCCGGCGACACCGCCGCCGCCGACCTCTTCACCGAGATCGCCAAGGACGAGGCAACCCACCAGGCCGCGTACAAGGCCGCACTCACCGCGCTCCGCAGCGGCAAGGGGGCCATCCCGGCGCCCCCGGCCGTCAGCCCCGTCACGGTGACGGCCGGGCAGCCCAAGGTCACCTCGGCGCAGACCAGGGCCAACCTCGACACCGCCATGCACGGCGAGGCCCTGGCACACGCCAAGTACGCCCTCTACGCCCAGCACGCCCAGCAGAGCGGCAACCCTGCCCTGGCGCGCCTGTTCACCGCCGTCTCCAACGTGGAGCTGCAGGAACACTTCTCCGGCGAGGCCGCGCTGGCCGGAACGGTCCGCACCACGAGCCGGAACCTGGCCACGGCGATTGCCGGCGAGACCTACGAGTCCAAGACCATGTACCCGACGTTCGCCCGACAGGCCAAGGCGGCCGGCGACACCGCCGCGGCCACCCTCTTCCAGCACAACGCCACCGACGAGGCCGACCACGCCCGGTCATTCCAGACCGCCCGCAAGGGCCTCGGCTGACAGTGATGAACGCCCCTTTCCGGGGTGACACCCCTCCGGGAGCACACCGGACAGTGCCGGACAAGTCGGTGGTGGTCGACCCGAGCACCACCGACTTCTCCGTTCGGTCAGCGCGCGAGGGGGAATCACGTGGGGTGAGAACTGGTCGATGGAGGCGGCAAGAGCTCAGCCAGGTCTCACCGAACGCCACGTCCCGTTCGTCCGGGTCGTCCGCGGCCTGCGCCGTTCCTCCGTCTCGGCGAGCGGTCCCAGCTGCGGGTGGCCTCCCTGGAAAGGCTCACCCGCCGGAATGTGAGCCGGAGCCGCTGACCGGACACGCCCGGCCTCGTAGGGAAGTGGCGATGTCGGCGGTGAGCCGGGCGCTGAGGGCTTCGACGTTGTCGAGGGGGTAGGTGTGATTCCCGGGAAAGAGGCGCGGAGTGGCCGGTTGGCTGCTGATGTCGTTCCAGCCTGCCAAGGCCTCCGGCGAGATGACGGGGTCGTCCTCGCCTCCGTAGAGGGCGAGTTGGGTGTCCAGCGGTGGTCCCTGGTGGGGCGGGAACTGCAGGGCGAGCAGAAGGTCGGCGAGCATCGGGATCCACGTGTTGATCAGTGCCCTGGGGTCCTGGCCGGCGTGGTCGGGCAGGCGGCCGAAGAGCTTCTCGATTCCCTCCCGCCCGCCGAGCAGGACATCCGGAGCCCTGGTGGTGAAGTCGGGGTGGTGGGGGGCGGCCATCGCGGACAGGGCGAGCAGCGTGGGCGGGCGGTGCCCCTGGCGGGTGAGGCACTTGACGGTCTCGTAGGCGAGGAGCGCTCCCACGCTGTGACCGAAGACGGCGTACGGGTGGCCGTTGTCGTCCTGGCGGATGCGCTCCGCGAGTAGCCGTCCGAGGTGGTGCGGGTCGGTGTGCACCGCCGTGCCGATGGCCCGTCCGCGCCCGGGCAGTTGCAGGGCGTGCACGCTGACGGTGGCCGGCAGGTAGGAGGTGAAGGCCTGGAAGTAGGGGGCGCTCATCCCTGCGGGCGGCATGCAGTAGAGCCGCAGGAGGTGTTCGTCACCGGTAGCCGGGCTCAGGGCGACGAAGTCGGGTTGGTCGACGGCGGTGGCGCGGCGGGCGGAACCGCCCGTCGGGTCATGGGCGTTCATGCCTGTTCACTCCGCTCCGGGACGGCGACCGTCCTGGTGGGGTCGGGGGAACCCGGCTGCTGGATGCGGTGCAGGGCTCGCTTGGCGATGTCGGGGAGGTGGGCGGCACCCATCAGCTCCAGGGTGGGGATCTCGCAGCCGAGGTGTCGGCGCAGTGCCGTGGAGAGTTCGAGGAACATCAGGGAGTCGATGCCGAGCAGGTCGAGGCGGATGGTGCGGTCGAGGCGGTCCGCGGTGGTGTGCAGGACGGCGGCGGCGAGCTCGGCGACCTTGTCCTCGATCAGAACGACGGCCTCGTCGTTGCTCATCGTGGCCAGTTCGCTGTGCAAGGCGGTGAGGCCGTCGGTGCTCACGTGGTGCCGTTGGAGCAGGGCGCCGGTCCTGGGGGCCTTGAGACCGGGCAGGACGCGGCTGATGCTGTCCCAGTCGAAGCGGCCCAGCGCGACGACGGGTCCCGTTCGGGCGTCGAGGAGCCGGTCGAGGGCGGTGAGCGCGTCGGTCGCGGTGACGGGGGCCATGCCCCAGGAGGCCATCTCGCCGATGCGTCCGGTGCGGTGGACGTATCCGGCGTCCGCGATGACACCCCACTGCACGGCGAGGGCGGGGCTGCCGCATCCGTGCCGGGCCCGGATCAGCGCTTCCATCGCGGCGTTGGCGGCGACGTAGGGGGCTTGCTGGATGTTGCCGTCGAGGGCGGCTACTGAACTGTAGGCGAGAAAGAAGTCGGGACTGTGCCCTTCGGCGAGGGCGTCGAGTGCGTGGAGTCCGGCGATCTTGGGGGCGAGGACGGTTTCCAAATGGGCGTCGGTGCAGTCGGTCAGGGGAGCGTCCGCGAGGACCATGGCGGCGTGCACGACACCGCCCAAGCGCCGTTCCCGCAGGGCGGAGCGGACCGGATCGAGGGCACCGGGCCGCGTGAGGTCGGCGCGGTGCACGGTGACCTCGACGTTCGCGGCGCGGAGCTCGTCGAGCAGGTCCGCCGCACCGGGAGTCCGGGTGCCCCGGCGTCCGATGAGGTGGAGGTGGCGGGCGCCGCGTGCGGCGAGGTGGCGGGCCGTGGCGGCGCCGAATCCTGCGAGGCCACCGGTGATGACGTAGGCGGCGTCGGCGTCGAGTACGCGCGCGGGCCCGGAGACGACGACCGGTGGTGGGGAGTCGAAGCTGATGACGATCTTCCCGGTCTGCCGGGCGTGGTCCAGGAGGCCGAATGCCTCCGCGAAACGGTGTGCGGGGAAGGTGTGATGGGGCAACGGCCGCACGCGGCCGGTAATAACGGCTTCGGCCAGCTCCGTGAAGTGGCGCCGGACCACGGGCGTTCGTCGCGCCTGCAGGTCCAGTGTGTCCACTTCGAAGAACGACACGTTGCGGGCCGGCGGGGAAACGGGCAGCGGCTCCTCCCGCTCCGCGCCGCGTCGGCCGAGTTCGATGAAGCGTCCCTGCGGGGCGAGCAGCTGCAGGCTGCGCACGCGGGCCTCGCCGGGCAGGGAGTTGAGGACCACATCCACGCCGCGGCCTTCGGTCAGGTCGGCGACCTGCTCGGCGAAGTCCAGGGTGCGCGAGTCCAGCACGTGCTCGATGCCCAGCAGGCGCAGCAGGCTCCGTTTGGCGGGGGTGCCGGCCGTGGCGATGACCCGCGCGCCGGCTCGCCGGGCGAGTTGCACGGCGGCCAACCCGACGCCCCCGGCGGCGGCGTGGACCAGGACGGTGTCGTCCTCGGTCAGGGCCGCGCACTGCTGGAGGGCGTGGTGTGCGGTGAGGAACGCGGTGGGCAGGGTGGCCGCCGCGGTGAAGTCCATGGTGTCGGGCAGCGGTATGACGTGATCGCTGGAAGCCAGGACATGGGAGGCCAGGGTGGTGCGGGCCATGGCCGCGACGCGGTCGCCCGGTGCGAGACCGGTGACCCCGGGGCCGACCGCGGTGACGGTGCCCGCGCAGTCCAGGCCGAGGCCCGGGAATCCGTGGCGCCGGGTCGTGGGCAGGGACCTGCTGCCGGTTGCGGTGAGCAGGTCGTGGTGGTTCAGCGCCGCGGCCGCGGTGCGGATGAGGACCTCTCCTTCGGCCGGGTGGAGCGCGGTGGTCGCGCGCCAGGTGAGGACGGGATGGCGTCCGTAGGCGTCGACGTGCAGTGCGTAGTGGGGTCCGGGTTCGGACGTGGCCCCGGTGGCGGGCAGTGTGGTGACCCGGGTGGCGAAGCGCCCGTGCGGCGTGAGGAGCACCTCGTCGTCGACGAGCTCTTCAGGGCTGCCCGCCGCGGCTGTGCCACCGCGGAGACGGTGCGGTCCGTGGTGCAGTTCGTGCAGGAGGCGCTTGAACGTGTCGTCGTTGCCGGGCTCGGTCAGGGCGATGCGACGTACGCTCAGCGAGGGTTGTTCGTTCGCCAGGCTCCGCGCCGCGCCCCACAGGGGGGCGCCGTGGGGGGAGGGCGGCGGGGTGGGTGGCTGCGGGCTGTCGGCGTCGATTATCCAGACCCGCAGGTTCGCTTCGCCTTCGCGCGCCTGCGGGCTCCTGCTCCAGGCACGGGTGAGGTCACGCAGCGCGGCGAGCTGCCGTACACCGCGGTCGGTGTGTTGCCGCGGCCCCGTTTCACCGCCCGGTTCGGCGAGGAGGACCACGTCGCTCACCGGCCGGCGGGCCTCGGGTCCGTCTGCCGCCGCGGTCAGTTCGCGGGTCCAGGCGTCCGTGCCGCTCGTCTCCGTGACGTGGTGGACGCGGTCGTGGGGGCATGCGGCGAGCAGCGCTCGGGTCAGTCGGTGCACCAGCTCGGTGGGGGCGTCGGCGGTAGGCGTGCTCAGCAGCCAGGAGCGCTGCGTCGCGTCGTCGAGCGCCCTCGGGGCGGCGGAGGACCCCCGCACGTCCGGTGCGCCGGGAGGAGTGCGGTCCGTTGCCCGGTCGGGGACGGCGTGGGCGCCGCGCTCGGCGACGATGAGGGACACGTAGGGGCGGTCGGCGGCGGTGTCGTCGTACTGTCCGGTGGCCGTGAAGCCGCAGTCGGTGAGGAGGCCGGGCCAGCGGTCGTAGGGCACCAGTGGACCGTCGGGGCGGACGTCCTGGTCGGTCGGGAGCCAGAAGGAGTCCAGCAGGCCGAACACCGGAGCCAGGAGTTCCACGCTGTGGGTTTCCAGGGCGACCAGGTGGCCGCCGTCGGCGAGCAAGGTGGCCATGCCGCGCAGGGCGCGGGAGATGTCCCTCGTGGCGTGCAGGACGTTCGCGGCGATGACGAGGTCGTAGGCGCCTGGCTCGAAGCCTTGGGCCACGGGGTCGCTGCCTGCGTCCAGGACCCGGTGGGTGACGAAGTCGAAGGCGTGGAAGCGCTTCTCGGCGGCGGGGAAGAACGCCGGTGACACGTCGGTGAAGGTGTAGTGGACACGCTCGGACGGCAGGTGCGGCAGCAGGGCCGCGGTCGTGGCGCCGGTGCCGGCGCCGACCTCGAGGATGCGCAGCGGCCGGTCGGCGGGCCAGCCGTCGACGACGTTGCGGATCCAGCCGACGAGCGCCTGGGTGTGCGGGACGAAGAAGGTGCTGGCCTCGTAGAACCGTTGGACGAGGTTGTCGGAGTCGGAGAAGAGGATCTCCAGGGGGTCGGCCTCACCGGTGAGGACATCGGCGAGGCGGCCCCCGCACACGCCGTAGGTGAGGACGGTGACGGACTGATCGGGATGGTCCTCGAGCAGCCGGCGGAACAGTTCCCCGGCGCGCGGTGCGGCCGTGATGCCCCAGGTGTCGGGCCCGGTGGCGGTGAGCACGCCGTCGCTGACGGCCTGGGCCAGCAGGACGTCGAGAAGCCGCGCGTGCTTGGCCTCGACTCCCGCGTCGACGAGGTCGGCCAGGCCGAACGAGGAGTGCTTCGCGGCTGGGAGCAGGTGGCGCACGGCCTCGGCCGTGAAGTGGGCGCAGACTTCGAGCAGACGCGGCCGGAGCACGTCGCTGATCCGGTGCAGCCGGCCCAGCCGTCCGTCGTTCTGCCTCCTGACGAGTTCCGGCAGTGACCGAGCGGCGGGCAGCGGGCTCCGGCCGGGCTCGGGTTGGCCGGGTACGGGCGCCGCGCGCAGGACTTCGGTGAGGCGGTCCGGCTCGTCGGCGGTCGCGGTTTCGAAGCGCCGCAGCTCGCAGCCGAGCAGTTCCACGCACACATCACCCTCGTCGTCGCACACGGCGATGTCCCACAGGGCGTCAGGGCCGGGGGCGCGGGTGACGTGGCAGAAGCCGGAGGAGGGCAGGGCACGCCAGCTGCGGATGGTGGAGATGCGGGCGGGCAGGAACGGGGCGGGTCGGTCCGCGGTGAACATCAGCGGCAGACAGGTCTGCAGGGCGCCGTCCACCAGCGTGGGGTGGGCGATGACCGCGGGCTCGGGCTGGATCGGCGCGGTGAACTCGTAGCGTCCCACGGCTTCTTCCGCCCCGGTGTACAGCTGTGTGACGGTCCGGAACGCCGGCCCGTAGTCGAGACCGGCCCGATGGGCGGCCGCGTAGTGCTCGGGGGCGGGATGCTGCTCCGGCAGGCGGCGTTTCAGGGCGGCGATGTCCAGACGGGGGTGCTGTGGGCGCAGCAGACTCCGCACGCCGGCGCGGACGTGCTCGGTCCAGTCCTGTTCGCCCGTGCGGCTTCGGATGGTGAGCCTGCCGTCCTGGGCGAGGTGGGTGGCGAGGTGGACGTCGTCGCCGTCCACGGGGCTTGCCGGGTCGGCGCTCCAGTCGAGGGTCAGGGCTCGGTCGATGGACAGGCCGGTGATTTCGAGCGGCCCGTCATGTCGGCTCCGTGCGGCGGCCAGAGCCATTTCCACGAAGCCTGCGGCGGGCCAGACGACGGCGTCCGCGACCCGGTGGTCCTCGATCCAGGACAGCAGGTCGGCGTCCAGACGGTTCAGCCACGCTGCTTCCGGCCCGGCTTGGCGGGATCCGAGCAGGGGGTGGATGTCGGCGGTGTCCGCACCGGAGGCGTCCTCCTGCCACCAGGACGCGTCGCCGTTCCAGTGCCGCTCGCGCTGCCACTCCACCGTCGGCAGGTCGGCGACCGCGCCGGGACGGGGGAAGAAACGCTCCCACTCCACCTCTGCCCCGGCTGCGAGTACGCGCAGGACGGTCTGTTGCAGCGCGTCCACGGTGGCGAATGTCCGGGACAACGTGGGAACGATCACGCCGGCGGCGGGAGCGTCGGCGGTGGCACGTCGCAGGTAGGCGGTCAGCACGGGGTGGGGACCGATCTCGACCAGGACGTCGCAGGCGGCGTCCCCGGCGGTCAGTTCGGTGGCGGCCTGGTGGAAGCGGACGGGGTGGCGGATGTTGGCCCACCAGTACCCGGCGTCCAGGGCCTCCCCCGGCTCGGCGCGGCCGGTCACCGTGGAGACCATCGGAATGCGGAAGGGTTCCGTCACCAGGGATTTCAGTGCACGGGTCAACTGGTCGCGCACGGGCTCCATGGCTGCCGTGTGGAAGGCGTAGTCGAGGCGCAGGTCCCGGAAGAAGACACCGTCGGAGTCCAGTGCGGCGCCAAGGGCCGCAAGGTCCTCGCGCGAGCCCGCGAGCGTGACGTCCTGGTCGGAGTTGATCGCGGCGATCTCCACGCGGCCGTTCAGCTGAGCCTGCTCGAGCCGTTCCCTGGCGGCGCGTTCGCCCAGGCCCACTGCGGCCATGCCGCCCGAACCCGCGGTGGCGGCCTGCGCGAGGCTGCGGGCGGCGATGACGCGGCAGGCCTGGGCCCGGGTGAGGCCACCGGCACAGTAGGCGGCGGCCACCTCCCCGACGCTGTGTCCCATGACGGCGTGCGGATCGACGCCCCTGGCGGACAGGGCGGCGACCAGGCCCGCCTGGACGGCGAACAGCATCGGCTGGGCGACTTCCGTGCGGTCCCAACGGGAGGCATCGGCGCAGGCCAGCTCCTCCCGCACCTTCCAGCCGAGCAGGGGCTCGAGCTCTTCGCTGACGGCCTCGACTTCGCTGGTGAACGCATGGTCCTGGCCGAGGAGTTCGGCCCCCATGCCCGCCCACTGGGACCCGTTCCCGCAGAAGACGAAGCCGATCCGGCCTCCGCTCACCAGGCGTTCGGTAGCGGCGGCGGCTTCCTGCCCCCGTGCCGCCCGGGCCAGCACTGCGGCGGCTTGGGCGGGGCCGGTCGCGAGGAAGGCCGTACCGTGGCGGCGCCGGGTCCGTCGTCGGCACGAGGTGAAGGCCGCGTCGTACAGGGCCTCGGGCCCCTGCGAGGGGTCCGCGGCCATGGCGGCGAAGTGCTCCGCCCAGGACTCGAGGGCGGCAGTCAGCGCCTGCGGCGTATGGGCGGAGACGATGACCGGAACCGGCCGCGCCGCGGTGCCGGCGACCGGCCCGGCGGCGGCCTCGCTCAGCGCGGCGCTGTCGGCGGCGTCAGCCCGGGCTGGTACCGCCGACCGCACGGGCGGTGCGGCCAGGATGGCGTGCGCGTTGGCACCGCCGATCCCGAAGGAGTTGATGCCGACCACCACACGGCCGTTGCCGGGAACGGGGCGAGCGGTGAGGACCGGCTGCAGGCCGAGGCTGTCGAAGTCGATCTTCGGATTGGGTGGATCGGCGTGCAAAGTCCTCGGAATGGAACGGGATTTGATCACGACCAGCGACTTCAGGACTCCCGCCATCCCGGCCGCCGCTTCGAGGTGCCCGAGATTGGACTTGACCGAACCGATCGGAAGCGGTGCGTCGGCACGGTGGCTGCCGAGCACCTCCCCCAGCGCCGCGCACTCGACGGGGTCGCCTGCCAGAGTGCCGGTGCCGTGCGCCTCCACGTAGGACACGTCGCGCGGGTCGACGCCGGCGGCGGCGTACACACGGCGCAGCAGAGCGGCCTGGGTGCGTGAACTCGGCGCGGACAGCCCCATGGTGCGGCCGTCGGAGTTGAGCGCGGTGGCCAGGACCACGGCATGCACGCGGTCGCCGTCGGCGAGCGCGGCGGCCAGGGGTTTCAGGACGAGCATCACGGCGCCCTCGGAGCGTACGAAGCCGTCGGCCGCGGCTCCGAAGGGGTGGCAACGCCCCGTCGGCGACATCACTCCGGCCTGCGCATAGCCGACGAAGGGGCCCGGCGACAGCATCAGGTTCACCGCGCCCGCCAGGGCGAGCGGGCTGCGGCCCGTACGCAGGTGCTCGCACGCCTGGTGCAGCGCGGTCAGACCGGAGGAGCAGGCGGTGTCCACGGCGCTGGACGGGCCGGTCAGATCCAGTTCGTACGAGACGCGGTTGGCCGTGATCGACAGGAGTCCGCCGGTCGTGGTGTAGGGATTGCTCGAACGCAGGCGGCGCGCCTGGAGGTCGGCGTAGTCGTGGGCGGAGACACCGGTGACGACGGCGGTTTCGCTGCCGGCGAGGGCATCGATGTCGAGGGCGGCGTCGTCGAGGGCCTCGACCGCGCATTCGAGCAGCAGACGCTGCTGCGGATCGATGCGGGAGGCTTCCTTGGGAGTGATGCCGAAGTACGAGGTGTCGAATCCGGTGACTTCCGGTTCGGGCAGGAAACCGCCCGCGAGGGAGTGGAACTTGCCCGGTCGTCCCGGACGACGGGCTCGAAGGGCACTCGTATCGAAGCGGTCCGGGGGCATGGTGCCGACCAGGTCGCGTCCTTCGTGCAAGGCCTGCCCGAGCTGGTCCAGGCGGTGGATGCCGCCCGGCAGCCGCAGGCCCACCCCGATCACGGCCACCGCGTCAGCCGGCGCAGAGGCGGGGCCGGAGGCGGGAGAGCTGGACGGAGAGGATGGACGGGGTTCAGCCATGGAGTCCCTCCACGTGAGCGGCAAGGGTTCGGATCTCGGGGATGGTGGGGCGACAACGGGGCGTGCCGGATCAGCGCTCAAGCGCTGGAGGAAGTGCACCGACCGGGGCGGGAGCGTCCACTCCGGAGCTGTCGAGCTGAGGGGCTACCCGATCGGTTGCACGGGCTTGCGACCCCAGACGGAGACGGCGTGCATGCCGAGGTCCGTGAAGTCCGGTTGGTCGATCAAGGACAGTGCCGCTGCCAGCTCCTCGGCCAGGGGGGAGTCGTTCCGGGCCTGGAAGTCGCGGAGCTGGGCGAACGACAGGTGCCAGAACTCATCGGCGGGGCCGCCGTCACCGATCATCACCGGCTGCACCCCCATGCCGCCCGAGGCGAAGCCGCCACCGGTCACCAGGGCCTGCAACCGTCGGCCCAGGCGGAGATCGCTGCCCTGCGAGACCGCGAGGGTCCGCTCGGCGGCCAGCAGGCCCTGACGCATCACCGGGTGGGGTGAGGCATCGGCGGGCCCCAGGTCGAGATCCTCGACCAGGAGGAGACCGCCGGGACGCAGCCACTCGGCCATGGTGGCCAACGCCTTTGCGGGGTCGGCCAGATGGCACAGGACCATCCGGGCGTGGACCACGTCGAAGCTGCCGGCGGGAAAGCCGTCCTGGGTCACGTCGTGGCACAGGACGGTGATGCGTTCCTCGGTCGCGAGTTCCTCGAAGAAGCGGGTGTCGATATCCGTCGCGGTGACGTCACCGCTCGGGCAGAGCCGGGCCAGCATCCGGGCCACCGACCCGGCGCCTGCCCCGACTTCCAGGCAGCGGGCCGTGGCGGGCACGCCTGCCTGCGTCAAGTAGTGCTCGGTGATCGGGTCCCACAGGTCCTCCAGCGCCCGCAGCCGACGCTGCTCACCGGTCATCTGATGGCCGAAAGCCCCCGCCTCGTAGCCGGACGCGGCCTCGGATCCGGGCGGGCGCCCGGTCCTGGAAGTGAATCGGTTCAAAACGACGAGCCTTTCTGGGCTGACTGTCGAATGTCGTGGCCTCAGCCACTCGTTCCCGGCCACCACGAGGGCGGTCGCCTCCTGGCGGGCCGCGAGCTTGCCGTGTCCCGTGGTCACGGCACGGTGACTCCTGAGGTGACGGATGCCGCACTCGACCGGCTGACGAGGCCTGCGGTCCCCTCGGTGACCGTGGCGCCGCCCTTGCGCAGGAACACCGTCACCGCCCCGCATCCGGCGGAGACTGTCCGGCTCCGACTTCCGGAGGAAGACGATCGTTGTTGGCTACAACGACTTTGACACACACGATCGCTCATGTGAGCGACCGTCACAGCCTCATGACACAACGTCCAAGATCCGGCGACAATCAACACCGGGGCGTCGCGCGAGCCGAGGGCCTCGCCCGTCGCGGCACAGGTCTTCTCTTCCCGCTCGACGTGGCACCGGCTGGGACCTGCACGAGTACCGGCACTCCTCCATGACCCACCTCGGCGAGCGGGGCGCCTCCGAGCCGATGCCGCCGATCCGCTCAACACAGCGCCAGGCGGGGCGCGGTGCCGGGCCGCCTGGTGCTGTGCGTGCGGCTGCGGATCACGCGTCCCCCGGCTACGGGGCCGTCTACCACCACGTCGCGGACAAGGAGGATCTGCTCGCCACAGCCGCCGACCAGGTCATCAACGGCGTGACGGTCGGCGCCGCGGTCGCCGACGCGGGCGCGCGCTTCGACGCGGCCGGCGCGCTCGTGAACTACGTCCTCGGCGTCGCAGCGCAGAACGCCGCGAACGCACGGCTCCTCGCGGGCAGCGCCTCGGACCGGGAGGCCTTCATGGGACGAGCACGTCGTAGCCGCCGGACGGGCCCGTCATGCACTCCCCCCCGCCGCCTGCGCGTCCAGTTCGGCGACGCGGGCGAGGAGTTCGTCCCGGCTGATGGACTCGGTGCCGGTCGCCGGCACGGTGCAGGCGAAGGCCCCGGCGATCGCGCCGTAACGGGCGCACCGCGCGACCGGATCGCCGGCCAGCCAGCCGAACAGGAAGCCCGACGCGAAGGCGTCACCGGCACCGTTGGAGTCGACCACCGGGGCGAGCGGCGGGACGACGGGGACGTGGGTGATCTCCCCGTCGGACAGCAGGTACGCGCCTTCGGCGCCGGCCGTGGCGACGACCACCCGGGCGCGACCCCGTTCGACGATCCGCCGCATGGTCCGCTCCGGCTGCGCGAGGGCGGTGGTGGAGAGGAAGACGATGTCGGCCTCGTACGCGAACGGCTCGTGGTAGGCGTTGGTGCCGTCCCAGTTGTGCAGGTCGGTGGAGACGGTCACGCCGGCCTCGCGCAGCTGCGGCAGCGCGAACGCGCAGGGGTAGGTGATCGACACGTGGGCGTGGCGGCTCACCGACGCCAGCGCCCGGACGGTCTCCTCGGGCAGCCGGTCCGCCTCGTCCGAGCGGGTGTCGTCGTAGAGCGACAGGCGTCGCCCGTCGGGGCCGACCAGGTTGACGGCGCGCTTGGTGCCGCCGGGCAGCGGGACCTCGGTCAGCGCGACGCCCCGGTCGCGGTGCAGGGCCCGGACCAGGTCACCGGGGTGGTCGGCGCCGAGCATGTCCAGGTGGTGGACGCGCAGGCCCAGCGCACTCAGCCCGAGCGCGACGAAGTCGCCGGTCTGACCCGCCCGCATCTCCACCCTCGGCACCATGTAGCTGTCGGCGAAGGGCAGCGGAAGCTCGGGCACGTACACGATCGTGTCGACCCCGGCGCCTCCCAGGACGAGGACGTCTGTCTCAGTGTTCATCGGTGTTCCTCTCAGGCCCGGGACCTGGTGGCGGCAACCACGGCCCCGGCGGCTCGGCCCACTCATGCGACCCGTCGTCAACTGGCAGTTTCGAAGCGGGAGTCAATCAGGCGCGGCGAGTCATGGCAAGATTTGCAGAACCTTTCAGAAATATTTTGCAGACGCTGTGGCCCGCCGCCTTCCTGCGGTACCACGTCGCTGGCTCCCGGTCGGGAAGGTCCCGGTAGAGCTCGGCGACAACACGGGGACCCGGCCGCACGGCCAGCCAAGCGGCTGAGCCGCTCCCGGTCCGGGAGCGGCTCAGCCGGAGCGGAGGGAACGGTCAGCCGTGCGCGAGGCAGCGCTTGAGCTCGTTGAGGACATCGGGGACGCGGTCGGCGTCGGCGTGGCGCTGGTGCCTCCGTAGAGGGCCACGGCGCCCTTCGCGGCGACCGAGACGGTGGCGTTGCCACCGGCGTCCAAACCCACACGAGAGCAACCCCGTGGTCCGCGAGCGCGTCGATCGACGTGGGGAAGACCTCTGCCGACGTCGGCTTCAGCGTGACCGACACCATCTCGAGCACCGAGTCCGGCGCGTCCCGGGTTCCGGACGGGAAGTCCGGGAACCTACAGGCCTACCAGCTCTTCGACTACTGGACCTTCAGCATCTACGAGGCCGGCTCGTACATCGGCACCGGGGAAGTGAAGAAACCGGTAGGCTACTGCTACAACGCCACGCTGAACTAGGAGAGTTGAGCATATGCGGCGAACCAGTCGGCTCTTGGGGACGGTGACTCTCGTCGCTACAGCCGTCCTTGCGGCCGCGTGCACCGACGACGGGACAACTTCTCAGCAACAAAGCGGTCCCTGGTCTCTGGACGCGACGGCAGCCGCACCGGTGGACTCCGTCGTCCAGCGCAGCATCGACGCCCCGCCCGCCAAGGGCACCGCCAAGATCCTCGGCATCGCCGATGTCTCGGGCACCGGCGTCGTCCTCGCCGTCAGGAATGGCACCTGCCAGGTGGCACTCCTGCCGGACGAGCTGACCGAGCCAACCGCCCTCAGCTCCTTCGGATCTTCGCGTCCCACCGCGAGCTCCTTCGCGGACACACACGTGAACTTCCCCGGGAATGTTCTTGCCGGAACATATACCCAGGCGTCCGCCCAGCTGAGCCCCTTCCAATTCATGACCCTCGGCTGCGGCGAGAAAGCCTTGACGGTCAAGATAGAAGGGAATGGAAGTTCCGTCCAGGTGCAGAAGAAAACCGGAGACTCGCTACGTTCGTGGAAAAACGGGACAGACGTCCTTCTGGCGGTCGGAACTCCTGAAGCAATCCGCCAGGCCCCAACGCCCGGATGACCTCGGCCGGGCACAGAGGGCGCACTCCTGCGGGAGTGCGCCCTCTCGCCGTAAGAAGCAGAAACTCAGCTGCGGACGCCGGCAGACGAGGCCCCTCGCGAGTCGCTTACGAGGGCCCCTGGGCCGCCTTCCCGATTTCCCGGGGAGCGCGCTCCCGGTCCAATCGCCGGCGTCGCCTACCACAGCGGCCGAGACGCGGAAAGGGGTCCTGTTCCACACGTCAGTGCGGAACAGGACCCCTTCATCGACTCCGGTGAGCCGTCAGCCCGTCTCCAGGACGCGGTGTGCGCCGGGTCGAGCCGCCCGGCGGCGGCCGCGGCGAGCACCACCACCGGCCCGGAGAAGGACACCGCGACGCAGACCAGCCCCGCCAGCAGCGCCGGCGTCGAACGTCCCGCCGCCGCGACCGGCGTTCCCCGTCCTCGACCGCCGCCTTCTCCTGTCGGAGCATCAGCTCATCCGTCGCTCCGGCAGTCCCGAAGCCCGGCCGAAGACTCCCGAAAAAATCCTTCAACCCACCTGCAACCCCCGGCCGGGATGGGCGTCTATACGGATGAAGGCACGGAGAGCGAGACCGGCGGAGCCAGGGGCGCTTCCGCTCACGAGGAGCGGAGCCGGTCGCCTTCGTCCAACACACCGTCAGACACATGTCCCTGGGGGGTCACATCATGCGCACGTCCGTTATCAACCGTTTTGCGAAGAACGACCGCGCCTTCCCCGTCCGCCGCCGCGTCGCCGCCCTCGCCGCCACGGCTGTCCTCGCGGGCGGCGTCCAGGTCCTCGCGATGAGCGACACCGCCTGGGCCTGCGGCGCCCCGCTCAAGTCCACCGATCCGTCCGCGACCGCACCCGCCGTCCAGCACAAGGGCACGGCCGAGGTCGGGTTCTTCATGACGCCGTCGCTGGCCATCACGGCCGGCGGCCCGAAGGTAGAGATCCCGGTCGAGGCCGCCAACTTCACCGGCGCACCGTACCGTTCGGTCACGCCCGCGCTCTCCCTCTACAACGAGAAGGGCGCCCCGCTACGCAGCGACTACCTGACCGTGGAGGAGGGCGGCCCCAAGGGCTGGGAGAAGGTGCCGCTCGTCCGCGGCTGCGACCCGAACCTGTTCGCGATCGGCAAGCACGGCGAGCCCGTAGCCAACGGGCGGGCCACCCACTTCACCTTCCGGGTCGGCCTCTCCGCCGAAGCTCCGGCCGACCTCCACGAAATCCGGGTCGGCATCACGGCGAACACCGAGGACGGCGAGCACGCGCCCTGGGTCTTCAAGACCATGTCCGTGTCGTTCCCCACGCCGAAGCCCCAGCGGTCCACCGCCACCGCGAAGCCGACCACCCCGGCCAAGCCCAAGCCCGCTCCCACGAAGGCCGTCGAGCCGGCCGCCGACCGTACCCCGGCCGAGACCGCCGCCATCCCGCCCGCCACCCCGCCCGCCGCGCCGGCCACCACCGCGCCGGCCGGTAACCCCGAGCTCGCGCACACCGGTGCCGCCGAGACCAACACGTTCCTCGCCACCTCCTCCGCCGTACTGCTCGCCCTGGGCGCCGGCGTCCTGCTCGCCGTCCGCCGCCTCCGCCGTCAGCGGTAGTCGGAGGACGGGTACGACCTTCCTGTTCACCGTCTGCGCAACACCGAGTGCCTGGCCGCACAAGCCCACGGCCTTCGACTTCCACGCCGCCGAGGGCCGCTCCTGGCGCCTCACGGTCGACGGCGACGGCGCACGCGTCACCCGCATCCCCGCGCCCACGGCCGCGACCGGTGAGGACTCGGACGCCGCCGGCGCCTCCGTTTATGGCACGGCCAGTGAGTTGGTCCTCTACCCGTACGACCGTATCCAGGCTGACTCCTTGCACGTTGACGAAGACGCAGGGCCGCTCGACCTGCTCCGCGCCTGGGAGCCGGAGGAGAAGCAGGACGAAGCGGGGCGGTTGGCCGCGCCTCGAGCCGGTAGGACACGACTCTTCGCCAGGCCCGTCAGTCGCGGCACCGGGCTCGAACCCGCGAGTCGGCCTCGGGGCGTCACCAAGCCGCCGCCACCGGGCTGCGGCACGCCCTCGCCGCCGTCCGGCCGACCACCACGCCATGGCACCCGCGGGACTGCCTACGGCGGCACCTACGGTGCTACCCACGTGCGGCCAGCGCCCCCGCTCCCGGCCGGGTTCGGGCGGCCTGGACCGGGGGCGAGGGGGATGTGGTCCACCCGCAACGGCTCCGGATGGCGGATCGGACGGCCGAGGCCACGCGCTCCTCGTCGGTGAGGCCGGCGGTGATGAACTGGTCCGGGCGGTCACCGGACGGGGCGAGGACGCCGCGCACCGTAGCGGGCGCCGGCCAGGTCCAGAGCGGTGGTGACGATCCGGTGCAGCACCCTCGGAAGAGCGAGACCGGCAAGCTCAGCGGAAGTCGCCGACGTGGTCGACGGCCCACTGGGCGTACGTGTGCGTCGGCGTGCCGGTGATCTTTCCGGCGATGACGGAGGTCAGGGCCGGGACGCCGTCGGCAGCGGCCCACTGACTCACGATCGCCTCGGCCACGACCGGATGCATCGTTCTACCCACGTCCGCGCGAGCCTGCTCGTCGGAGACGTGTTCGATCCGAATGCGGCGGTCGAGGGCCTCGCCTATGTGCTCGACCTGCCGTTGGAGAGTCAGGGACTCGGCCCCGTAGACGGTGTATGCCTGGTGCGAGTGACCCGGTTCGGTCAGGGCGGTCACCGCAAGCGCCGCGATGTCCTTCTCGTGCACCGGTGCCGACTGTGCGAGCGGATAGGGAAGACGGACGACGTTGTCCGTGCGGATCGATTCGGCCCACCAGGTGCGGGTGTTGATCGCGAACGTCCCTGGCCTGACGAACGTCCAGTCCATGCCGGACCGTTGGATGGCCTGCTCGATCGTGCGGTTCAGGCGCGGGACCGGATGGTCGGCGTCGTGGTTCACGACCGACACCGACGAGAGCAGGACCACCTGCCGGATCCCCGCGGCTGTGGCCGCCGCAGCGACCTTCTCGATGTCGTAGGGCTTCTGGGGGTCGAGCATTCCGTACAGGAACATCTTGTCGGCGCCGTCGAGCGCTGCGGGCAGCGTCTCGGGACGGTCCAGGTCGGCGGCGACGGCCTCCCACCCGGACGTCGAGCCCGAGGCCGGGGTCCTGCTGACCGCTCTGACCTGCTCACCGGCGGCCAGCAGGCCATCCGCCACGTGACGAGCGACGTTACCGCGAGCGCCGAAGACAACTGCCACCATGTCGGGGGCCTCCTATTGGGTGTGGACCTGTTGGTTGTGGACGTGAATGGCCGCGCAGCGGTGATGCCGAGCGGGTGGGGTGTGAGGGTCTGTCGACCTCGGCGCGAGTGCCGTGAGCGGGGCCTCCGGTCGCCGCTCAGGGCTGGATGTTCTCCAGGTCCTCCAGGAGGCTGAGGTGCTTCGGCTCCCAGCCGAGGATCTGCCGGGTGCGGGCGCTGGACGAGGGCTGGTCGTTCGTGAGGATCGGGCCGAGAGGGCCGTACGTCTGTGGTGACACCGACTCGACCGGCAGGCCCAGCCGTCGGCCGATGACCGCGGCGATGTCACGCACCCGGTCTCCCTCGTCGGCCACGGCGTGCCAGGAGGTGCCGGCTTCCGCATGTTCCAGCGCGAGCCGGAAGAGGACTGCCGCGTCGAGGGCGTGCACGGCCGGCCAGCGCTGTGTGCCGTCGCCCGGGTAGCCGGACACTCCGGTCCGGCGTGCGATGCCGGTCAGCAAGCCGGCGAACCCGCCCGTGCCCTGGTTGTGGACCGTACGCGGCAGGCGCACGGCCGTGCTCCGGACCCCGCGCGAGGCCAGGTCCAGGACCGCCGCGACGGCGCGACCACGACCACCGACCGGCCCGTCGGTCGGCAACGGGTCGGCCTCGGTGGAGGCACGGCCCGGCACATGGGGCGTACCCGAGCAGGTGACCAAGGGCCGGTCGCTGCCGATGAGTTCCTCGGCGAGGGTCGCGAGGGCGGCACTCTCCTCGGCGACCGCCTCGGCGACGGCGTCGGGACTGCTGAAGTCGTTGGCGAATGCCAGGTGGATCACCCCGTCGGCCCGAGCGGCGCCGGAGCGAAGGACGCCCAGATCGGCGAGAGCTCCCCGGAGAGGCTTCGCGCCGGCCGCCTCGGCGGCCAGCGCGGAGGCGTCGGAACGGGCGAGCGCGAGGACGCTGTGACCATTGCCGAGCAGTTCGGCGACGACGGCGGAACCGATCAGACCAGTGCCACCGGTGACAAAGACGCGCATGGAGCTCTCCCCCAAAGTGATGGGACTCTTGTCCCGTCACTCTAACAGGGTGATGGGACAAGAGTCCCATCACATAGGACCGCGCCCGTGGTCGCTCCCCGGGCCGAGAGCGGGCGGCAGCGCGGCCCGGACGCAGCAGGCGGCGCGGTGGGCGACAACCCGTACACGGCGGCGACGCAGGAGCCGATGGGCGAGCCCGCCGCCGAAGGCCGGATCGTCGAACGCGGCCCCGGGCACCGGCCCGACGCTGCCGGGCATGGTCATCCGGGCTGCGTGCTGGTCCGGGAGGGGCAGGCGGTTGAGCTGGTCGTTGCCGGGCGGGAGGGTACCGGGGTCAGGGGTGTGCAGACAGGTGTGGCGACTCCGATGAGTTCGACCAGGCCCTTACCGCCGGTGGGTGGGGCGATTTCGGACCAGTTGTTGGCAAGCCAGACGTTGCCGGACTGGTCGAGTTGGATGGCCGTGAGGTGCTGGATGGAGCTGCTGCGATAGCCGTGGGGCGGCGTCAGCAGCGAGCCGGTGGAGGAGCCGGGTGGACAGGCGCTGGTGTTCACGCCGCACAGGACGGAGACGGAGGGGGCGCCGAAGCCGGCGACCCATACGCGGTCGGAACCGTCGATGGCCACGGACCAGGGAGCGATGGCGGTCGGCAGTCCGTACACGCCTGTGATCTTGCCGCTCGGCCCGATTTCGGTGACCGAGTTGCTGACGAAGTCGGGCACCCAGACGTTGTTCTTGGAGTCGACGGCCAGGCCGAGGGGCCAGTCGAGCGAGCTGCCCTTGATCGGCGAGAACGAGGTCGGCTTGAAGTCGGGCCCGATCACGGTGACGCTCCCGCCCGCGTGGCCCTGGGGCACGCGTGTGTCCAGGAGCCTTGCCCCGTTGAGGCGGGCGTTGGCGACCCAGGCCCGGCCGTAGCCGTCGATCTGGACGGAGAACGGGTGGTCGAGGCCGCCGCCCTTGATGGTGATCGCCTTCGAGGGGTCCCCGTGCGGGTAGACGATGACGCTCCCCTGGCCGGGGTTGCCTTTCAGACCGTAGAAGTTGGCGATCCAGATGTTGCCCTTCTGGTCGACTGCGGTGCCCTGGGGGTGGTTCAGGTCGCCGTTCTCGAATCCTGTGTCGGGTGACAGCGGCTTTCCGGTCGACGAGTACTTCGACATGGCATCGCCGCCGTAGCTGGGCACCCATACGGAGCCGTCGTGGTCGATGGCGATGCCCCAGGCGCCCGCCTTCATGCCGCCGCCGCTGATGGGGCTGTTCAGGGTGGGGTTACCCACCGGGTCCTGCACGGTGACGTAGGGACTGGGGTTTCGCGTTCCGGGCAGCCAGTTGTTGGAGGCCCAGACATTGCCCTTGGCGTCGATGGCCATCCGGCCGGGGGCGTAGACATCGGGTGGGGCGTAGTGCAGGGCCAGGACCCAGGCTTCCGGTGCCGCGGTGAGCGCAGGGGTGTAGGTGTGCGCTCGGCCGGCCAGGGCGTACAGCTCTCCGGTGGCCAGTCCCGGGTTGTGGGCGAGGTTGAGCACGGCTTGTGCCGTGTCGGCGGGAGTGGTCCCGTGCTGCGGTGTCGCCAGCCGCAGCATGTCCTGGCACCGCCCGGTGTCCGCTTCCGGCGCGCAGAGGGAGACGAGGTTGCCCAGGGTGCCCAGGGTGGCCTGGGTCTCGTTCCTGGTGCCGTTGTTCTGGTCGGTGACGACCTTGCCGGGTTTTCCCGAGGCCGGGTCGGCGAGGTTGTAGGACGTCGCCGCAGCGTTCTCCAGACCGGGGCTGGGCCCGGTGATGCCGTGCTGGTCGGTGAACTGGGCCAGTGCGTAGGTAGTGGCGACCGTGGTGAATTCGTTGACCGTGACAACGGATTCCCGGCGTTGTGGCACGCCGCCGCCGGGGCCGATCCCCACGACGGAACGCAGACGCAACGACCGGTCGCCGTGGGGCGCGGCGTCGACGTACAGCACCGGGCCCGTGGGATGGGTGGACCGGATCTGGAAGGCTCCCCCGGCGTCGGTCGTGGCGTGGCCCAGATTCCGGACGCCCAGGCGGTCTCCGGTGAAGAGGGTGACGTCGGCGTGGGGCAGAGGTTTTCCCGCGCTGGTGACTGTGCCGTGCAGCGTTGGCGGCGTGCTGGGGGGCGTGGCAGCGGGTAGTGCCGTCAGAGCCAGTGCCGCGGTGGCCGATGCCGCCACGACAGCGACCGGCCGGTGCCGGGAGAGCTTGGCCGGTGCCATGACGCGCGGCGTGCGGGGCGCGGTTCTGCGGGGGCAGTTCATAGCGGGAGGCACGGTCAGGTCCTCTCATGATGTCGGCGTGGTGCTGAGCCTTCGCCCGCGGACCGACTACCCGGCGCGACGCGCTGAAGGAGGGTCTCGCCGCGTGTTCGCGGAGAGCACGCCCTGTCGAGGCGGGCGCTCGGAACGACGGTGATCAGGGGCACCAGGAGCCCGGCTCGGTCGGTCCTACGCGTCGCTGTTCTCCGCGTTGTCCGGGTCGCGCAGCGTGAACCATCCGATCTTGCGGCCGGCCAACCAGATCAGGCCCAGGTACAGGCCCGGGCCGACCTGACGGAGCTCGTCGCGCACGCCTCCGAACACCAATGACGTGTGGGAGTAGTCGATGACGATGCACTCCTGGTCGTCCAGACGGCTCGGGCCCGGTCCGACCATGGCGACGATGGACAGGATGTCCATGGCGGTGAGCCGGTTGCTGAGGTAACCGTCCGGGCTGAAGACCTTGCCCCGCCACGCGGTCAGGTTCACCACACTGGCGAGCAGCCGTGCTCCCGCCCGACCTGCCACGGGGAAGACCGCCAGGCCCTCCATCGGACCTCTGGGGATCTCACCGGCCGGACTCTTGCGAAACAGCTCATCGAGCCGCTGATCGTCGGATTTGAGCAGTTCAGCCTCTGTAGTCATCGCAGCCTTCCTCGCTCCCGCGCCCGTGCGGTCCATGGACTGGTCTGCGAGCAACTGGCACGCCATGCGCGCTCAGCGGTGATCCGCTCGACCCGCGACCCACGCTCTCGACGAAGCCACAGGCGCAAGCGGCGGAAGACACGACGAATCATGAGACGGACGCATGATCACCGTTTTGGCGTGCCATCCGCCGCTGTATCCATCCTGGACCCCCGCGGCGGGACTCACCACCGCTGCCGACGGCTGAGGCCCGCGCAATGGTGCGTCGTCGAACGAAGACAGCGCCCACTCACCGCGTCACGGGCGAGGACCGCGGCGGCGTCCGGCGTACTCCTGCCGCTGCGGCCTGACGGGGGCACCGTGCCCCTCGGCTTCACAGGTGGATGGGCAGGTGGCGGGGTCCGCGAAGCATGGCGTTCTGCCGGTAGGGGGGCGGGTCCTGGACCAGGCTCGCCGTGGCGAGGTAGGGAAGCAGTGCGCCAAGCGCGGCGTAGGCCTCGACACGGGCCATGGGGCCGCCGTAGCAGGCGTGGATGCCACTGCCGAAGCCGAGGTGCTGGTTGTCGGGGCGGGCGGGGTCGAACCGGTCGGGGTCGGGGAACCGCTGGGGGTCGCGGTTGCCGGAGGCGAGGGCCAGGATCACGGAGACGCCTTGGGGGATGGAGGTACCGGCGATGTCCACGTCGGCGTGCGGGATGCGCTCGCGCATGTGGACCGGGGGCTCGTAGCGCAACAGTTCCTCCACCGCACGCGGCAGCAACTCCGGTTCCCGGCGCAGCCGGTCCAACTGCTCGGGCTGGCGCAGGAAGGTCAGGGCGCCGTTGGCGATCAGGTTGACCGTGGTCTCGTGTCCGGCGATGAGGAGCAGTACGGCGGTTTCCGCGAGTTCCTCCTGGGTGAGCCGCAGGGCCGGGTCCGGCTCGTTGACGAAGGCGGAGAGCATGTCGTCGCCCGGCTTGCCACGGCGCTGCTCGGCCAGGTTCAACAGGTAGCCGCCCATCTCCATCCGTGCCTGGTCGCCGGCCTTGTCGGGCTCGGCGGAGTCGTCGTCGGGCTTGACGTCGGCGGCTGCGACGATCACGTCTGACCAGGCCCGGAAGAGCGGCTCGTCCTCGTGCGGCACGCCGAGCAGGCGGCAGATCACGGTGACGGGCAGCGGGTAGGCGAAGTCGTCGACGATGTCGACCTGGTGCCTCGCCTCGAACGGCTCCACCAGTTCCCTGGCGATCCGGTCGATCTCGTCGCGCATGCCGTCGACCCGGCCAGGGCTGTGCGGAGGCCCGAAGGGCCGCATGGCCAGGGTGCGCAGCCTGTGGTGCTCGGGGTCGTCGAGCCGCAGGAACGGCGGCTTGCGGGTCACCTCGCCGCGGGTGCGGGGATCGGCGCTCATCCGTGGGTCGTGGAGCAGAGCGGCGATGTGGTGGTAGGTGCCGATCAGGTAGCTGCCGTCGGCCTGCGGCACCACAGGACCGGCCTCGCGGAGTTCCGCGTACAGCGGATAGGGGTCGGGACGGCTGGCGTAGTCGGTGATCCGTGCGAGCAAGGTCGCGGAGTCCATGGTGGCTCCTCATCGGGGGCGGGACGTGGGCTACACCACCGTCAGCCGGCGGTCGGGGAGGTGACCGGTGAGTGCGACGGTCGGGCCGTGGGACAGCACGGAGGGGTCCGGTACGGCGGAGGGGATCGCGATGTCGGCCGCGATCGCACGGTCCTGTGCGCCGGGCGGGGGCGGGAAGGGAGCGGCGGTCTCGATCAGGTGTCGGTAGTAGTCGAGCACCTTGGCCATGTCGACGGTGACGGCGGCGGTGACCCGGCCCCGGTAGCCGTAGACCATCGCCAGACGGCGTGCCTCCAGGGAGCCCTGGGCGATGACCACGTGGTCGGAGTAGGTGGGGACGCCAACCGACTTGATGTTGAGGCCGAACTGGGTCGACCAGAAGACCGGTAGGGCCAGGTGCGGGCGCTGCAGCAGCCCGGGGTTGACCATGTTGTGGGCCGCGACCGCGGCCTGCTCGACCGCGTTGCCCCAGTGCTCCAGGGAGAGCATCTGGTAGCCGAACAGCGGGTGGGGGAAGCGGGAGACGTCGCCGGCCACGAAGACGTCGTCGGTGACGATCCCGTACATGGTGAAGGCCCGGCAGCCTGCGTCGCAGGCGATGCCGCGTGGGCCCGCCGCCAGCCCGGACTCCGCCAGCCACTCCACGTTGCGGATGGCGCCCAGCGCCACGACGCACACGTCCGCCTCGACGCGGCTGCCGTCGGACAGCTGGGCGCCGGTGAAAGCACCGTTGCCGTTCAGGGCGGTGACCGTCACCCCGGTCCGCAGGTCGACGCCGTGGTTGCGCTGCATCACGGCGGCGAGCTTGGACAGGGTGCCGCCGAGCGCACCCACCAGGGGTGCGGGGCCGCGTTCGGCGACGGTCACCTCAAGGCCGAGTTCCCGGCAGGCGGAGGCGATCTCGGAGCCGGTGAAACCGCCGCCGATCACCAGTACCCGCTCTGGTCTCGCGGCCAGCCGCTCGGCCAGTCCCGCGCCGTCCTCGCGCGTGCGCAGGGTGAACACCCCGTCCAGGGCGCCTTCCTCCGGGTTGGGCCAGGGCCGCGCACGGGTTCCGGTGGCGATCAGCAGCCGGTCGTAGGGCAGCGACTCGCCGTCGGCCAGCAGCACCCGTTTCGCCAGCAGGTCCACACCGGTGGCGCGCACGCCGAGGCGCCACTCGGCGTCCGGGTCCCGGCGCATCGGCAGCTCCAGGGTGTCCGCCGTCGCCTGGCCCAGCAGCACCTGCTTGGACAGCGGCGGCCGGTCGTAGGGCGGATGGGGCTCGTCCCCGACCACGGTCAGAGACCCTGTGAAGCCCTCCTCGCGCAGCGCCTCCGCGGCTCTCAGCCCGGCCAGCGACGCGCCGACGATGACGATGAGGCCGTCTTTCAGGTCACCGGCCACCGGTGCTCACCTCTTCCCCGAGGAGGATCGCCTGCACCGGGCACGCCGCCGCGGCCTGGCGCACCCGCTCCACCTGGTCGTCTGGGACGGCCGTGGCGTACAGCAGCCCCTCCTCCCCGTGCAGCTCGAACACCTCCGGGGCGAGGAACACGCACTGTGCATAGCCCTGGCAGCGTGTGAGGTCGACAACGGTCCGCATCTCCACCACTTCTTCCTCCGTTGTCACACCCCCCTCATCTCCAGCATGGGGCCGGAGCCGGGTCCCTGCATGCCTGGTGACGCGAGCCGTGATTCGGGCCAGCACGATGAGAGAAATGGATGAACTCCCGAGAACGGCATCCCAGTTGCTCATCAGCGTTCAGCGGTGACACCTCACCGAAGCAGTGGCGTCCAGCAGAGCCGCCGCTTCTGCTGCTGCGCCGGACGCCGCTCGGTCCGCGCGAGCCGCGGCTTCGCGCAGCCGCACCGCGGTGGTCTGTTGCTTCTCGGGCGTGGTCACGTCGAGGCCCCCGGCCCGCCGGCGGCACGCGATGTAGCCGGGACTCCAGCTTGACGTCAGACCTCAGCCAGAGATCGACCGACCCCGCTGAGGCAGACCTGGAACCCACAAGCCGCCCGGAATCCGAATTTGTGATCAGCGGCCGGTGCCGTAGAGTCGAACCCATCGACGCGGGGTGGAGCAGCTCGGTAGCTCGCTGGGCTCATAACCCAGAGGTCGCAGGTTCAAATCCTGTCCCCGCTACCACGAACGCCGAGGGCGGATGCGCAGTACGGCATCCGCCCTCGGTGTTTCTTCGCACCGGCCGGTCCGCGGGCAGCTCGACTCAGGAACCGCAGCCGGGCACCGATCCGATCGGCGGCAGTTGTTCGGAGTGCTCCGGACCACCGAGCTTCTGACAAGGGTTGCTGTGTTCACCGGACGGATCGCCGCACCGGCCGCCTGTGGTTATCAGCCACCCTTTCGGTTCGTCGGCGTTGCCACAGCCCGGGCGGAGGGCGGAATTCCGCCGCACCTCGGACCCGGCCGAATGATCGGTAAAGACTTCGGATGAGACCACCCTCGCGGCGCACCAGGCGACGCGTCGGGCGTGGCCGCGCTCGCTCTACGTCAACCGGTACCCTCAGACGGTCAAACGTTCTGCCAGTCAATCGTCAAAAGAAGAAGCATGCGCTTCGACCCCCGCGTCGAGCTCGTCCTCCTGTCCGCCGGCTGGGTCCCCGATCGCTGGTCCGGCCTGGCACTGGCCAAGGCGGCCGCGGAATTCGAATCCTCTGGTGACGCACTCCCCGGATACGCACTGAAGTTCTTCGCCGAGTTCGCCGGTCTCTCGCCCCGGTTCCCGAACCCGCGTGATCCGAATCGCCTCACCGGTGTGAACTTCGGGTGCGGCACCAGTGGCCTGCACCCCTTCTCCCTCTCCAGGTTCTGCCGGGAAGCCGGTGAGGACCTCTGCGTCGTCGGGCTGGGCCGGCCGGGCAGCACCGGCTTCTACCTGCTCGGCGCATCCGGTGCGTTCTACTCCGCGTGGGAGGACATCCACTTCCTCGGCCGGGACTTCGCCGAGGGGGCACTCCGCATGGTGACGGTCAGACATCCCGGCCGTCCCCTGTCAGGGTCCGCCGCCCGGCCCCGACTCCCGGTCACCCCGCCGCGACCGTCGAGACTCCACCGCCTACCGGCCCGTCGCCGATGGAGTGCTCGTCCTCAACTACCTTCGGACGCAACAACTCTGGGCGAACCCGTTCACGTGCGGATATCCGTGACCGGAGACGAGGCCCCCTCGGAGGCCCAGTCACTCGCCGATGAGCTTCGGGCCCATCCGGCGATGCTCGACGTGCGCCTCATCAGCCGGGCCCCGGGCCCCGAGGAACAGATACCGGTACAGAACACCATCTCCGTGGTGTTCGGCGAAGTCGGCGGTGTCTCAGCCCTGGCCCGGGCCTTGAGCTTCTGGCTCCGCGGACCACGCCCCCGTGCCGTCCGCCTGACGGTCCACCGTGCCGGGACGAGGCCGGTGGAGATCAACCCCCGCAAGGCCTGGGAGGAGGACATCGAGCTGTTACTGTGCGACCGAACTGGCAGCGCGAAGCCCGACTGAACCGAAGAATCCCGACCATGGGCTGCCGGAGCTGTCAGAACGACCTACGCCGCCGAGGTGGCCTGCGGATCACGACGCCGCCTTGCTCCGGACAGTCAGGACGCGAGCCGGGCCAGTTCCTCGCTGATCGCCTCTCGCAGGATGTCGTGCTGCGCGCCGAGCACATATTGTTCGTCGGTCCACCGCTCGCGCGGATACAGCCACACGGGCTTGCCCACGAGCTCAGGTGGCTCCCACTCGAACCGCGGCCACACGTGCGCATGCAGGAACGGGTCGGTGTTCCCGAGGATCTCCAGGTTGACCCGTCGGAAGGCGGGATCCGACCGCTTGCAGGCAAGCTCGACGGCTTCACCCAACTTGTCCATGTCGGACAGGAACTCCAGCCGCTTGGCCCGGGGAAGCTGCGACAACCTCTGCACCGCAGGATCGTCCGCCAACAGCACGGAGTATCCCGGCAAGAACTGAATGTCGCCGATCACCGCGAAACCGGCCTCCAGCCTCCGAAGCACCATCGGATTCGTGCCCCGAAGCGCGCTGCCGATCCGGTTCCTCCGCCAGTCATCAGTCATGACCAGCGACTCTACACACGGCTGATCCGCCGGGAGTTGTTCCGCACCCGCGGATATCCGAACCTGCCGAGACACCGCCCACGCCGAGATGCATGCCTCCGGCGACAAGAGCACGATCAACACCAACCCCGGCATCTACTGCGTCAAGCTCTCCGACCCCAAGATCAATGGCGCGCCCACCGCTGCGATTGTCGGCACGCCCCGGCTGCGAGACTGGACCGAGGCCGGCGTCCGGCCCCGCCTGCACACCGCGCTGCTGACCGAACTGCGCCGCGCGGACCTGTTGGACCTGCACGACTGCGCCGTGGACGGCTCGCATGTCCGCGCCCTCAAAGGGGAGATGATGTCGGACCCTCACCCGTCGACCGCGCCTGCCCCGGCTCCAAGCACCATGTAATCGTGGACCGTTGTGGTACCCCGCATGCCGTGACGCGCACCAAAGGCAATCGCCACGGCGTCACCCGGCTGCTGCCCCTGCCAGACGCTATACCGCTGATCCGAGGACCACGAGGACACCCTCGCCGCAGGCCTCGACGGCTGTTCGCCGACCGGGGCTACGACTTCGACAAGTAGCACCGCCTGCTGGGGAAGCGCGGCATCAAGCCGATGATCGCCCGACGCGGCGACGCCCACGGTTCCGGCCGTGGCAAGCTGCGCTGGGTCGTAGAGCGCGCCTTCGCCTGGCTCCACCAGTTCAAGCGGCTCCGTCCCTGTCCGGGGCCGCTCCCGCCGCCGGATCTCGGGTGGTCGCGCTGTGCTGCTACAAGCCCGGAGAGAAGGGCCGGATGATCTACCGGCCCCGCTTGCCTCGTCGCCGACCGCGGCCACCGCCTCGAAGAGCGCGGTGCGCGCGGCACCGGCTGAGGGTTGGGGGAACGCCGTGGTGGTGGAGACTGGTCCACCCTCACACCGCTGTCCAGAACCGCGGCCCGCACCGTACCGGGGGATGCCCCGGGGTGCGCCGGGGCCCGCGCCGCTGGTGCGCGGCGCGGGCCGTGGGCGGCTCAGGACTGGCGGCGCAGGCGGCGGGCGAGCAGGAGCGCGCCGGTGCCGAGGGCGGCGATTGCGGCGGCGGCGGTGCCGACCGTGACGGTGTCGGATTCGGTGCCGGTGGCGGCGAGTTCGGTGCCGGTGGCGACGGGGGTGGCGACAGGGGCAGCCGCGGCGGCGGGGACGGCGACAGGGACAGCCGCGGCGGGGGCCGCCGGCTTGGTGTCGGCGGCGGGCTGCACCTGCGTGGCCCTGGTGTCGGCGGCGGGCTTGACGTTCCCGCCGGCGGTGGTCCCGGGGGTCTGGGCGGGGGCCTGGGTGGGGGTCTCGGCGGGGGTCTGGGCGGGGTCGGCGACGACCTTGACGGTACTGCCCTGGCTGCAGGAGGTGGTGCCGCGGAACGGAGTGGCGCCCTCGTTGACGAACAGGCACGGGTCGATCGAGGTCGCGCCCAGGGGCGTGGTCGCGTCGTAGGACACCCGCACCCGGGTCACCGTGGTCTTCCCGGCACCGATGGAGGAGTCGCGGCCCTGCAGGTAGACGCCGGGCTTGTCGTCCGGGATCCCGGCGGAGACCTTCTCCAGCGTGGTCCAGCTGCCGTCCGCCTGGCGGACCTCGACGGTGGCGTGGGGGTCGACGAACAGGACGTCGCCGAGGTTGGTGTAGGCGGACGGGGTGGGGTTGGCCAGCACCGCGTCGAACTCGATCGGCGCCCCGCCGGCGATCGCCGTGGCGGGCACGTGGGCCAGCGAGCTGCCGATGGAGTCGACCGTGATCGTGCTGACCTGCTCGCCCAGGTTGTCCCCCGTTCCCGGCACGGTCAGGCGCGAGGCCAGGGTGATGGAGTGAAAGCCCCCGTTGCTCGCGCCGTCGTGCGGCAGGCCCATCGGGGCGCCGATGCGCATGTCCAGCTTCACGCTCTTGCCGGCCGCGACCACGATGGCGCCGGTCATGCCGTTGTAGGTGGCCTCCTCACTGCCGGGGTAGAAGTCCAGCGGGACCGACTTCCAGATACCGTCCGCCGGGTCCTTGTAGTCGATCGTGATCGCGTGCGGCGGCGTGCCCGCCTCGGTGGTGGTCTGCAGCAGGAGCGCGTACGAGGTGTCCTCGGTGCCGGTGTTGGCGATGGTCTCGGTGAACGCGACCGGCTGCCCGGCGAAGCCGACCGCCGCCGGCGCCTGGACGCTCAGCGCCCCCTGGTACGCGTCGTGCAGGGCCCCGGCGAAGGCCGTCTGCGCCGGAAGGGCGAGCGAGCCGCCGAGCGCGAGGACGCCGAGCGTGGCAGCGGCGACGACGGCACGACGGGAACGGCGGATACGGGTGGTGCTGGACATGCTTCCCCCCTGGAAACATTGGATGGATGCGTGAGCGAGTCGGCGAGCGGCCGGGACGCGCGCCGTGAACCCTGCGGTCCACAGGCGGAACATCACCCTTCCGTCGGAAGGTGGCCCCCCTTCCGCGCCTCTCACTTAACTAGACGCGCAGCCCCCGCCGCGGTTGCAGACGGACCCGAGAAATCTTTTCGGACCCTCGAACGCGGCGCGGCGCCGCTTCGTTCAACGGTGGTCGGTGACCAGAGCGGTGGCAGCCGCGGTGAAGACGCGCACGCGGGCGGCCCGGTCGCCGCCCCGGCGGATCAGGGCCCCATCTCCGAGCGACGGCCACCAGGGTCAGCGCTCGGCGACGGTCCCGGCCGACGGGCCGGCGGGAGCCGCGACCTCATTGCGCGAATGCGGGTTCCCCTTGCTCGCGATTGACGGGCCGTCAGCACCAAACCGGAGTCGTTTCCTGGGCTATCTGGTGATCCAGCGCGGCCCACGTCTTCGGGCCGACGATGCCGTCGACCTGGAGACCCTCGCACGTCTGGAACTTCTTCACCGCGGCGAGGGTCTGGTTGCCGAACTGCCCGTCGATGGCCGGGCCGTTGTGGGCGAGAGAGCCCCAGAGCTCGCACTGCAACGCCTTGACCTCGTCACCGGAATCGCCGTAGCTCAGCTCCGGTTCGTTGGCGCTCCAGCCGCCGCAGCCCGCGATGGGGGACGTCGCGGCCGATGCGCTGCCGGTGGTGGCCACACCGAACCCGGCGGCCAGAACGGTGGCGACCACGATGGCTGCGAGCTTGTTGCTCATGGTCCTTCCTTCGGTAAAGCTGATAGGGAGTACTTGGTGGGGCAGGATCAGCAGATGTAGTTCGCCGCGGTGTCCATGGGGCTCTGGAAATCCAGTGCGGCCCAGGTCTTCGGGCCGACGATGCCGTCGACCTGGAGACCCTCGCACCCCTGGAACTTCTTCACCACGGCGAGGGTCAGGTCGCCGAACTGCCCGTCCACCTGCAGACCGGCGCCGCGCACGCTGGAGTTGAGCTCGCACTGCAGTGCCTTGATCTCCGGGCCGCTGTCGCCGTAGCTCACCTCCGGCTCGTTGTCGCTGTAGAAACCGGTGTAGGTGCACTGGGCGGGGGTGCTGGCGGAAGCGGTGGTGGCGGTGCCGACTCCGAGGCCGGTGAACACGACGGCTCCCGCGGCGATGGCAGCGAGCTTGGTGCGCATGGGCGTTCTCCTTCACATGGGACAGGTGGACGGGCCCGGGGCGGACGGTGAGGCCGTCGATGACGTGCCTGAGCGGACAGCCGCCCCGGGCGGGTGGTGTCAGGTGTTGCGCGGGTGGTCAGGCCGTGACGTGGTACCAGTAGCCGCCGGTGCGCAGGGTGACGTAGTGGACGTTGGAGTTTGTTTCCTTCGCCTCGTACATCATGTCGGCGCCGGTGGTGGGGTCGGTGCCGGCGTAGAGGACGACGTGCACGGTGTTGTGCGCGTCGGTGCCGAAGTACTCGACGTC
>NZ_JBIRJC010000031.1:0-80714 GCF_044329365.1 Kitasatospora sp. NPDC017646 | reverse complement strand
GCCCGCCCCCCGCGCCCCCCCCCCCGCCCCCCCCCCCCCCCGCGGGGGGGGGGCCCCCCCCCCCCCCCCCCCCCCCCCCCCCCCCCCCGACACCACCCGCCCGGGGCGGCTGTCCCTCAGGCACGTCATCGACGGCCTCACCGTCCGCCCCGGGCCCGTCCACCTCTCCCATGTGAAGGAAAACGCCCATGCGCACCAAGCTCGCTGCCATCGTCACGGGAGCCGTCGTGTTCACCGGCCTCGGAGTCGGCACCGCCACCACCGCTTCCGCCAGCACCCCCGCCGTGTGCAGCTGGTCCGGCTTCAGCAGCGACAACGAGCCGGAGGTGAGCTACGGCGACAGCGGCCCGGAGATCAAGGCGCTGCAGTGCGAGCTCAACTACAGCGTGCGCGGCGCCGGTCTGCAGGAGGACGGGATCTTCGGCGACCAGACCCTCTCCATCGTGAAGAAGTTCCAGGGCTGCGCGGTCTCCAGGTCGACGGCATCGTCGGCCCGAAGACCTGGACCGCGCTGGACAACCAGAGCGACATCGACACCCAGGCGGCTTACCTCTGCTGATCCGCCGTCTGCTGATCCGACCCGACCGAGTACTCCCCATCACCTCTACCGAAGGAAGAACCATGCGTAACAAGCTTGCGGCCGTCGTCGTTGCCACCGTCCTGGCCACCGGATTCGGTGTGGCCTCCGCTGGCAGCGCCTCGGCTGCGACGTCTCCGAGCCAGCTCTGCGGCAACTGGAGCACCAACGAGCCGGAGCTGAGCCTCGGGGACAGCGGTAACGAGGTCAAGGCGTTGCAGTGCGAGCTCTACAACTCTCTCACCTACAACGGCCCGGACGTCGACGGGCAGTTCGGCAACCAGACCCTCGCCGCGGTGAAGAAGTTCCAGACGTGCGAGGGCCTCCAGGTCGACGGCATCGTCGGCCCGAAGACCTGGGCCGCGCTGGACTACCAGTCCAGCCAGGGAACCACCTCTGTGTGGTGCTAGTCGATCAGGCTGATCCGCCGTAGTGCCCGGGCTCGGGATCGTGGGTCGTCCGGCGGGGGCCGTTCCGATCAGTGCGCGGCGGCGTCCGGCCTTGCCCCGGGCGCCGTCCAGCCTTCACCCCCCCCCCCCGGGCCCGTGGGCCCCGAATGACCACCCACCCCTTATCGTCGGCCCGAACACCTGGAAGGCGCTGGACTTCTACGCCACCCCGTGGAACGAGCTCATCTGCTGACGAACCGTCCACCTCTGCGGCGTGCCGTAGCCGCCGGGCCCCGGATCGCCTGACCGGGGGGTTCCGGAGCGCGGTCGATCCCCGGGAACCGGCGGGTTCCCGGGGACTTCGCAGCACAGTGATCGACTGGCCGGCCAGGAGCCCGGCGAGACGCCCGTTCAGGGCGGGGGATCGGGTGACTCCGCGGATCGCCCGGCACCCTTCGCACGGCCCTCGGGGCCGGCACGCTGCGGGACCACTGGCAGTTCCCGCGGCGCCGACCGGGCTCAGCGGAACGCGGCGATATTGCGGGCGGCCCAGTCGGCGAAGGGGCGCGGGGCGCGGCCGAGAACTCGCTGGACGTCCGGGCTGACGCGCAGCTCGGCCGGGCTCGGGGGCCCAGGATGTCCAAGGTGTCGTCGGCGAGTTCGGCCGGCATGCTGCAGCTCATCGCGGCCCTGGCCTCGTCGCGGGTGAGCTCGTGGAAGGCCACCGGCGAGCCCAGCGCGGCGGCGAGGGCCGCCGCCTGCTGCCGCGGAGTGATCACCTCCGGGCCGGTCAGCTCGTACGCGCCGCCGACGAACCGGTCGTCCAGCAGGCAGGCCGCCGCGACCTCGGCGATGTCCGCCGGGTCGGTGATCCGGTGTCGCGGCACCGGGCGGCGGTGCCGGACGGCGTGCGCCACGCGGAGGCCTGTTCGACCGGATCACCCGCTGGCTCCCGCCGCGCGTGGAGCAGCCGTAGGCTCCGGGCCATGCGCCACACCCTGACCGACCTCGCCCGCTGCCTCTGGGGCGACGAGTACGGGCCCACACCCGCGTGCGACGCGACGTGGCAGCACGAGGAGTCGTACTTCACCGAGTTGCTGACCTTCGCCGGGCCGGACGAGATCCTCGACATGCTGCGGACCCTCTGCCCCCACCTGGTCGACGGCTACCTCCCGGTGTGGGTCCGCAACCTCTCCTACCGGCTGCTCCTCCTCCAGCGCATCGCCAACATGGACTTCGCGGAGTTCGCCGATGCTGCCGACGGATCGAGCACCTTCCGCGGCTTCGACGAGGACTGAGGCCTCGCTAGTAGGAGCCTCAGGAGCGAACTCGCGGGTGAGGGCCGCGTACAGCGCCGCGTGCGCATGGCGCGGCACAACGCCGCGCTGCGCCGGGAGGAGCCACTCAAGCTCTGGGCGATCGTGACGAAGCCACGATCCGACGGGTTGTCGGCAACAAGGCGATCACGGCCAAGCAGCTGCAACAGCTCATCGCGGCTTCAAAAGAGCCGAACGTGACCTTGCAGATTGTGCCATTCGATGCCGGCGCACATCCCGGCGTGCCGGGCTCCTTCGTGATCACGGAGTTCCCGTCCGGAACGATCTCGATGTGGTGTACACCGAGGCTCTGACGAGTAGCCTCTATCTCGAACGAGATGACGACGTAACAGCCTACGACCAGGCCTTTGACCGGCTTCGGGCAGCGACCCTCGACGTAGGGCCATCGCGGCGGCTTGTCGCGCAGATTGCAAAGGAACTCGAATGATCAACCCTGGTCGGAACGACCTGAAGCAAGCGAGTTGGCGCAAGAGCAGGTTCAGCGGCAACCAGGGCAACTGCATCGAGGTCGCTGACGGCCTCGTCGACATCGTCCCCGTCCGCGACTCCAAGGACCCCGGCGGTCCGGCGCTCGTCTTCCCCGCCGACGCTTGGACGTCCTTCGTCGCCGCCATCAAGACCGGCGAACTCCCCACCGCCTGACGTTCCTTGCGTGAGAAGCCGGCCTGGCCGACTTCTCACGCAACTCCCAGGCCTGCAAACGGTAGGTACCGCTCGATGTACGCAACAGATCCCACCGAAGCCCGCATCCACGATGCGGGCAACATCCTGGTCGGACCTCCGGTGCCGGCGCTCAGGGAGTTCTTCGGGTCCACCATCACACCGGAGGACCTTGCATCCGGTTCCCTCGACCTCTCGCACAAGACCGTCTACCTGTGTGGCGGCATATCCGGGATCGCCGCTCGCCAACTGCATGCCGCTGACCGCGTGTTCATCATCCGGGACCTCTCCCACGACCACGCCGACGCGCCCTGGCCCCTCGTCGACCTCGGCCGGGTCCCCACCCGCGTCCACGGCGCCGGCGTCTACTACCGCCGCTTCTTCGATCTCGACGCCGATCACTTCCACCGGATCCGTGCCGAGCACGCCTTCCAGTCCCTCACCGAGTCCACCAAACCCGGATCTGCTCATCGCAGCGGCATCTACCTCACCCCCGTCACCCGCACCGGCGACGACGAACTGTACTTCCGCCTGCTCCGCTGCTCCACGAACCTCTCGGGCCCGACCGAGAACTTCGGCCCGACCGACACCGACATCGTCGGCGCCCTGAACCGCGAGGCCACCACCGTCTTCCGCGACCACGCGCCGCTGAACCACGTCCTCGCCCAGACCTACCACAACACCCGCGCCACGCCCGAGCGCAAGCAGTCCAAGGCGAAGATCTCCTCGCACGCCGACAAGACCAAGGACATGCCCGCCAACGGCATCATGGCGTTCTGCACCTTCTACGACCGCCTCGACGACCTCCAGCCCCTGGCCGAAGACGCCTTCGACTACGGCACGAAGAACTCCAGCGCGCTGACCAGGCTCCACTTCCGCCTCAAGGATCCAGCCGCAGAACTCCACGGGGACACGCTCCCCTCCCACTTCACCCTGACCCTCTATCCCGGCTCCGTGTTCTTCATGCCGCTGTCCACCAACCGCCTCTACACGCACGAGATCCGGCCCTCGGCCCTGGACGCCGAGCTGCTCCCGACCCGGCTCGGATACGTCGTACGCTGCTCGAACACCGAAGCCGTCCACAAGCACGGCCGCACGTTCCTCGAATCGGCCGGATACCTCGTCGAGCTGGAGCCGCCCACCCAGGCCGGCATGGACGAGCTGCGCAGGCTGTACGCCGAGGAGAACCGAAGCTCGTCCTTCATCGACTACGGCGACGAGTTCCTCTTCAGCATGAACACGGGAGACTACCTTGCCCCCCGCGCCTAGTTTCTCGGACGAGATCCTCTCCCACGCCCTGCCCGTCGAGGAGAACCTCTTCTCGGAGCTCTCCGCCTCGGCCCACCTGGAAGACCTGGGGAAAGGCCGCCGAGGCGCCACGCTCACCAGGGTCGAGGAGACCGGCGGCGTGCCCCTCGTCCGCACCACCACCCGGTACGCCAACCCGGCCCAGTGCTTCCGAGCGGTGCACGAGCGGCTGGCGCAACAGATCCAGGAACACGCCGCGCTCCCCCTCGGCTTCAACAACGCTCTCATCGAGAGCTACACCAACGCCTACACGACCATGGGCAGCCATTCCGACCAGGCCCTCGATCTGGCCGACGGATCGTTCATCGCCGTCTTCTCCTGCTACCAGCACCCGGGAGCGACCCCACCCAGGAAGCTGATCGTCGAATCGAAGGAGCCCGGCGGTGAGAAGGTCGAGATCCCCCTCACCCACCACGGCTTCGTCGCCTTCTCCGTCGACTCGAACCGGCGGCTACGGCACAAGATCGTCCTGGACAAGCCCGTCCCGACAACCGACAACACCTGGCTGGGCCTGACCTTCCGCACCTCGAAGACCCTGGTCCGGTTCCGCGACGGACACCCGTACCTCCCGCAGGGCGCCCGCCTCACGTCGGCCGACGACGATCAGCAGCGCGAGTTCTACCGACTCCGGCGCCGTGAGAACCGGGAAACGGACTTCACCTACCCCCCGTTGACGTACACCGTCAGCGAGAGCGATCTGCTGCCTCCCGCCTGACCCCTCGCCCCGCGCGGAGCCCATTAGAGAAACGCGCCCCAGAAGCGGCGCTCGAGGACGGCCCTGGCTTCCTGCGGGCTGGTGTCGGCCAACGACTCGATCAGCAGTGACTCACCCGCGGTGTAGACGAGGTGGTCGAACTCCCCGACCTGCTCGAAGAACGCGGCGATGGCGTTGCCGTCGGCGACGTCCAGACGGTGGCCTTCGGCCGGCTCCCCCAACCGCTTCGTCGCGGCGTCCACGCGGTCCTGATTGCTGGAGGCGACCACGACGGCCGCGCCTGCCGCCGCGGCCTGGCCTACCGCAAGCAGCTCAGGACGGCGGGCGACGGACCAGGCGGCTCCGACGGACGGTGAGGGCCGGGGCGATCACCGTGTTCTCCAGGAGATCCCTTGGCCGACCGACCGGCGGGAGACGTGATCCAACGCTCTTCAGTGGTGGTCGTGGTGATCGTGGTGCGCGGGGCCCGCGTGTTCGCCCGCGTCGTCCGGGGCGCCGCCCATCATCCGCAGCATCGCGCCGCCGCCCGTACGGAAGAAGCGGACGAGCAGCCCCAGCGCGAGCAGCAGGAAGGCGACGTTGAGCCAGGTGGTGTAGTTCCACTCGATGCCCGCCATCGGAATCTCCGCCTCCCGCTGGTCCGGCACCAGCCCCAGCCCGCCGAACACGAACTCGACCACGTACCCGGCCATCACGATCGCCACGTAGAACGTGCCGAGCAGGAAGAGGGCCATCCGCGCCCCGTAGTACTTCCGGTAGATGTTGAGGATCGGCAGGATCAGCAGGTCCGCGAAGATGAACGCGACCACCCCGCCGAAGCTGATCCCGCCCTTCCACAGCACCACCGCCAGCGGCACGTTGCCGATCGAACACACGAAGGAGGCGATCGCCACCAGCGGCCCGACCAGCGGGCCCCACAACTTCCCGGCCAGCGGGTGATCGACGAAGAAGAACGCCTGCCAGAACGAATCAGGGACCCACGCCGCGATCGCGCCCGCGATCAGCAGGCCGATCACCAGGTCCTTGAGGATGGCCGCCCACTCCATCACGAACACGTGCGACACGGACGTGAAACCCCGCCCGGACAGCACCCGCCGGAGGAACGACCCCTCCCCGGCCACCGACATGTCCATCGCCGCGTGCCCCTCCATCGAACCGGCACGCCCGAACTCGGCCTGTTCGCGCGCCTCCTGGAGCAGCCGCTCCCGCAACAGCATCCGGAACAGCAGCGCCAGCAGCAGGATCATCACCGGCCCGCCGACGAACTCGGCCGCCGTGAACTGCCAGCCCAGCAACAGGGCCAGGATCACCCCCAGTTCGACCACCAGGTTCGTGGAGGCGATCTCGAAGGCCATCGCCGCCGTGAAGTTCGCACCCTTACGGAAGAGCGAGCGCGCCAGCGCGACGGCCGCGTACGAACACGAGGACGAGGCCGCGCCCAGCCCCGAGGCGACGGCGAGGGTGCGCGGCCGGTCGTCGCCGAGCAGCCGCACCACCGTGGATTTGTGGACCACCGCCTGCACGACGGCCGAGAGCAGGAAGCCGAGGATCAGCGCCCAGGTGATCTCCCAGGTCATCGATCCGGTGATGGACAGTGCGTGCAGGATCGGGTGCATGGTGGTCGTCCGCCTTCCTCAGGCCTCCGTCGACGACCGACCATATACCCGTACCGGGTATCCAGGAACCGCGGCGCGCCGACACCCGCCGCCGCGCCGCCCGTACGGCGAGTGCCCCCGCCGCGCCGAGCAGGCACAGCACGGTGGCGGCCAGCCCGGCGTGATCGGCTCCGGTGGCCGCCCGTCCGCCGCCAGGGCCGTTGGCGACCACCGGCCGCGGCGGGAACACGCCGCCACCTACTCTGCCGCCGGGCCAGGCGCCGGGAACAGAATGAAGTCACCGCCCCCAGTGCCCACTTCGGGCACGCCCGCCCCGACTCCCGGAGGAGCCATGCTGCTGCGCACCGGACGCCCTGCCGGCCCGCTGCGGACCGTACCGCGCCCCACCACCGCACCCCTTCCCCGACCCACCACCGACCCGTTCCCGCACGGCGCCGACATCCTCGACTACCTGCGCGCCGCCCGCACCACCGGCGGCCCGGTCCTCGACCTCGGCGCCGGCTCCGGCCGCTTCGCCGTCCCACTCGCCCGCCAGGGCTTCGACGTCGACGCCGTCGACCGCGACCCGGCCCGGCTCGCCCGGCTCAGAACCTGGGCCCGCACCCTGCCCGGAAGCCACCCCGGCATGGTCACGACCATCCGCGCCGAACTCGCCGAACTCACCCTCCACCGCCGCTACGGCCTGGCCATGATGGCCGGCGGGCTGATCCTCGAACTCCCCGAGCACGTCAGGCCGGTACTGCTGCGCGAGGTCGCCGCCCACCTGACCAGGGACGGCGTGCTCGCCCTCGACTGGATCGCCCCGGAC
Source organism: Kitasatospora sp. NPDC017646 (assembly GCF_044329365.1). Taxonomy (NCBI): domain Bacteria; kingdom Bacillati; phylum Actinomycetota; class Actinomycetes; order Kitasatosporales; family Streptomycetaceae; genus Kitasatospora; species Kitasatospora sp. NPDC017646. The sequence continues at coordinate 73,304 of NZ_JBIRJC010000031.1, read as the reverse complement.
GTCCCGGGCGCCCGGAGCGCCGCCCCACCCTGCGACCTGCGCGGCTGCGGACTGCGCACCCTGCGTCGCGCCCGCCGCCCGCTCGGCGGCGGGCGGTCCAGCACCTTCCTGCTCTGCGGGCGTCGCGACTGAGTGCTCACGCCTTCCCCGGTCCTTCCGAACGCCCGGCAGCAGGCGCGCTGTTGCACTGCGAGCATCCCGGGAACCGGAGCCGGCCCCGCCCCGACCCTTCCACTTACCCTAGGGGGGTATGGTACGTTCAACGACGAAGCAGCCGCCCGGCCCCCTCGGGAAGGCGCCGCACGCAGCACCGACGACAGGGAGCACACCATGAGCGAGACCACCGTCACCGTCGAGTCGTCCTCCACCGAGGGCTCCTGCTGCGGCTCGTGCGGGACCAGCGCCGCCAAGGCCCCCGCCACCGCCGCCGCCGAGCGCGCCGTCTTCCAGGTGAAGGGCATGACCTGCGGTCACTGCGTCAGCTCGGTGACCGCCGAGCTGAAGAAGGTCACCGGTGTCACCGAGGTCGCGGTCGACCTCGCCACCGGCCGGGTCACCGTCGACAGCGCCGCGCCGCTGGCCGACACCGACGTCGCCACCGCCATCGACGAGGCCGGCTACGACCTGATCGGCCGGCTCGGCGCCTGACCCCCCGTCGGCCCGGACGGCTCCGCAGGACGTCCGGGCCGACTCCCCGCCCACCGCGCCCCGGTAGAGTGAGGGAACTCCTCACCGCACAGGAACCGGAGACGGCCATGGCCAGCTACAGCCCCCACAAGGACGACTTCCTCAAGCGGCTCCGTCGCATCGAGGGCCAGATCCGCGGCCTGCAGCGCATGGTCGAGCAGGACACCTACTGCATCGACGTCCTCACCCAGGTCTCCGCCGCCAGCCGCGCCCTCCAGTCCTTCGCACTGCAACTCCTGGACGAGCACATCGAATGCTGCGTCCGCGACGCCATCGCCGAGGGCGGCCAGGAGGCCAACGCCAAGATCCGCGAGGCCAACCAGGCCATCGCCCGGCTGGTCCGCTCCTGACCCACGGCTGTACCCGACGCACGAAGAGGCCCTCCCGTCATCATCGGAGGGCCTTTCCCGTTACGGGGCGGGGGTATCAACGACGGCCATCAGACCCGGTCGAGCGCCCGGTGCGGCCCTTCCGACAGCTCGCCGTTCACGCGCCTCGGACCCTTCTCGCGGACGTACGTTCGATCGGCACCGGAGCCTGGTCCTTCGAAGGCGCCCTCAGCAGGGGCAGGACGATCTCGTCCAGCACCTCGCCGATGACCGCGTCGGACGGCACCTCACCGCCGAGCATGAGGGCGTCGCGCAGCAGGTCCAGCGGCAGCGACACCACCCGCGGGGTCAGCCGGGCCGGGTTGATCTCGCCCCGCTCGGCGGCCCGGTGCATCATCACGGACAGGGTCTCGACCGGTCCCTTGTCGGTGAGCCCGGTGCGGAAGACCGACCGTAGCTCGGGGTCGCGCATCAGGTCGACCAGGAAGCCGTGGACGGCTTCGACCGGCAGGTCGTCGAAGCGGTGCAGCAGGCTGCCCAGGAAGACCAGCAGGTCCGTGCGCAAGTCGCCGGTGTCCGGCGGGGCCTCGTAGTCGGGGGCGTTGCGGCCGAGGGCGGCCATCACCAGCTCGACCCGGTTGGGCCAGCGGCGGTAGAGCACCGGCTTGCTGGTGCGGGCGCGGGCGGCTACGCCGTCCATGGTGAGCCGGCCGTAGCCGTGCTCGACGAGTTCGGCCCAGACGGCGTCGAGGATCGCCCTTTCCAGTTCGTCCCCGCGCCGCCGCGGGACGCCCGCTCTTCCGCTCGTCACCGGTCTCGGCACCCGACCCTCGTAGATACGTTGCGTTTCTTGCAGGGGCGACTCTACAGTCGACGACAGGAAACGTGCCGTATCTTACGACCGGCTGACTGGGGGAGTTCACCATGTCCAACGCACCCGTGACCGACGTCCTGGTGGTCGGAGCCGGCCCGGTGGGCCTCACGCTCGCCATCGGACTGGCCCGCGCCGGGGTCGACTGCCGGATCATCGAGCGGGAGCCGGAGTTCCGCAGCGCCGGAGTCCGCGGCAAGGGCGTCAACCCGCGCACCCTGGAGGTCTTCGACGACCTCGGCGTGGTCGGGCGGATCCTCGACCGCGGGGTGCTCAACCTCAAGCTCCGCGCCTACGAGCGCGATCGGCTGCTCCAGGAGGTCGACCCCGCGGTCGGCAACCCCGCGACCCCCGACCGCCCGTACGCCGGCATGCTGATGCTCGCCCAGCACCAGACCGAGGCCGTGCTGCGCGACCGGCTCGCCGAGCACGGCGTCAAGGTCGAGACCGGCACCGAGCTGATCGGCTGCACCCAGGACGCGGACGGCGTGCTCGCCACCCTCCGACGGGCGGGCGGCACCGTCCGGTTGCGTGCCCGCCACCTGGTCGGCTGCGACGGCGGCCGCAGCACCGTCCGCAAGCTGGCCGGCATCCCCTTCCTCGGCGAGACCTGGGAGGAGGAGCGCTTCATCATGGCCTCGATGGACCTGGACGGCCTGGACCCCGACCACATGCACGTCTGGAACCACCCCAGGTTCGGCGCCGGCGCCATGACCATCGTGCCGATGCGCCAGGACGGCACGTGGGCGGTGCACGCCGCCGTCGAGCCGGACGAGCACGGCGAGCTGCCCTCCCCCACCCTGGACACCTTTCGCCGGCTCTTCGCCGAACGGGCCGGCCTGCCCGGGGTCCGACTGCACGAGCCGATCTGGTCCACCGTCTGGCGCCCCACCGTCCGGCTGGTCGAGCGCTACCGCGACGGCCGGGTCCTGCTCGCCGGGGACGCCGCGCACTGCCAGTCCGCGGCGGGCGGCCAGGGCATGAACACCGGCATCCAGGACGCCCACAACCTGGCCTGGAAGCTGGCGGCCCTGCTGCGCGGCGCGCCCGCGGCGCTGCTCGACAGCTACCAGGACGAGCGGATGCCGGTCGCCCGGGCGAGCCTGGCCGCCACCTCCGCCCACCACAAGGCGGCGTTCAGCGGCGACGGCGCCGGTGCGCTCGCCGACCAGTTCCGCACCATGGCCGTCCAGGGCACCGACCTCACCGGGCTCTCCCTCGGCTACCGCGGCGGGCCGCTCGGCCGCGACCTGGACGGGGCCACCGGCATCCGGGCCGGCGACCGGGCCCCGGACGCGCCCTGCGCCACCGTGGACGGCACGCCCATCCGGCTGTTCGACCTGTTCCGCGGCCCGCACTTCACCCTGCTGGCCTTCGGTGACCACCCGGCCCCCACCGAGCTCACCGACCTCCCCGGCGTGCGGACGGTCGCCGTCCGCGACCCCGACGGCCACGCCGCCCGCGGGTACGGGCTGCGCGGCGACGCCGTGGTGCTGGTCCGGCCGGACGGGTACGTCTCGCTCACCGGGGCCACCGCCGACCGGGCCGTGATCGCCGAGCACCTGCGGGCCTACGGGCTCTGACCACCGCGCACGACCGACCCGACGGCAGCGGGCGGCCCGGGCCCCTCAGGCCCGGACCGCCCGCTCGTCCGCGTCGGCGAGCCAGAAGTACACCGGAGGGATGGCTGGTGTTCGTCCGGGTACTGGTCGTGGACTGGCTGACCGAGCCGAGCTGCAGCCGCACCGAGCTGCGCGACACCTGCATCGGCGCCGTACTGGGCGCACTGCGCCCGCTGCTGCCGGTCGACCCGGCACCCGAGTGGGGGCGCTGAGCCGCCGGACGGAGCGTTCGGGGGCGTACCATCGGGCCGAAACGGGAAAACGCCTGAAAGAGTCCAATTCCCTCAGAAAATATGACAGTTGGATGCCCGTGCCCCGCAACACCGCCGACCCCGAAGGGTTCCATGTCCTCCGCCGCCCCCGACACCGCCACCGACGCCCGTGCCGGTGCCGACACCCAGCTGCCCCCGCTCCCGCCGCTCCACCGGCTCACCGTCACCCCCGCCCAGCCGCCGCGCCCGACCACCCTCCCGGACGGCACCCCGGCCTGGCTCGTCACCCGCTACCACGACGTCCGGCAGGTCCTCGGCGACCCCCGCCTCACCCGGACCGACCTGCACGAGGTGGGCACCGCGGGCAGCACCGCCGACGTCGCCGCCAACCCGGCCTCGCTGTTCAACCAGGACGGCCCGGACCACCGCCGGCTGCGCGGTACCGTCCAGAAGGCCTTCACCCCGCGGGCGATCGCCGGCTGGCAACCCTGGGTCGGGGCCGCCGTCCAGCAGGCGGTGGACGCACTGGTCGCCGCCGGGCCGCCCGCCGACCTGGTCACCGCCTTCACCCGCCCGGTGCCCTTCGCCGTCACCACCCGGCTGATGGGGCTCGACGGCGACGGCCCCGACCACCTCGACGAGCGGCGGCTGCGGCGCTGGACCCTCGCCCTGCTCGCCCAGGGCGGTGAACCGGCCGCGGACCACGGCGAGGCGCTCGCCGAATTCTCCTCCTTCACGGAGGAGTTGATCGAGCGCCGGCGCCGCGCGCCCGGCCCCGACCTGGTCAGCCGACTGGTCCGGGCCGCCGACCAGGACGGCACGGTCCCCGCGGACGCCCTCGCCTTCCTCGTCCTCGGACTCACCGCCAGCGGCAACGAGAGTGTCACCGGCGCCCTCGGCAACGCCCTGGCCTACCTGCTCGGCGAACGTCCCGAACACTGGCCCCGCCTCGCCGATCCCGGCGTCACCGAGCACACCGCCGAACGCCTGCTGCACTTCATCCCGCTGGGCGACGACGAGGCCACCGTCCGCCGTGCCACCGCCGAGGTCGAGGTCGGCGGCGTCGCCATCCCGGCCGGCGCCGTCGTCGCCGCGAGCCTCGGCAGCGCCAACCGCGACCCCGCCGTCCACCCGGCCGGACTCGACGCCGACCTCGACCGCCCGCTCGACGCCCCCACCCTCGCCTTCAGCGCCGGCCCGCACTACTGCATCGGCGCCTGGCGGGTCCGCCTCGAAATGCGCGAGTCCCTCCGCCGCCTGGCCACCGCCCTGCCCGGCCTGCGCCTGACCGTCCCGCTCGACCGGCTCGACTGGCAGCTGGGCAGCACCACCCGCAGTCCGGCCGCGCTCCCGGTCAGCTGGTGAGATCCCCGCGTCACGCCCACAGCCCCTCGCCGAGCACCCCGCCCTCCCGCGCGCCCGGCAGCACGTAGACCACCGCCGAGGCCGTGTGCACCAGGAACGGGTTGAGGGCGTCCCTGGCCGCCAGCCGGTTCTGCACCCGGGTGAACTGCTCCGGGTCCCGCACGAAGGCGCAGAACAGCAGCCCCCGGTCGTCGGGGGCGTCGTCGTAGCTGTAGCCCCGCCGCAGCATCCGGGCCCCGGAGTCCAGGCGGGGGCTGGTGAGGCGGACGTGGGCGGAGTTGGGGATGACGTACGAGCCGTCCGGGTTCTTGGCGTAGATGTCCGGGTCGTCGTGCTCGGCCGTGCCGGTCAGCGGAGTGCCGTCGGTGATCCGGCGCCCCATGGCCAGGTCGCGGCGGTCCTCGGGCAGGGCGGCGAAGGCCGCGGTGTCCATCCGGATCCGGCGGTAGACCAGCACGGTGCCGTGCTCGTGGGGGCCGCCCGGCGGGCCCCAGACCCACTGCTTCGCCTCCGTGGCGTCCGGGTTGGCGGTGCCGTCCTTGTAGCCGAACAGGTTGCGCGGGGTGGTGCCCGCCGGTGTGCGCGGCAGGAAGCCGGGCTGGGTCCACCGCACGGTCGCGCCCGCCGACCGGGCGGCGGCGGTGAGGAGTTCGGCGACCACGGTCAGCGGCCAGCGGTCGGCGGCGCACAACTGCACCAGCAAGTCCCCGCCCCCGCGCGCCGGGTCGAGCCGGTCACCCGGGAAGGCCGGAAGGTCCGCCAGTGCGGACGGGACGTTCAACCCGAGCCGCGCGGCCGGCCCCGGCCCGATCCCGACCAGGCTGCTCAACTGCGCCGGCTCCCCGCCCTGGAGGCGCGGGTCGGCCGAGGTGCCGCCCACCGCCTCGGCGAGCACCCGGGTCAACTCCCCCAGCAGCGCGCGCAATGCGGCCCGCCCGTCCGAGGTGGTGGCGGGTGCCAGGTCGAGGGCCAGGAACAGCGTGGCCGGCTGCTGGGGAGCCGTCACCCCGGCCTGCCGCTCGCCGTGGAACGCCACCGCGGCCACGGACGGTGGCGGCGGCGAGGCCGCGGGCCGCCCGCGCCCCAGAGCCACGACCCCCGCGCCGACCCCGGCGGCCAGCACCGCACCGCCGCCCGCGATCAGTGCCCGCCGGTCCACACCGTTCCTGACGGTCCCCGGCTGTTCCTGCGCCTTTCCGGTTTCGGCATGCATGACCGACATTGGAGACGATAGAACACCCCGTATGCAACTTTTGACCGTCCGTCAACTCGAACGCGAAGCACCGGCCCGCCGCCGCGGGACCGCGGCCCGCGGCCTCCCCACCCTGCTGACCGCCGCCACCCTCGCCCTGACCGGCTGCTCCTCCACCGTCGGCTCCTCCTCCGACGCCCGCCACCCGGGCGGCACGGTCGTCCGCGTCCCGCAGGACTTCCCGTCCGTCCAGAAGGCCGTGGACGTCGCCCGCGAGGGCGACACCGTACTGGTCTCCCCCGGGACGTACCAGGAGAGCGTGCGGATCACCAGGCCCCGGATCGTGCTGCGCGGCACCGACCGCAACACCGTGGTCCTGGACGGCGGCGTCCGGCTGGTCAACGGGGTCACCGTCACCGGCCCCGGCTCGGTGGTGGAGAACCTCACCGTGCACGGCTACCTCGCCAACGGCGTGCTGTTCACCGGCGTCACCGACGAGAAGCTCCAGCAGCGCGGCGCCGGCGGCTCCGCCTACAACCCGCTGGACACCACCCGCTTCCCCGCCGTCCAGGGCTTCCGGGCGACCAGGGTCACCGCTTACGACAACGGGCTGTACGGCATCTACGCCTTCGACGCCCGGGCCGGGATCATCGAGGACTCCTACGCCTCCGGCGGCGCCGACTCCGGCATCTACGTCGGCCAGTGCAAGCCCTGCGACACCCTGGTCCGCGGCAACACGGTCGAGCGCAACGCGGTCGGCATCGAGATCACCAACGCCTCCGACAACCTCTACTTCCTCGGCAACCGGGTGGTCGGCAACCGGGTCGGCGTCACCGTCAACTCCAACGACCTGGAAGCCCTCGCCCCCCAGCACGGCGCTGTGATCGCCGGCAACGCCGTCACCGACAACAACGCCTCCGACACCCCCGAACAGGCTGACGGCGGCTTCGGCATCGGCATCGGGATCGGCGGCGGCACGGCGAACCGGGTGGAGCGAAACCTGGTCAGGGGCAACCGCTCGGCGGGCGTCATCATCACCGACCCGCCCGGCCACCCGGCCGGTGCCAACCGGGTCCAGGGCAACCGCATCGAGGGCAACGGCGCCGACCTCGTGCTCGCCTCCGCCGATCCGGGCAACTGCTTCAGCGGCAACCAGCCCGCCACCCAGAGCCCCGACGGCCTGGAAGCCCTGGCCGCCTGCGACGCCAAGAGCCGCAGCCCGCTCACCGCCGGCCGCGCGGCCCCGGTCCAGGCCCCGCCCGGGGTCCCCTTCAACCAGGTGCCGGCCCCGCCCGCCCAGCCGTCCCTGCCCGACCCCAACGCCCCCGGCCGTCCGGCCACCGACCTGCCCGGCCCGGTCGATCCGGACGCCTACCCGCTCCCGGCGACCGCCGACGCGGTACCCGCCGGACACTGACACGCCCCCGCGACGCACCCCGGAACGGGCGGGTCACAGCACGCCGACCGCTGCGGCCCGCCCGACCCCCGCCTCCGGCCCGGCGGACGCCGCGGCCGCTCAGGCGCGCCGGAGCAGCGCGGACGGGTTCACCGCCTCCACCGCCGCGACCAGCGGGGCGAGCTCGGGGTTCCGGGCGGCCTCGGCGAGGGCCTCGCGCAGAGCGGCGTCGTTGGTCGGCCGGGCCTTCTCCAGGAGCCTCAGGCCGTCCTCGCTGACGTCGGTGTAGATGCCGCGGCGGTCGGTCGGGCACAGGTAGCGGGCGAGCAGGCCGCGGTCCTCCAGCCGGGAGACCAGCCGGGTGGTGGCGCTCTGGCTGAGCACGACCGCGTCCGCCACCTGCTTCATCTGGAGGTGGCCGCCCTCACGGTCGTGCTGGCGGCTGAGCACGTCGAGCAACGAGTACTCGCGCACGCTCAGTTCGTGCTTCGACTGCAGGGCGCGCTCGATGTGCGCCTCGATCCTGCCGTACAGGACGTAGAGGGCGGCCCATCCGTTGGCGAGGGCGGTCAGCGCGGGGTCCGTGGCGGTCATCGGCCCGGTCTCCTTCCAAGTACGAGCAGGCTCCAGGATAAGCCTTGCCGTGAAATATTTCTCTGGGCACATATAACGCTTGTGCAAGCAGTTGACCCCAACGCGCAAGCCGAATGCCCGCACTTGCACTTATGCCGCGCATGCAACTATTGTCGAGGCACGTAAGGCGCACTAGCAATCGCAGGAGGTCGCGCCATGCCCCTCGCACTTCTCGCCCTGGCCATCGGAGCCTTCGGGATCGGGACCACCGAGTTCGTGATCATGGGCCTGCTGCCCCGGATCGCGGACGACTACGGCGTGTCCGTCCCCACCGCCGGCCTGCTGGTCACCGGCTACGCGCTCGGCGTGGTGATCGGCGCCCCGCTGATGACCGCGCTGGGCACCAGGATCAGCCGCAAGACCATGCTCATGCTGCTGATGGCCCTGTTCACGGTCGGCAACCTGCTCTCCGCGGTCGCCCCGAGCTTCCCCCTGATGCTCGCCGGACGGATCGTGACCTCACTGGCCCACGGTGCCTTCTTCGGCATCGGCTCGGTCGTCGCCGCCGAACTCGTCGCCCCGCAGAAGAAGGCCGGCGCCATCGCCACCATGTTCACCGGGCTCACCGTCGCCAACATCGTCGGCGTCCCGCTGGGCACCTTCATCGGCCAGGCCGTCGGGTGGCGCACCACCTTCGCCGCCGTCGCCGCCCTCGGCCTGGTCGGCCTGCTCGGCATCGCCAGGCTCGTCCCCGCACTGCCCCGCCCCGAGGGCGCCCACCTGCGCCGCGAACTGACCGCCTTCCGCAACCCCCAGGTCCTGCTCGCCATGGCGATGACCGTCCTGGGCTTCGGCGGGGTCTTCGCCGCCATCACGTACATCGCCCCGATGATGACCCGCGTCGCCGGCTACTCCGACGGCGCCGTCACCTGGCTGCTCGTCCTGTTCGGCGTCGGCATGTTCCTCGGCAACCTGCTCGGCGGCAAGTTCGCCGACCGCCACCTGATGCCGATGCTCTACACCACCCTCGGCGGCCTCGCGCTCGTCCTGGCCCTGTTCACCCTCACCGCCCACAACCGGATCACCGCCGCCGCCACCATCGTGCTGGTCGGCGCCCTCGGCTTCGCGACCGTCCCCCCGCTGCAGAAGCGCGTCCTCGACCACGCCCACGGCGCCCCCACCCTCGCCTCGGCCGTCAACATCGGCGCCTTCAACCTCGGCAACGCCCTCGCGGCCTGGCTCGGCGGCATCGTCATCAGCGCCGGCCTCGGCTACACCGCCCCCGACTGGGTCGGCGCCCTCCTCGCCGCGGCCGCCCTCGTCCTCGCCTTCCGGTCCGCCGCCCTGGAGCGCCGCGACCGCACCCGGGCTCCCCACGAGGCCGCGACACCGCGGATCCCGGCCCATCACTGACCCACCCACTCCCCCACCCATCGATCGAAGGAAACCAGCACCATGAGCACCCCCGACGTCCCGACCGTTCCGGCCGTGAAGCTGAACAACGGCGTCGAGATTCCCCAGCTCGGCTTCGGCGTCTTCCAGGTCCCCGACGACCGGACCACCGCCGCGGTCGGCTCCGCCCTCCGGGCCGGCTACCGCAGCATCGACACCGCTGCCATCTACGGCAACGAGACCGGTGTCGGCCGCGCCCTGGCCGCCTCGGGCCTCCCGCGCCAGGACCTGTTCATCACCACCAAGCTGTGGAACGCCGACCAGGGCTACGACGCCACCCTGCGCGCCTTCGACGACAGCCTCGCCAAGCTCGGCCTCGACCACGTCGACCTCTACCTGATCCACTGGCCCACCCCGGCCCGCGACCTCTACCTCGACACCTGGCGCGCCCTGGAGCGCCTGGCCGCCGAGGGCCGCGTCCGCGCCGCCGGTGTCTCCAACTTCCAGCCCACCCACCTCCGGCGCCTGCTGGACAACAGCGAGCTGGTCCCCGCCGTCAACCAGGTCGAGCTGCACCCCGGCCTCCAGCAGGCCGAGCTGCGCGCCTTCCACGCCGCCCACGGCATCGCCACCGAGGCGTGGAGCCCGCTCGCCCAGGGCGCCGTCCTCGACGACCCGGCCATCACCGCCGTCGCCGAGCGAACCGGCAGGTCCCCGGCCCAGGTCGTCCTGCGCTGGCACCTCCAGCTCGGCAACATCGTGATCCCCAAGTCCGTCACCCCGGCCCGAATCCGCCAGAACCTCGACGTCTTCGACTTCGAGCTCACCGAGCAGGACATGACCGCCATCGCCGCCACCGACCGCGGCCTGCGCACCGGCCCGGACCCGGACCGGTTCAACTGATCCACCCCGGCCCGACGGCCCGCCGACGGCGTCACCGAGGCCGGCGCCGAGGCCGAGGAGCTCTTCAGGGCATCCCCCGTGACGGCCTCGACGCGCCGCACCGGACAGGCCCCACGGCGGGCTGACACCCCGTAGAACGGCTGTGGCCGGGTGGGCGGTTCACGGAGAAGGTGAACCGCCCACCCGGCCACAGTCCTTTCCCCCTCCTTTGCCCGACCACAACTCGGCCGTGCGGCATGATCGGTAGGAATCGCCCGCCGACCGAGGAGCCCGGATGAACCGCACCGCGAGCACCGCCGCCCTGGCCGCACTGGCCCTGCTCGCCACCGCCGGCTGCGCGGCCACCCCGGCCCGGGCCAAGGACCACCCGACCGCCGGTTCCGCCGCGGCCGCGCCCGTACCGGGTCGCGCGGCGGCCTGGACCGGCGGATTCCGGGACTACGGCACTCCGCAGTGGCGCCGGGCCTGGGGCGTGGCCGACCAGGGTGCCTGGGGCGCGGCCGACTTCGGCGCCGTCGCCAACCCGGCCGCCCCCGGCGGCGGCCCGGCGCTGCGGGTGACGTACGGCGCGGGCTCCTCCGCCAACTCCTGCACCGACTGCCCCAACCCGGGCGGCGGACAGTTCTACACCGACCTGAAAGCGCTCGGCCTGTCCGCCCTCGCCCAGGGCCGCACCCTGGACCTCAAGTACTCCGTCCGGTTCCCCGCCGGCCGCGACTGGGGCAAGGCCGGCAAGCTGCCCGGCCTGTACGGCGGGAAGATCGGCGAGGAGTCCGGCGGCAACCACGGCGCCGGCTGGTCCAGCCGCTACATGTGGCGGGCCGCCAAGGGCAGCCCCGACAACGGCGAGGTCTACCTCTACACCCCGAGCAACTCCGGCCCCACCGGCTACGGCGTGGACGAGGGCCTGGGCGACTGGCACTTCCAGGCCGACGACCGCTGGCACACCGTCGAACAGCTGGTGGACCGCGGCACCGGCGACATCACCGTCTGGTACGACGGCCGCCAGGTGCACGCCGCCAAGGGCACCGCCTCCGGCATCGGCTCGATCCCCTTCGGCGGGGTGCTGTTCTCCACCTTCTACGGCGGCCACGACACCAGTTGGGGCCCGGCGAGCACCCAGCAGGCGTACTTCGCCGACTTCTCGCTCTCCGCCGGCGTCCAGCACTGATGGGCGGTTGGAGCGGCGAACTGCTGCTGGGGCTGGTGGTCCTGCTCGGCGCCACCGTCCAGCGGCTGGCCGGCATCGGCTTCGCCCTGGTCGCCTCGCCCGTCCTGGTGCTGCTGCTCGGCCCGCACGACGGGGTGACACTGGCCAACTTCGCCGCGCTGGCGATCAGCGCGATCGGGCTGGCCGGGAGTTGGCGGCAGGTCCGGCCGCGAGCGATGCTGCCGCTGATGACCGCCGCCGCCTGCACGGTGCCCGCCGGGGCCTGGGTGGCGGCGACGGTGCCCGAGCCGGAACTGCTGGCCGGCATCGGCGTACTGGTCACCGCGGCCGCCCTGCTGGTGATCCGCGGGGTGCGGGCCGCCGCGCTTCGCGGGGTGGGCGGGGCGGTGGTCGCGGGGGCCACCAGCGGGCTGATGAACTCCGCGGCCGGGGTGGGCGGTCCCGCGGTCTCGCTCTACGCGGTGAACTCCGGTTGGACCACTGGGGAGTTCGTGCCCAACGCCCAGTTGTACGGTGTGGTGGTGAACGCCTTCTCGCTGGCGACCAAGGGCCTGCCCGGACTGAGCGCGCCCGCCTGGGGGTTGATGGCCACGGCACTGGCGGGCGGGGCGGTGGCCGGCCGGCTGCTGGCCGCCCGGGTGTCGGAGCGACGAGCACGAACGGTGGTGCTGGGACTGGCCCTCGCGGGCGGGCTGAGCACCTTCGTCAAGGGGGTTTCCGGACTCTGAGACCCCCGGCTGGGGATGGTCTGTGAAGGGGCCACCAAATCTGTAGCGGTCATGCCATACTGCGTCGGTGACCTCAGCGAGCCCAGCGACACCTCCGCACCGCACCAGGCCCCAACTGGGCCGGAAATTCGCCATGCTGTGGTCGGCTTCGTCGATCTCAGCGGTCGGCGACGGCATGCGGGACTCGTCGCTGCCGCTGCTCGCACTGGCCGTCTCGGACTCCCCGTCCTCGGTGTCCGTGGTCGCGGTGGCCGGATCACTGCCCTGGCTGCTGATGGCCCTGTTCGGCGGGGTCATCGCGGACCGCTTCGACCGCCGCCGGCTGATGTGGACGATCGACTTCGGACGCGCCGCCGTCGTGCTGGGCTTCGCGGCCTGCGTCTTCTCCGGCACCCCACCGCTCGCCCTGCTCGCCGCCCTGGCCTTCGTCCTGGGCTGCGGCGAGACGGTGTTCGTCAACGCCGCCACCTCGGCCATCCCGGACGTGGTCCGCTCCGACCGGCTGGACGTCGCCAACGGCCGCCTCCAGGGCGGCCTGCTGGTCGGCCGGATGATCGGTCCGGTGGTCGGCACCACGCTGTTCGCCATCGCCGCCGGCTACCCGTTCACGGTGGACGGCGCGTCCTTCGCGCTGGCCGCCGTCCTGGTCGCCGCGACCGGTCGCTCCGGTGCCCCGCGGGCGAAATCCGACCGCCGGGTCATGGCCGAGGTCCGCGAGGGCGTCCGCTGGCTGTACCGGCACAAGCAACTGCGCCTGGTCGCCTCGCTCTCGGCCCTGGCGGGCGGCGCCTCCGCGCTCGGCATCACCATGATGGCACTGCTGGTCACCCGCACCCTGGACGAACCCAGCTGGGCGTACGGCGCCGTCCTCGCCACCGGCGTGGTCGGCGGCACCGCGGCCAGCATGCTGGCCGGCCGGATCAGTGAGCGGATGGGCCGTCGGGCCCGGATCACCCTCTCCTTCGTCCTGATGGGCTCGTCGCTGCTGCTGATGGGCCTGAGCCCCTCGGTCTTCGTGGTGGCGCCGCTGTTCGCCGTCGGCAACTTCGGGGTGGTGACCTGGAACGTCCAGGCGATCTCGCTGCGCCAGCAGACGGTGCCGAAGGAACTGCTCGGCCGGGTCAACAGCTGCTACCTGATGCTGACCCGGATCGGGATGCTGATCGGCGCGAGCCTCAGCGGGTGGATCGGCTCCACCGTCAGCGTCCGCGCCCCGATCGTCACCGCCGGCGCCCTGATCCTCGCCGCGCTGTTCGCGATCCCGCGACTGGGCGACCTGGAGCCCGCCCCGGCGCCGGCCGCCGACGAGCAGCCCGTCGAGCAGTCGGCGAGCTGACGGGCCCGCTCCCCCGGCAGGGGAGGCGATTCCTCCTACAGGGGGGCGATTCCTCCCGCCGGTCGAGGTCCACCTCCCGGTCCGGACGCGAACGTGGGGGCACAGCCCCCGCCGGACCGGAGAAGCGCGCATGACCACCGCCCAGCCGTCCCCCGCCGCAGGCCGCCTGCGCACCGCCTGGGCCGCCGCCCACACCCCCGTCCCCCGCGTGCCGCGCTGGGCCCGGATCGCCGCCCGGGCGGTGCCGTTCACCGTCCTGCCGTCCAGCGCCTGACGGATCGCCACCCGCACCGGGGCCGTCCGCCGCGCGCCGGCATCCCGGTGTTCACAGGCGACTGGCACACCGTCGTCCTGGCCGCCTGCTACGCCCCGCTGCTGCTCCGGGGGCCGCTGCCGGCGGCCCCCCACCGTCGCCCACCGGCGCCGCCGCCGCGGGCGGTCGTCATGAACGCACCTGCGCACGGGGCCCTACGATGGCGCCATGAGCTCCAGCACCGATCTGGCAGATGCACACCGCTCGCAGCAGCGGGCCGAGGCGCGGCTGGACGTGGCCGCGTCCGTGCTCGCCCTGCTGGCCGACCGCACCCGGCTGGCACTGCTGGAGCGGCTGGGCCGGGGCGAGGCGGACGTGACCACGCTGACCGGGGCGACCGGCGCCGCCCGGCCGTCCGTCAGCCAGCACCTGGCCAAGCTGCGCCTGGCCGGTCTGGTCACCACCCGCAAGGACGGCCGACGGGTGGTCTACTCGCTGCGGCACGGGCACCTGCGCCGGCTCGTGGACGAGGCACTGAACGTCGCCGACCACCAGATCGCCCACCTGCCTCCGCACGACTGAACCCGGCCGGCCGTCCCGATTGGTCAGGCCGGATTGGTTGGGCCGCCCAATAGGTGCACACGTACGCACGCATTAACTACGATGGGCCCGTACCCCTTCATCGCCGCCCCGGGACGGGCCCATGCTGACCGTGCTGCGCAACCGCACCTACCGCCACCTGTTCACCGCCCAGCTCGTGGCCCTGACCGGCACCGGCCTGGCCACCGTGGCGCTCTCGCTGCTGGCGTACTCGATCGCCGGGAGCAACGCCTCGGCCGTGCTCGGCACCGCCCTGGCCATCAAGATGGTCGCTTACGTGACCATCGCGCCGATCGCCGGAGCCCTCGCCGGGCGGATCCCCCGGCGCACCCTGATGGTCGGCATGGACCTCACCCGGGCCGCCGTCGCCCTCGCCCTGCCCTTCGTCGACCGGGTGTGGCAGATCTACGTCCTGATCTTCCTGCTCCAGGCCGCCTCCGCCGCCTTCACCCCGACCTTCCAGGCCACCATCCCGGACGTGCTGCCCGCCGAGCGCGACTACACCCGGGCGCTGTCGATGTCCCGGCTGGCCTACGACTTCGAATCGCTGTTCAGCCCGGCCCTCGCCGCGCTGCTGCTCTCGGTGGTCTCCTACAACTGGCTGTTCGCGGGGACGACGGCCGGCTTCCTCGCCTCCGCCGCCCTGGTCGTCTCCGCCGTCCTCCCCAAACCCCAGCCGGTCGAACGCGGCAGCGGCCTCTACCGCAAGGCCGCCTTCGGCACCCGACTGTTCCGGGCCACCCCGCGGCTGAGGGCCCTGCTCGCCCTGGACCTCGCCGTCGCGGCCGCGGGCGCGATCGTCTTCGTCGACACCGTCAACGTGGTCCGCGACCACTTCCACCGCCCGGCCGGCGCCGTCTCCCTGGCCCTCGGGGCGTACGGCGTCGGCTCGATGCTCTCCGCGGTGCTGCTGCCCCCGCTGCTGGCCCGGGTCAGCGACCGGTCCGTCATGCTGCCCGCCGCCTTCGCCCTGCCCTGCGTGCTCGCCGCCGTCACCGCGATCACCGCCGCCCCGGCCGGCACCGGCAGCTGGCTCGCCCTGCTCGCCACCTGGGCCCTGGTCGGCGCCGCCGGCTCCGCCGTCCTCACCCCCGGTGGCCGGGTCATCCGCCGCTCCGCCGCCGACCCCGACCTCCCCGCCGCCTTCGCCGCCCAGTTCTCCCTCTCGCACGGCTGCTGGCTGCTCACCTACCCGCTGGCCGGCTGGCTCGCCGCGGGCGCCGGCCTCCCGGCCACCGCCGCCGTGCTGGGCGCGGTCGCACTCGCCGCCGCCGTGACCGCCACCACCCTGTGGCCCACAGGGGATCCGGACGCCCTCAGCCACCTGCACACCGACCTGCCCGTCGGCCACCCCCACCTCGCCGGTGCCCGCCCCACCGGCGGCGGCGCCTGGCAGCACGGCCACCACTACGTCATCGACCAGCACCACCCCACCTGGCCCCGGCCGCACCGCCACGCCGTCAACTGAGGCCCGGGCACGCCGATCGACGGTGGCGGGGTGATCGCCCCGCCGACGCCCGTCCTCGGTTCCGCAGCGGCCCGGGACGCTCGCCCCTCGTCCGCAACCGATCCCGACCACGGCGAGGACTTCCCGCACCCGGGGCCCGGAGCACCGTCCACGCCGGTGCGGTCCGTGCGTCCGGTGGACGACGACCCGCTCAGGCGGCGGGATACGTCAGGCAGTGGGCTTCGTCAGGCGGCGGGCTTCGTCAGGCGGCGGACCAGGGTGACGAGGGCCTCCCGGTCCGTCGCCGGGTCCGTCGCACCGGAGAGGAGCAGCCGGACCATCTGCGGCAGCGTGAACCAGGCGTTCACCAGGCCGATCACCGCGAACATCAGCCGGGCCGGATCCACCTCGTCGGCCAGCACGCCGGCCCGCTGCGCGGCCGAGAGGGCGGCGACCTTCTCGCCGTAGTGCTCGGTGCGTTCGGGCCCGGCCGCCAACTCATCGGACGCCGCGCCTCGTTGCAGGCCTTCCCAGGCCAACAGGCGGGAGAAGTGCGGGTTGGCCGAGTGGTAGTCGAAGACGTGTCGGGCGTAGTCGCCGAGATCCCTCCCCGGTGCCAGGACGAGAGGAACCGCTTCCGCCAGTTTGCCCAGTTCGGACGTCAGCACGGCGGAGAAGAGCTGCTCCTTGTTGCCGAAGTACTGGTAGATCCGCTCCTTGTTGATGCCCGCCCGGGTGGCCACCCGGGCGATCCGGGCACCGTCCGGGCCGAACTCGGCGAACTCCTCGACCGCGGCGTCGAGGAGGAGCTGCTGCGTGCGTGCGGTGTCCCAGGCCATGGCCCAACCATAGCGCGAGTTTCCAACCAAACAGTTGGACATCCGGGTGCACGTCTGCCAGGATCTCCAACCGAAGGGTTGGAGATTCGAGCTCCAGCTGCCCGCCCAGGGGAGGAAAACGTCATGACCACCGACAGCGTCACCGCACCGGCACCCGCCGGCCCGTCCGTGCACCGCCGGGCCCTGCTCACCTGGCTCGCCGTCTACCCGACCATCACCGCGGCCTTCATCCTGCTCGGCCCCCACCTGGGACAGCTGCCGCTGCCGGTGCGGACCCTGGTGATGACCGGCCTCGTCGTCCCGGTCGTCGTCTACGCGCTGCTGCCCCTGCTGCTGAAGGCCGAGTCGAAGCTGGCCCGCCGCCCCGGTCGCCGCTAGCAGCCGGCCGCCGGCCCCGGGAGCGGCCTCCGGCCCCGGCCCCGGCCCCGGAAGGCCTAACCCCGGGTCACCTGGACGCTGTGCTGCGCCAGCACCGCGACCAGCCGCTCCGGATCGTCCGGGGTGATGACCGGCTTGACCCGTCCCCCGAGGTCGAGGACGAAGGCGACGCTCTTGTCCACCCGCCCCGGGTCGAGGTTGAAGTAGTGCACGAAGTCCCCGGAGCCCCAGATCCGCCACCGCCCGCCGAGGCGGCTCAGCGGCACCTGCTGCAACCCGCGGATCCGCGCGTACGGGATCCGCTTGGCGGAGGCCAGCGGGAAGTAGTACCGGCGAATCACGAGTTCGCGCGCGGTGCACGTCACCAGACCGTCGTTGTACATGCGGGCCAGGCTAACCGCGGGCCGTGCCGCCCGCCCCGCCATCGCGGGCCGACCCGGGCAGGTCCGCCCGTACGCCGCAACGCCACCCGCTTGCGCCCCGTCGTGTCCCCGGTCAGCCGCCGACCCGCAGATAGTGCCCCCAGTAGCCCTGCCAGGGCCCGTAGTGCTCGGCCAGCCGGCGGAACTCCGCCTCGTCGACCGGCCGCCGGTAGACCCGCTGGAGGGCCCGGCCCATCTCCTTGTCCAGCTCGATCCGCTCCGTCCGCCCGAGCCCGCGGATCAGCAGGAAGGAGGCCGACCAGTCACCGATCCCGGGCAGCGCCAGCAACTGTTCGCGGACCTCCTGGTACGGGCCGGTGCGCAGGAAGTGCTCGTCCAGCCCGGCCCACAGCCGCACCGAGCGGTGGAGGTAGCCCGCCTTGCGCGGGTTGCCGATCAGGGCGAGCAGCTCGCCCTCGTCGAAGCGGGCCAGCTGCTCGACGTCCGGGAACGCCCACAGCCGCTCGGCGCCCACGTCGATCCGGTTGCCGACCGCCTCGACCAGCGCCCGCTTCATCTCCCGGGCCACCGGCATCGGCGTGCGCTGGCACAGGATCGCCCAGCAGAGCAGCTCGAACGGCGAGGGGAACTTGACCTGGTGGTAGCCGTGCAGCCGCTCCACCACCCGGGCGAAGGGCTCGTCCTGCCGGGCCAGCCGGTAGAACTCGGTCAGGTCGTCGGACAGGCCCAGGTAGCAGTCGAGCCGCTCGGTGACGGCCCGCACCACCTCCTCGGTGACCGGCCGCTCCGCGGCCAGCCGACCGACCAGCCCGGGCACTCCGGGCGCGGCGGTGAGCCGCACGCCCACCGTCGCCCCGGCCTCCCGGACGGCCAGGGTGAGCGCTGCCTGCCCGGTGCCCTGCTGCCCGGCCATCGCCGGGAAGGAACCGATGAACCCGAGCGAGGCCCGGAAGTCGAACGGCTCCCGGGCGGGCAACCGGATGTCCGACAGGTACAGGCGCGGCGTGTCCGTGGTCATGACTCAGCCCTCCTCGCGGTCGCGGCCTGCGGCTCCGGGTGCGAGCGAGCCGGAGAGCGCGTTCAGGACGGCGAGCGCGTCGCCGCGCGGCACGGGCGCGAAGAACTCGGCATCGGCCTTCTCCACCGCGTACATCGCCCGCTCCCGCAGCGCCTGCCCGGCCTCCGTCACCCGCACCCGCTTGGCCCGGCTGTCCACCGGATCCGGGAGCCGCTCCACCAGCCCCTTGCCCTCCAGCGTCCGCAGCACCTGACTGGTCATCATCGGGTCCGTACCGGAGTGCTCCGCCAACCGCCGCTGCGTGGGCACCCCCTCGTCCACCCCGAGCCACCACGCCCCGGTCAGCAGCACGAACTGCACGTGCGTCAGGTCGTACGGCCTGAGCGCGGCCGCAAGCGCCCGCTGCCACGCCAACGTGACGCGCCACAGCAGGAACCCCGGACTCTCCGTCGGCCTCCCGGGCCGCTCGAACTCCGCCTCCACCACCGGATCCCCCACGGGGTGCCCCCTCCTCCGATTTACTATGCGCATTTACTATATCCGAGGGCAACCTCCCCGGTCGACCCCGAATCGGCCACCAGCGCTCGCGCAAGCGGGCCTTCTGGGGGCGGTGCCGAGTTCCGGGGCGGGCAGGCGGCGGCACTCCGGCGGGCGGCAGGCGCGGCGGTCGGCAGGCGCGGCGGGCATCCGTGGTCAGGTGGTCGGCGCGGCCGCCACGGCGGTCCCCGCGTCAGAGCCACCGCCGGTCACGGGCCGCGAAGGCGGCCTGGAAGCCGTTCGATGCGTCCAGGCGGCGCAGCGGTACTGCTCGGCTGGTCGGACCGCAGCCTCCTCGCGAGGTGCACGACCGCGATCGGCGGCTACTGCTCTGGCAGCACCGTGTGATGGATCTCGGTGATCGTCGCTGCGGTGTCGAAGCCGAGTACCGGATCGGGCCGGTCGGAAAGCAGGTTGGCGTAGAGCGGACGGTAGTGGGCGACCTTCCGTTCGGTCCGGCCGTCGTTGCCGAAGGAAGCCAGCAACTCGCCTTTACGGGCCGCGAATCCAGTCATGGCGGTGTGGTCGATCCAGACCTCGACACCGGACCGGCCGAGCACCAGGCTGCTCTCCTTGCTGCTGGAGCCGGTCAGCCAGCTGCTGCGCAAACGGGCCGAGCCGATCTCGCCCCGGGATCGGAATCCCACCGTGCACCACGCACTCGCACCTCCGTCCGTTTGCCGGGCGGAGGTGAGTCCGGTGAGTTCCACGAAGCGGGTGAGCATGCTGAGCTGGTTCACCCCTGAGTCCGTCCAGCTGGAGACGTACGAGGCGAAGGCGTCAGCTCCTCTCAGGACGTAGGGGTCGTAGAAGGCGGAGGTGATGGTCGTGACCGGCCCCCAGTCGGGGTGCGCGGCGAGCAGCTCCGCCGCCCAGTCGACCTCGGGGGAGAACGCGAAGTGGTGGGCGGTGAACACGCGGCCGCACACGTCGACCTTGCCGTCCAGGTCGCGCAACGCGGCGAGGGCGGCTCGGTCATGCACGAGCGGCTTCTCCACCAGCACACGGGCCGTGGAACGGAGCAGGGTCAGCTCCGTCAGTTCGGCGTGCGTCTGCGACGGGGTGGCGAGTACCACCAGGTCCGGCCGGTGCTCGTCGAGCGCGCGGGGGAGGTCGCCGTAGTGGGGCGGCCTCCGGCCCCGGAACTCCACGGGCGCCACGGGTCGGGGATCGACTGTGAATTCCAGCTGCACGTCCGGCCGTTCGGCGAGGACGGCGAGGTGGGTCCCGGCGATGATGCCGACCCCGACCAAGCCGACGCGTACCGGCTCGATGCGTACCGGGTTGGTCATGAGCACTCTTCCCCTCGTCCGATCCGGCCCTACACCTCAGGGTTCCGGGGCCTCATCGTCGCGCGGCCACCTCCGCCCAACGGCCCAACGACACGGCCGGGCCGTCGACCCACTCGACCCGCGGCTCGTGCTCCATCGCCGTCGGGACTCCCTCGATCCAACTGGTCACGATCGGGACCCAGTAGGTGTTGCCGCCCGACCGACGGGTGCGCGCATCGAGCTCGACCCGGGTGCGGCGGGCGCCGTCGTGGTCGCCGCCGAGGACTCCGAACAGGACCTGGGCCACGTCGGCCAGGTTGTGACCGCCTCGGTAGCCGATCTCGTCCGCCAGCCGCCGGGTGCCCTCTATCGCCTGCACAGCGGCCTCGTCGTCACCGGCCACCACGTAGGCGACCGCCTCGGCGGAGCGGACCTTGACCAGTTCGACCGGGTTGGGCACCAGGTCGAGCAGGTCCCGCGCACGGGCTGCCGCATCCGACACCGCTGCCGTATCACCGGCCCAGCACACGGTCTGCGCCAGATTGGCCAGCGCCTTCGCCTCCGCGGCCGCCAGACCCTCGCGCCGGGCCAGGGCGATCGCCTCGTCGTACGCGGCATTCGCTTCGCCGAAGCGGGCGTTGACCCGCCAGATGTGCCCGATCAGCCGGAGTCGCTCGCCCTCGTCCTCCGGCCCTCGGCTGCGCTGCTCCCGCAGCGCAGCCAGAGCGGTTTCGAACCGCCCGTTGAGATAGTCGAAGTCGCAGAGCCAGTACCGGGCCGCCGCCTCGAACTCGCCGCCCAGCAGGGCGCGGTAGATCTCGGCCGCCGCGGTGTAGTCGCCGTGGTTGCGCAGCGCATGGGCGAGGTGGATCCGTACCAGCTGCGCCGTCGGACTGCCCGACGGTAGGCCCTTCGCCGCGGCGCCCAGCACCTCGACCGCCTGCGCTGCGTGGCCCGTCCGGCGTAGCTGCACGCCCCGTATGGCGGCGAGTACGGCCTGGTATTCCGGTGGCCCGGTCCGTTCGACAGTGAGTCCGGCACCCAGCTCCGACCACTGCCCCGCCTCGACCAGGCGCTGCGTGGCACGGGCCATCCAATCCTCGAAGACCCCGTGCGCCGCCGAGAGCTTGAGCGCGGATTCCAGGGCCTGGGCGACGGCGACCCGCCCGGCGCCCGGCCCGAGGCGCTGTCCCAGCCAGGAGAGCAGTCGGGCCGCGACTTCACCGCGGTCGCGGTCGGACCAGCCGTCCGGGAGCGTCCGGTCCGCCTCCCCGATCGCGTGACGGAGCGCCGCGTGCAGGGCATACGGCAGCACGTAGGCGTCGTCGTGGGTCAGGAACGGCCGCCGCAGGAACCGGGCGACGCTGCCGTCGGAGATGCCGGGCTGTCCGGCCCGCAACAGTTCGGCCCCGACCCGGTCGGTGAGCGCCGCGGTCCGAACGAGGTCGCGTTCCTCCCGGGGCAGGTCACGGATCGACCGGGTGGCCACCGCCGTGAACGAGCCGCCGAAGTCGGCCGGCGAAGGCTGCCCGCCACGGGCGAGGAGTGCGACGAAATGCGACACCGACAGGTCCAGGTACAGGGGAAGCCCCTGGCCTCCGGAGATGATGCGCCGACGGACCTCGGCGGGCATGGCAGGCCGGCCGTCCCTCACCAGCGCTTCGCGGAGGTAGCTGTCGGCGTCGGAGTCCGAGAGGTAGCCGACGAGGTGCTGGCGGGGTTCCACGGTGTCGTTGCTGAAGTGCAGGTTGGGCCAGCACTGCGGGCCGGTGAAGTCCAGTTCGCCGCCCGTACTCGCGTCGGCCCAGTCGACCCGGTTCCGTCCCGTGATCACGAACAGTACGTTGGGCATCAGGTAGGCGCAGCGCTGGACCAGGCGCTCCACCGTCCGGTCGGCGCGCCCGTTGACCACCTCGAAGGTGTCCAGGAACACGCACACCGTGGGCCTACGGGCCGGCCGGCCCCGGTGCGACAGGCGGTCGAGGTCCCAGGCGAGCAGGTACGGGAAGTAGGAGAGCGTCTCGTAGTCCGCGTCGGCCTCGACCAGTTCGGCGAACAGCTCGCAGTCGGCCAGCAGCCGCCCCTCGCGCACCCGGTCGCGGACGGCGCGGTAGGTGGCCAGGGCGGCGCGGTGAGCGAGCCCGGTCAGCCCGCCGAGCCCGGCGGGGTCGACGTCCCGCACCGTCTCCGCGATCTGGTCGCCGAGCCCGATGCTCCGGGAGGCCCGGCGCAGGGCCGGTGAGGAGTCGAGGAAGTCCTGCAGGGCTTCCCCGGGGTGCGCGCGGGCCCAGTACGAGGCGAGCGCCAGGTCGAACGCCTGCCAGCGGCTGCCCAACTGCCCCAATCCTGCCCGCAGGCGCAACAGCAGGCCCTCGATGTCGCATGCGCCCTCCTCGGAGAGGTCGACGCGTAGGGCCACGACGTCGTCGCGGCCCTCGGCCGCCGCGTCGGAGAGCAGCCGGCGCTCCAGCTCGTGGGAGAGCGTCGTCTTGCCTATGCCGCCGACCCCGTAGAGCGTCAGGACGTTGCGGCGCCCCTGTGCCCGGTCCAACACCGGCGAGACCTCGGCCTCTTCCAGCGTCCGGCGCAGGCACTCCACCGACCGCTTGAAGGCCGCCACCTCGTCGACCCGGTTGGTGAAGACCTGCTGCGCCGTGACGGTGGACGACAGTCCGCTCATGAAAGCAGCCCGCAGGTTCACCCGTGCCATCCTGCCTCCTCCTTGTGGCATCCGGTTCGCATCGCGCGAGGAGCATCCGAGCTGAGATACTGTCAGTTTTCTTTGCCGCAGGACAAGAAGCCTCCCCGGCCGACAGGAGCACGGTCAGAGGCAGGCTCCCCGCCCTCAGGACAGCCAGCGAACGGCCTGCTCCCGGGTCACCCTCGCGGCATCGACGTACCACAGCCCGTTCGGCTTGTCCCAGCGGGCCTTGAGGAGTGCCTTGGCCTCGTCCTTCTCGCCGTACGGGACGTTGAGGTAGAGCCGCCCGTCGATGATGTCCCCGGGGCGGATGCTCGCCGCCCCGGTCGTGCCGGTCGCAGCGGGCAGCGACGCAGCAGGCCTCGCGCTGCCGGCAGCATCCCCGGCCGCCCGCGGGTTCCACGCGGCCCGCTCCTTGCGGGCCCGGTCCATGACCCGGCTGACGCGTTCGCAGGACGCGGGGTCTGTGAAGCGCATCATCAGATCGGTCGGTCCGCTGCCCGCGAGCAGGTTGAGGGAGCCGTGCCAGAGCACGGCGCGGTCGAGGATGAGGACCTTCTCGTGCATCCGCTCACGGAAGTCCACCTGGCAGCCGACTGCCCTGAGGACGTCGATCTGCTTCTGGTGGCGGGCCGCTCCGGTCGCCTCCCGCTGTTCCTCGGGTGATCGCGTGTGGACGACGACCCGCACCCCGTCGGCCACGCGGGCGCCCAGCAGCGCCGACCAGCGGCGCACCGGCGTCGGATCGAGGAAAGCGCAGTAGACCTCGATGCTGGTCCGGGCCCGCGCGATGTCCCACTCCACCGCCTTCTGCACCTCGTCGGCGGGGAAGAAGGCCGGCCGCGCCAGTTCCTCCTCGGACAGGACCGAGAGCTGAGCCGCGTCCCGCGTCGGGATCAGCTGGTCGGCCGAGATCACCTGGGCATGGCACTCCAGGTGATCGAGCATGGCCCGCGCCTCGCTGTGCGGGCCGAGGTGCTTGCGCAGGTGCTCGACGTCGGCGACGACGACGAGGTGGTCCTGGGCCCTGCTGAGCGCGACGTTCAGCAGACGGCAGGTCTGGGAGGAGAGACCGGTTCCGGCGTAGAAGATACCCGGATCCTTTCCGGCACCCACGGCGGTGTCGAAGACGACGATCGGGCGCTGGCTGCCCTGGAACCGGTGAATGGTGTCGACCAGCCCCTCGTAGTCCTCCCCGAACCGGTACTTCAGGCTTCCCTTCAGCGCCTTGACCTGCGCGCGATAGGGCGCGATGACCGCAAGCCGGTCGGTTGCCCGCGACCCCGGCCCGATCTCGGCGCTCCCCCACTTGCGGCCGGGGAGCACCCCCTCGTACTGGAGGCCGCGGATCAGCTCGTGGACGACGGCCTCGTTCACGGTGTTGGCCCGGTAGTCAGGGCCGGGGATGCGCTGCTTGGAGGTGTCGACGAGGATCACGGGGGCATCGATCAGCGGATTGGCCGGGACCCGACTGCCATCGCCGCGGCCGGTGGCGAGCGGCGCGTCGGGGTATGCGACGGCGTTGACGAGTCGGCAGATCGGCTCGCGCATGCGGTACTGGGTGTCCAGCGCCACCAGGCGCGGGTCCGGCCGCACGGAACCGTGCTCGTTCACCAGACCGGCCGCATGGAAGGCGTCACGGGCGGCCCAGTGCCGCGCATGTGCGCGCTCGTCCTCCGTGGCCTTCCGGTCGCCGTCTCCCTTGGTGACCGCGGGCAACTGCCGGAAGTCGCCCGCCACGACGATCCGCTTGCCCGCAAGGCCGGCTGCCAGCCAGGCCGAGGGCAGATCCACCATGCCCGCCTCGTCGACCACCACGACGTCCACCCGGTCGAGCAGCTTGCGCGCCTGGACCGCCTTGGCCACCGTGGCCCCCATGACCCGGCACCGGGACCGCACGGTCTGCTTGATGCGGGAGAGCTGCCGGTCGAGCTCCTGGATGCGCTCCTGCAAGGTGCCGGCCTCGTGAACGAGCGTCGCGTACGCGGGAAGGCCGACGAACCGGGAGCGGAGGCCCGCGAGGCTTCCACTCGTCGCACTGATCCGGGCAGCCAGTTCCTCCGCCTGCTTCCGGGCGGCCGCTCCGACGTACTGAGCGGTGAAGGCGGCCTCGGTGGCCCGGGTGAGGTCCTCCCGCAGTGCCGCGAGTTGCTTCTCCCGCCGCCCGGCGAGGAAGCCCTTCGGTTCGCCCACCTCGCTGATGGCCAGCCGCAGCCGGGCCACCTCCGCCTCCGCCCGCAGAGCGTCCCGTTCCACCGTTCCGGCCGAGTCGACTGCGCTCCGGTGGGCCTTCCGGTCCTCGGCGAGGCGCTGCTCCAGCTCCCGGGCTTCGTCATACACGGCGACGCCGGCCCGAGCCCGTTGCAGGGCCTCCCGCGCCTCCCGTACCGCCTCCTCCAGCTGCGCCGAGACCCGGCCCGCGATCCGGGCGGGGTCGACGAAGTCTCCGTACCGCTCGCGCAACGACGGCAGTTCGAGCTCCCCGGCTCGCTGGACGAGGCCCTCGGCGAAGCCCGTCTCGGCCTTCAGGAGGTCACAGATCCGCTCCAGCGCCTGGTCGACGGCGACCTTGGTCGGGGCCAGGAACAGGACGTTGTGCCCCTGACGGACGTTGCCCTCCACGATGTGGCCGACGACGTCGGTCTTTCCCGTCCCGGGCGGCCCCCAGAGGAACAGCGCCTCGCTCGCCAACGCCTGGGCGACGGCGGTCCGTTGGCGCGGGTTGAGCTTCAGCCCGTGCCAGTCGGCCACCCACCGCTCGGGGTCCGCCACCCGGCCCACCGCCGGTGCCCCCTGTCCGACCATCCACCCGGCGCTCTCGACCCGGATGCCAGCGTCGTCCGAACCTGCGGCTTCCAGGCGTTCGGCGAGTACCAGCAAGCCCGCCGAATC
Organism: Kitasatospora sp. NPDC017646; assembly: GCF_044329365.1. Taxonomy (NCBI): domain Bacteria; kingdom Bacillati; phylum Actinomycetota; class Actinomycetes; order Kitasatosporales; family Streptomycetaceae; genus Kitasatospora; species Kitasatospora sp. NPDC017646. The sequence goes on along the minus strand of NZ_JBIRJC010000031.1, from coordinate 47,208 downwards.
GTCCTTCCGCACCTGCACGTTGCGCGCCCCCGCGGGCAAGCCCTCGGTCAGCACGAGCCTGACCTTCCCGTCCGGCATCGGGGACGCCTCGCCGGGAATCCAGGCGCCGCGCGCCTGGGAGGGGCGCACCAGGACGGGACTGCCGTCGAAGGACGCCGGCCACCGGCGACAGCCGAAGAGGTACTCGTACCGCCCCTCCGCCGCGGAGACCTGCTGCCCGCCGGACAGCGACGCCTTCTCCGCTTCCTTGGCCTCGTCGCGCCGTTCGGCCCGGATCTCCGCCCGCACGGCGGCGAGGAGCTCGGGAACCGGGTGGGGCTGCTCGACCTGCGTCATGAGTGTGCGTTCCCCCGTTGTGCGTGCACAGTGTTCCGACCACTGTACGGAGTGCGACCGACACCGGGGGCGGATTCCGTCAAGCGACCTCCGGCGACCGCCCGCGGCCCGTCCGGCGGGAGGAGTGGCCGCGTGACGGCGACGGCCACTGCCGGTTGCAACCCCACCACCGGCTCGACGGTCTCAAGGCCGGTCCGGCTCCCGGCAGCTCGGCGCGGAGCCCACCCGCCGACGACGGGACCACGTCTCCCGATCCACCCGCTTGACCGGACGAGGTCCACTACGGTGGCCACAGTATGTCTCCGACCAGCACCATGACGAGGATGGGCGTGCACGCGACTAGTCCCCTGAGCCCCGAGGACCCGCCCGAGATCGGTGGTTTCGAACTCCTCGCCCGGATCGGCCAGGGAGGCATGGGCCAGGTGTACCTCGGCGAATCCCCGGGCGGAGAACAGGCCGCGGTCAAGGTGATCAAGCCGTCCCTGGTCGACTCGGAGACCAGGCTGCGTTTCGCCCAGGAGATCGAGGTCCTCAAGACCGTCTGGGGAAACCGGGTCGCGGCCTTCCTCGACGCGGACCCCGAAGCAGAACCGCCGTGGCTGGCCACGGAGTACGTGGAAGGTGCCGACCTCCGCAAACACGTGGACGCGTACGGCCCGCTCCCCGCCGTCCTGGTGGCGTCGCTGGGTGCCACTCTTGCCGAGGCCCTCGCCCTGGTGCACAAGCAGGGACTCCTGCACCGGGACCTCAAGCCGGCGAACGTCCTTCTGGGGCCCAACGGCCCCAAGATCATCGACTTCGGGCTCGCGGTGTTCGCCGAGTCCGGATCCTCACTCACCGCGCCGAACACGGTCGTCGGCACACCCATGTGCATGGCACCGGAGCAGGCCAACGGCATCAAGCCGCTCACCGAGGCAGTCGACACGTACGCACTGGGCGCCGTCCTCCTCTTCTCGGTGACCGGCCGGTACCCGTACCGGGCGGCCAACGTCCATGCCCTGTTCCACATGGTCACCGACCCGGACACCGCCCCCGACCTGACCGGGGTCCCGACCGAGCTGTCACCGGTCCTGGCCTCGATGCTGGCCCACGAGGCCAAGGACCGGCCGTCCCTGCCGTCCGTGGTCAAGTCGTTCCGCGCCGTCATCGAGGCCCAGGGGATCACGGTGGCCCAGGCCCGCCGACGCCTGACGACGCTGACCACCGCACAGCCGGCTCCCGGACCCCGGGCGACGTCCCCGGCCGTGCCGTCCCCGTCCGCCGCCCTCGCCGAGGCGACCACGGTTCCAGCCCCCACACCGTCCGCCGTCCCGCCGCCGGCACCCGCACCGGAGGACAGCCCCGGCTACACGCCGACGCTCAAGGACGCCCCCGCACTGGCAGCCGCGCCCGCCGACGCGCGCCAGGGCACGATCTTCCTGGGCGGGCCGCCCCTGGCGAAGGCACCGACGCCCGCCCCGGCATCGGCATCGGCGGCTCGCGCGCCCCGGCGGTCCGTGCAGGCCCGTCGCACGGCCCAACAGCTGCGCGAGGTCTACGCGGCCGGGGCCCCGTTCTGAGCTCGGCCCCGTCCTCTCCCCGCGCTCGCCGTAAGCTCTTCACCTGGTGCGCTGTCCCGGGAGGACGGCCGCGACCACCGCTCAACACGATGTACACAGGAGGCAGCGGGTGACCCCCGAGCTGAGCAGCGCCGAACCGACCGGGACCGCGGAGGACCCGTACCCGGCGGGCGCGCAGGTCTTCGTTCGGGACGAGGTGTGGCTCGTACGGAACAGCTCGCTCACCGAGCACGACGGTGCCCGGGTGGAGGTGGTCGGTGTCTCCGACTTCGTCCGCGACCAGGAGGCGGTCTTCTTCACCGCCCTTGACGAGATCGAGCTGGTCGACCCCCGGCAGACGAGGCTCATCGCCGACGACTCGCCCAACTTCCGCCGCTCCCGCCTCTTCCTGGAGGCCGTGCTGCGACGGACCGCCCTGCCGCAGTCCGAGCGCGGTCTCGCGCTCGCCGACTCCTTCCTGCTGGACCCCCTCCCCTACCAGCAGCGCCCGGCCCAACTCGCGCTGTCCGGGCGCAACCTGCGGCCCCGCATGCTGATCGCCGACGTGGTGGGCCTCGGCAAGACCCTGGAGATCGGGCTCACCCTCGCCGAGCTGATCCGGCGTGGCCGGGGGGACCGCATCCTGGTCGTCACCCCGCAGCACGTGCTGGAGCAGTTCCAGCACGAGCTGTGGACCCGCTTCGCGATCCCGCTGATCCGGCTGGACTCGGTGGGCATCGAACGCATCCAGCGCGAGATCCCGGCGGGCCGCAACCCCTTCACCTACTTCAAGCGCGTGATCGTCTCGATCGACACCCTGAAGAACACCGACCAGTACAAGCACCACCTGGAACGGATCAGCTGGGACGCGGTCGTCATCGACGAGTCGCACAACCTGATCAACCGCGGCTCGCTGCGCAACCAGCTCGCCCAGATCCTGGCTCCGCGCACGGACGCCCTGATCCTCGCCTCCGCCACCCCGCACAACGGCGACGCGAAGTCCTTCGCCGAACTCATCGGCCTGCTCGACCCGGCGGCCATCCGCGACCCGGAGAACTACCGGGCCGAGGACATCGCGCATCTCTTCATCCGCCGCACCAAGATCAGCCAGGAGGTGCGCGAGCAGATGAAGGGGCAGTGGGCGGACCGCGGCCCCTCCCGATCGGTCCGCTGCGCGGCCACGCCGGCCGAGGAGAAGATCTTCGAGGAGCTGGCCGAGGTCTGGCTGCCCTCCGACGGCCGGAAGTCGGTCAGCGACGTACCGCTCTTCCCCTACACCCTGCTCAAGTCCTTCCTGTCCTCGCCCGCAGCTCTCAGAGCGACGGTCGAGACGCGGATCAAGACCCTTGAGAAGAAGGAGATCCAGTCCGCGGTGGCGGCGGAGCGGGAGGCCCTGCTCCGGCTGCGCGACCTCGCGGGCGCGATGTCCGACACGGACTCGGCGAAGTTCAACGCGCTCGTCGCCGAGCTGCGGGCGATCGGCGTGGGGCCGGGCTCCGACACCCGCGTCGTCGTCTTCTCCGAGCGCGTGCAGACCCTGGAATGGCTGCACTCCGTCCTGCCCGCCGCGCTCGGCTTCAAGGGCCGGGCGGCGAACGGTGCCGTCCGCCTCATGCACGGCGGCCTCAGCGACGAACAGCAGATGCAGTGCGTCGAGGACTTCGGCCTCGCCGACACCCCCGTGCGCGTCCTGCTCACCGGCGACGTCGCCTCCGAAGGCGTCAACCTCCACCGCCAGTGCAGCCAGCTGGTGCACTACGACGTGCCCTGGTCGCTGATCCGCATCGAGCAGCGCAACGGCCGCATCGACCGCTACGGCCAGGCCCGCTCCCCCGAGTTCCGGGCGCTGATCCTCACCAGCGAGGTCGAGGGCGCCAAGGACGACACGCTCGTCGCCGAGCGCCTGCTCGACCGCGAGCGCGAGGCCCACCAGAAGCTCGGCACGGCGGAGGCGGTCACCGGTCTCTACCGCGCGGAGGCCGAGGAGAAGTCGCTCATCCAGGACCTGCTGCGCGGCCGCACGGTGGAGGAGTCCCTGGAGGCGCACCGCTCACAGGCCGACGATGCCCACGGGGCCGACGGCATGGACGACTTCCTCGCCGACTTCTTCGGCACCGTCGGCGAGGAACCCACCAGCGAGGACACCTCCGTGCCGCGCGCCGACGTACCCCGCCTGTTCGCCTCCACCCGGGAGTTCCTGGACGAGGCCCTGCGCGAGGTCTATCCGGACGCCCAGAGCACGCTGGAGATGGACCGCGACGAGACGTCCGGCCTGATCTCCTTCCGCCCGCCGGCCGACCTCGTCCACCGGCTGAAGGCGCTGCCCCTCGACTACGTCCGCGAGCAGCGGCTGCGGGAAAGGCTGTTGGTCACCCTCAACCGGCGCCTCGCCGAGCACTCGCTCCAGCGGGCCCGCGAGTCCTCCGCCTCCAGTTGGCCGGAGATCTCGCTGCTCACCGACCTCCACCCGGTGGTGGAGTGGCTCACCGACAAGGTGCTCGTGCGCCTCGGCCGGCAGGAGGCCCTGGTCCTCACGGCGGACGTCGCCGAGCCCACGTACCTGATCCAGGGCGTCTACTCCAATGCCCTCGGCCGGCCGACGGTGGTCAAGTGGATGGCGGTCACGCGGGACGGCACCGTCGACGACGACATGGTCTCGATACTGCGCCGCTCCGGCGTCGGCCCCACCATGGCCAACCCGCTGAAGCACTGGCCCGTCGACCGGCTGCAGGACGGTATCCCCGCCGCACTGGAACGGGCGGAGGCGTTCCTGGAACACCGCCGGGAGGCCTGGGACGAGCCGCTGCGCGAACCGATCGAGAACTACCGGCTCCGCCTCGGCGCCTGGGAGCAGCCGACCCTCGCGGGCGAACGCACCAAGCAGCGGCTCGCCGGCATCGCCGACTCGCTGCTCACCACCGGCCGCCCGCTGCTCCGCGTCCTCGCCGTGCTCGCCCCCACGCCGCCCCAGGCCGTCTGACCCCTGAGAGAAGCAGTTATGACGTACGACTCCCTGGTGAACCGCGGCGACTACTTCTCCGCCCACTACCTGGCCGAGGTGCTGCCCAAGGACCTCAAGTCCGGCCTGCTGGCCGCGTGGAAGGAACGCGAGGAGGCGGCGAAGGCCGCAGCCGCCTCCGATGACGCGGAGCAGGACCCGGACGCCATGCCGGTCACCCCGCGAGCCGGCCTGCGCGCGCTGCGCCGCCCCTACTTCCGCTCGCGGGCCGGCTTCGCCCTGCCGGAGGCGGCGGATGACGATCGGACCGTGGCGGACGACGACACCGCCACCTACGGCTCGCCGGCCTGGCGCGAGCGGGTGCGCGCGCTCAACGCGCAGGTGCTGCTGGCCCTCGGCTACGACGCCAAGCCCGGCACCATCACCGTGGAGCGGGCCGACCAGGCGTACGAGGTGCAGGTCGCGCACAGCGAGAAGGGCCTCATCGCACTCGACTGCGGTTGGGCCGCCGAGCCGGACGCGGCCCTGGACCCGGACGGCCCGGGGCGCCTGCTCCAACCGCTGGTGCTCGACGGGCAGCACACCGTCGCCACCGGGTCGAAGCTCGCCTCGTTCCTGTTCGCGTGCGACGACGCGCCCCGGTACGTGCTGCTGCTGGTGGGCGGCGTGGTCGTCCTCGCCGACCGGATGACCTGGGGCGAGGGCCGCTACCTCGCGGTGTCCCTGGACGGCGCGCTGGAGCGCAACGACACCAAGACCGGCGGCGAACTCGACACGGTGGCCGCGCTGTTCGGCGCGGACTCGCTGCGCACGCCGGAGACGGGCGGCGAGAACCCGCTCGCGGAACTCGTCGGCAAGTCCACCAAGCACGCGGTGGGCGTCTCCAGCGACCTGCGCGACGGGCTGCGGCTGAGCGTCGAGCTGATCGCCAACGAGGTGCTGGACCGCATCCGCGAGAACGAGGGCGTGCGGCCCGAGGACGTCATGGAACTCCCGGAGCTGGGGAAGCAGCTGACGCGGGAGTCGTTGCGGTATCTGTACCGGATCCTGTTCCTTCTGTACGCGGAGGCCCGGCCGGAGCTGGGCATCCTGCCGGCCGACTATCCCGAGTACCAGCAGGGGTACGGGCTGGGGCGGCTGGGCGAACTCGTCGCCGAGCGGGACCTGGTGGACGAGAAGTCGCGGCGCGGGTTCTACCTGTACGAGTCGCTGGACCTGCTGTTCAAGAAGGTCCAGGGCGGCTACCGGCCGCGTCGGACGCACGGGGTCGTGGAGGAGAAGGCCTCGGAGGACGTGGGGCTGCGGTTCGAGCCGCTGCACTCCAAGCTGTTCGAGCCCGAGTCCATCAAGCTGATCGGCGCGTCTTCGGTGCCCGACCCGCGCTTCGACGCCGACGAGACGGGCGAGGAGCGCTACCTCGACACGCGTCTGCGCAACGCGACCCTGTACAAGGTGCTGCGCCTGCTGATGCTCACCAAGGGCCGGAAGGGCGAGCGCGGCGGCTTCATCTCGTATGCGCAGCTGGGCATCAACCAGCTCGGCGCGGTGTACGAGGGGCTGATGTCGTACAGCGGCTTCGTGTCGGACAAGGAGCTGTACGAGGTCGCGAAGGGCGGCGACCCGAAGGACGGGTCGTGGCTGATCCCGAGGTCGAAGGTCGACGAGTACCCGGACAACGTCTTCGTCCGGACGCGCGACGAGAACACCGGCGAGGAGGTACCGGCCAAGTACGCCCCGGGCGAGTTCGTCTACCGGCTGTCGGGCCGCGACCGGCAGACCTCGGCGTCGTACTACACGCCCGAGTCGCTGACCAAGGTCACCGTGCAACTCACCCTCCAGCACCGCCTGGACCAGGACGGGACGACCACGGAAGCCCGTGAGCTGCTGGACTGGAAGATCTGCGAGCCGGCCCTGGGGTCGGGCGCGTTCCTCAACGAGGCGATCAACCAGGTGGCGGCCGAGTACCTGCGGCGGCGGCAGGACGAGCTGGGCGTCGCCATCGACACGGAGAAGTACCCGGTCGAACTGCAGAAGGTGAAGGCGTACATCGCCCTGCACAACTCGTACGGTGTCGACCTCAACGAGACGGCGGTCGAGCTGGCCGAGGTGTCCCTGTGGCTGAACACCATGCACCCGGGCATGGAGGCGCCCTGGTTCGGCCTGCACCTGCGGCGGGGGAACTCGCTCATCGGCGGCCGACGGGAGGTGTACCCGGCGGCGAAGCTCAAGAAGGGCGCGTGGCTCGGGACGACGCCCGAGCGCTTCCCGCTGGCGGACGCGGTGAACGGGGTTCCGCTGCCGGAGGGTTCGGTCCACCACTTCCTGTTGCCGGCGAAGGAGTGGGGCGCGGTCGCGGCCGAGAAGGAGGCCAAGGCGCTGGCGCCCGAGGATGCGAAGGCGCTGGGCGCGTGGCGGAAGGCGATCACGCGGAGACCGACCGCCAAGCAGTCCGAGCGCTTGCAGGCGTTGGCCCGCCGGGTCGAATACCTGTGGGGGCTGGTGGCGCGGCGCCTGGAAATCTCCGAGCGAGACATCTCGCGCAGCATCGACGTGTGGGGCGCGGAGGACGGGTGGCTTCGGCGGCCGAAGGAGGCCGTCAAGCGGGAGGACGTACTGGCCGACCTGCATGCGGTCGACACGCCCTACTGGCGTCTCAAGACGCTGATGGACACCTGGTGCGCGCTGTGGTTCTGGCCCGTACAAGAGGCGGCGGTGCTGAGTTCCAGGGACGACTTTGACTCATCCGCCTCGGAGCTTGAGGCTGCCTCTGCACCGGCGGAACAGTCGCCCTCGGATGTTCTGATGACCTGGCAGGCTGAGGACCTCTTCGGCGGCCTCGGGGAGTCAGGTGAGTTGACTCGCCAGGCTGTCGATCGGCTCCGTCTGGGCCGCCGAAAGGAGGCCATCCACAGTGACCGGCACTCGACCGTCGCGCTGGCCTCCCTCAATGACTGGCTGGCATTCGCTGAGGCCATGGTCGGCGTCAAGGATGTCGACACCAACACTCTGGTGAGCCACTTCGAGGGTCTGAAGGACCTGTCCAAGTATGAGGACGGCCTCCCCGAGTACATGGGCATGACGCGTTTCCAGGACCTGTTGCCGCGCTTCCCCTGGATGTCAGTCGCCCGCGACGTGGCGAAAGCACAGGGCTTCTTCCACTGGGAACTGGAGTTCGCCCAGGTCTTTGCCCGGGGCGGCTACGACATCCAGGTAGGTAATCCGCCGTGGGTACGACCAAGGTGGCAGGAGGATGTGGTTCTGGCGGAGCTTGAGCCGTGGTTCATGCTTGCCGACAAGCCGAGCACGGCGGAGTGGCGCCTACGGAAAGAAGGCGCGCTGACCGAGAACCGGTCAGCGAACTGCGAGTATTTCCTGAGCGAGCTCTCATCAAATGTCGGCACCGTTTCGACGCTCGGAGGGACGTCAACCTATCCCGCGCTTGTGGGGACCCAGCCGGATCTCTATCGAGCCTTCATGATCCAGGTCTGGAAGAATCAGTCGAACCGCTCCGCAACAGGACTCATCCACCCGGACTCGCATCTCGGGGGCACCAGGGAGGCGTTTCTGCGGTCCGCCGCATATCGCCACCTGAGAGCACATGCCAGCTTCGTCAACGCCTCGAACTGGGCATTTGAGGACTTGAACCGGTCTCAGGATTTCGGACTTCACATCTACGGCCCTCCGGGCCCAATCAGTTTTGTTCACCTCAGCCAGCTCTACAGCGCTGACACCCTTACAGGGTCTCTTACTCACGATGGGCGCGGGCCCGCTCCCGGAGTGAAACATCGGGGGCACTGGGATACTCGCCCTCACCGTGACCGTGTTATTCCCGTCAACGAGGACCGACTCACCAGCTGGCGGCGGCTGTCCGGCGACGTGGGGCCCATCGACAGAACACCCCTCCTCTACCCCGTACTGAAAACCGAACAAGGAGCCATCGATGCATTGGCTGCCTTTGTCGACCGACTCGGCATGCTCAGCCCCAAAATTTCCAGCGGGTACCACGAGGCCAGCGCCAAACGAGACGGCTACATTCGCTGGTCCACCAGCCAGCCATCCGAGCTTCAGGAACTAATTCTCCAAGGGCCTCACTTCACAGGATCGACGCCGTTCAACAAGCAACCCGACAACCCCTGCAGGAGCAATCGGGACTGGTCCCCGTTCGACCTTACGGCGATCTCCGGCAGTGGGATTCCCCGCACAAACTATGTTCGCGCGTGCGACACAGGGACATATGAAGCAGCGCAAGACCGTTGGGCGGGCCGCCCCTACACGGAATACTTCCGCTTGGCGTGGCGCGCGATGGTCCCATTTGACACTGAGCGAAGCCTATTTGCTGCACTTATCCCGCCGGGCCCCGCACATGTACACACCGTACATTCCCTCGCTCTGGGCGACAATCTTCTGACCAGCCTGAGCGCGGGTTTCTGGGCTGCACTCCCCTTGGACTATCTCCTTCGGATCACCGGACGTTCACACCTCCAAGTAGCTGAAGCTCTTCAAATGCCAACCCCTGTACCCGACCACCCGTTGGCTAGCTCACTCCTAGTCCGATCTCTTCGACTTAACGCTCTGACGGACGCTTACTCACCCCTCTGGGAAGAGTTGTTCAGTCCTTCCTGGTCGGCATCGGAAAATTGGGCGTACGAGGCATGGCAGAACCTCAAGCCCCTCGCCGAGCAACTCACCTCCAAGTGGCAGTACGACACCCCACTCCGAACCGAATACGAGCGCCGCGCTGCCCTCGTCGAGCTGGATGCACTCGTCTCTGTCTGGCTCGGCATCACCGCAGATCAGCTGGTCGCGATCTACAGGACTCGCTACCCGATCATGGCCGATTACGAGGCGGAGATGTACTTCGACGCGAACGGACGCAAGCTCGCCCGCAGCTTCAACGCATACGGGCACGGCCAAACCAAGGAGACCTACCCGGCTCTCCTTGATCACCTGGCCAGTCCGGCGACCGTCCCGCCGCCCGAGGGCTACACCGCGCCCTTCTACAAGGCCGACCGCGAGACCGAGATGCGCGCCGCCCACGCGCACTTCCAGGCGCGCCTGGAAGCAGAGATCGCTGCTGGCCGATGGTCCCCGCCGTCGCCCGCAGCAGCGCCTACGCTGATCGACGATGCAACCAGCTCACTGGAGGCGGACGTCTGATGCTCACCCGACTCGAAGTCCACGGGTTCAAGAACCTGCTGGATTTGGCAATCGATTTCGGGCCGTTCACCTGCATCGCGGGTGAGAACGGCACCGGCAAGTCGAACGTCTTCGATGCGATCCAGTTCCTCTCCCTGCTGGCGGACAAGTCGATGATGGAGGCTGCTCAGGACGTTCGCGGTGTTCACGGCGAGCGCCACGGGGATCCCCGGGACCTCTTCTGGAAGGGCTTTTCCGCACCGAACCTGCGGATGCGGTTCGCCGCCGAAATGATCGTGCCCCTTGAGTTCGAGGACGACTTCGGGCGGGCGACCAAACCCACGACATCCTTCCTCCGGTACGAGTTGGAGATCGGGTACCAGGAGCCGTCCGGCCTGGACCGCTTCGGCCGGCTGACTCTTCTCCGCGAGGACCTTCGCCACATCACCAAGGGCGCAGCCAAGCAGCACCTGCGCTTTCCGCACAGCGCCGGTCTGTTCCGCAACGCAGTCATCACCGGGCACCGCAGTGGGGCGCCCTTCATCTCGACCGACCTGGACGTCGTGTCAGGCGATCCCATCGTCAAGATCCACCAGGATGGCGGAAGCCGGGGCCAGCCCAAGCCGGCAGCCGCCTCACGAGCCCCCGCGACCGTGGTGTCCACCATCACGTCCAGCGATGACCCGACGATCCTGGCTGCCCGCCGCGAGATGCAGTCCTGGCGACGCCTGGCCTTGGAACCATCGGCTCTACGGAGCGCGGACCGTTTCATCGACCCTCAGGTCATGGGTGTGGACGGCTCCCACCTGCCCGCTGCCCTGTTCCGGGTCGCGCATACGGTCGCCAGTGAGGATCCCGAACGGGTTTACGCCCGCGTCGCCGGCCGCCTGTCCGACCTGACGGGCGTCCAGATCCGTGAGCTGGCGGTGTACCAGGATGAGGTACGCCAGCTGCTGACCGTGAATGTACGGGAATCCGACGGGGTGGCACTGCCGGCGCGCAGCCTCTCCGAGGGCACACTGCGCTTCCTCGCCCTGTGCGTGCTCCTGGAGGATCCGAGTGTGCGAGGCATGGTGTGCATGGAAGAGCCTGAGAACGGCATCCATCCCGCCAATCTCGTTCCCATGGTCGATCTGGTCCAGGATCTCGCCGTCGATCCGACCATCGCGCCAGGTCCCGACAATCCGTTCCGGCAGGTGCTCATCAACACTCACTCTCCCGGCGTCGTCCAGCTCGTGCGCCCCGAGGATCTGCTCTTCGCGGAAACCGCGGTCCACCGCCTGGAGGACGGCACAACCGCCCGTGCCCTCAGACTGAGGCCGCTGAACAGCACCTGGCGCACCATGGAGGGGCGCCGCGACTACGTGACCAAGGCGGACATCCTCCCTTACCTCACGACCCCTCCAGGCGCGCAGACGACTCTCGGCGGGGCGGTGGCGTGACCATCCGCATGCTGTTTACCGGCGAGGGAACCAGCGATAACGGCCTCGTCCCCCACGTCGAATCGATCGCCTCCATGTCAGGAACGCAGGTCTCGGTCACTTCACCCGACTTCGGCCGGCTGGGCTTCACAGGAGCCCACTCGGTGATCGAGAAGCTGCGGACCGTCCGCAAGTTCGGTGATGACTACGACCTACTCGTCGTCCATCGGGACGCCGACCGGGACCACCCGCAGAAGCGCAGGAACGAGATCGCGGATGCGGTCGCACGCGAGTGGCCCGGACATCCCCACATCGCGGTTGTACCCGTCCGGATGCTGGAGGCCTGGTTACTCCTCGATGAGGCCGGAATTCGCCAGGTCGCCGAAAACCCGAACGGAAAGACGAAGCTGGCACTCCCGAAGGCGCACTCGGTCGAAAAGGTCGCCGACCCGAAGAAGCTGCTCAAGGACACGCTCGCCACCGCGAGCGGATACTCCGGCCGCCGTCTGGAGACCTTCCAGAAGCGCTTTCCCCAGCATCGTCACAAGCTCCTGGAACGGCTTGATCCTCACGGTCCCGTGTCCCAGCTCCCGTCCTGGCAGGCGTTCACAGAAGACCTGACAGCAGCCATCAGGAGGGTCTGAGGTCGCCGACTCGTCCAATGCCGCCCTAGCGACGCGTAGCTGAGAGGGGCCGTCCCGGGTGGGAGCCCGGGACGGCGCGCCGTCTGCTCGTGGTCAGACCTGACTCGCGGCAGCGAACCGGATGAACGCCGCCCAACCGGCCGGTTCGATACGGAGGACCGGCCCGGCCGGGTCCTTCGAGTCGCGCACGTGGACGGCCGCATCCGTCACGGCCACCTCCACACACTGACCGCCTTCCGCGCCACTGTGACTGCTCTTGAACCAGGCCAAAGCCTGCGATGTCGTGGTGCGCTCGTCGGCGTTCATAGCTCTCCCAGCAACTTTTCGATGTAAGCCAGTGACTCACGAGGAGTCAGCGCCTGTGCTCGGATGATCCCATGGCGCGACCCGAGAGCACGGACCTCCTCGCGATCAGTGACCAGTGTGCTATGTCCCTGCGTCTCCATGTAACCGATCTGTTCGCCGCCCTTGCGGGTGAAGAGGGTGAAGCCGCCGTCGATGCCCGCGTTGTCCTCACGATCGAGGGGCATGACCTGCGCCTCGACGTTGCGTCTCTGTCCCGCCAGCAGGATCTGCTCCAACTGGCCACGCATGACGGCCGTTCCACCAAGTCGCCGAAGCAGCACGGACTCCTCCATGACAAAGCTCATCAGAGGAGAGATCCGACATGCGAACAGTTCCTGCCGAGCCAGGCGAGCAGCCACTCGCTGCTCAATGACGCTCTCTTCCAACAGGGGCCTGCGCATCGCGAGCAGCGCCCGCATGTACTCCTCCGTCTGAAGCAGGCCGTTCACCACATGGATGTCGTATGACTGCAACTCCACCGCCTCGGCCTCCAACTTGGCGGCGTCCCGGAAGAACGCGGGGTACCGGGCCCGGGCGACCTCGTCCTTCATCGCGATCAGGACGCCGCCCGCGTTCAGCTCCTGGTCCGCCTTCTCGATCAGCTCCAGCCGGGGGATCCGCCGGCCGAGCTCCACCGAGGCGATCTGGTCCTCGCCGTACCCCAGCCGTGCACCCAACTGGGCCCGGCTCAGCCCCTCGCGCTCCCGCAGGAGCTTCAGCTGCCGCCCGAAAGAGCGCAGGAAGCCCGCCCCGTCGTCCTGTTCCGCCACGTCGGCCACCTCCGACCCACCACCCTCAACGGCATCGCCGATCCCACGGACACCACCAGGCATTCGCATACGATCGGCTACCAAGACGATACGGAACGCAACCGGCCGACGGGTCCGGAATCCAGCGAATTCACCCCTGCTACGCCGCAGCTGCCCCCACCACGCCCCGCAGCAGGCTGCGCGCACGTTCCGCGCCTCGCCGGTTGCGTGCAACAGCGGCCGCATCCGGCCGGAGCTCCGGAGGTGCGACTCCCGCGCACCGACGGCAGATGGTGCCCCCGCCCGCCACCGGGTCGGCGCAGCGAGCGCATTCCCCCACTCCACCGGCAAGCACGCCGTCCGCGACCGCCGCCACCGGCATCCCCCGCTCCAGGCGCGCTCGCACGAAGCCCGCCGGTGCGAGCACATGCGAGGGGAGGCCGCCCAACAGCGCATCCCGCAGCCGCCCCACGTCCGGGTCGCGGGCGAGCCAGTCCGCCACCAGCGGTGCGAGGTCGAGCACTTCGACCATCCCCAACCGCAGCCGCCGGTCCCTGGCCGTCAGACGCCCGAGAAGCCCGGCCGCAGCTGCCGTGGCCTCCCCGCCGCCGTCGTCCCCCTCCACCGCCCCCGTCGCCGCGTCGCGGGAGGAGGTGTTCCCCTCGTTCTTCTCCCCCTTGGGGGAAGTGCCGAGCTCCCGGCCCTCCCCCTCACCGAGTGCCGGGTTTCGGACCGAACCGCGCCACGCCGCCTCGATCTCGTCCGCCTCCGTCAGCGGCACGCTGCTGACGAGGACGCGGGTCGTCCACGTCCCCTTCGTCGGGTGCTGGGAGCGCCGGACATGGAGGAAGCCCTCCTCGATCAGCTGGGCCCGCGCACCGGCAACGGCCGTACGCCCCTCGGGCATCCGCTTGCCGATGGTGAGGATGGTGTCCCGACTGCCGGGCGGCAGCGACAGCGCCCAGAGCAGCAGGGTCTTCGCCGTGGCCCGCAGGCGCGGGTGGCGGACGATCTCGTGTGACGCCCGCACGTAGCGTTCGGGCGCGATAAAGTGCACGTGCATGAGGAGGTCCAACTCCCTGTGCCCGACCCCGGGGTGTTCGTAGCACCGCCGGGGTCACCTATTGATCTGTAGCCGGACGGTAGCACGCGGTGACGAACTCCCGCTCCCCGAATCCGTGATTCGCCGCCCCGACGAGCGATGAGCATCCACGACGGTTGGTCGAGCCCTGACCCGCGAGTTCCTGTCCAGCCCTCAGCCTGCTGTGGACGGCCCTTCGCGCGGGGTGGCGCGAAGGGCCGGGCGAACGTCGCTCACTGCGGGGGTCTGGTGCCGTTGGGCCACACGCAGGGGGAGGAGAAGCCGATCACGAGTGTCCCGTACGAGCTGCCGATGCCGTCGATGGACCCGGTGAACTCGTTGGTCGGGTTCGTGAAGTGGACGGATGTCCGGAGGGCTCCGGAGTCGTCCCGTTTGAAGCCCATGGCTTCGATCCGGGTCCGGAGGTGGTCGACGTACTCGGCCTGGCGGTCCGTCGGAATGCCGGAGAGCCGCTTCTCGGTGACTGCGACGACCCGCCCGTCGTACTCCGAAGGGGCGTCGTTCTTGAAGCAGTTGGTGCCGTTCTCCCGCTCGCTGGCCGTGGTGACCGGTTGGGGCAGGGCGGCGAGGGCCTGCCCCACGTAGTCCGCGGTCTGCTGCTTCGCCTGCGCCTGCGTCATGGTCGGGGCACCGTCGGAGTCCTTGCTGCATGCTGCGACCGTCAACAGCAGGCCGGCGGCCACCGTTAGCGCGATCGTCCGGTGCCGTCTCACTGGCCGACCCCATTGCCTGCGATCACGGCGCCGAACGCCTTGACGGATACGCTGCCCGGCAGCCAGTAGTGCGAGTGGTCGGTACTGCCGGCCGGGAGGTGTCGGGCTCCGAAGTCGTTGTCCACGGGGTCCAGCCCGAAGGCCAGGCCGGTGCTCGCCACGTGTTTGATCATCGTGTCCTCGCTGCCCCTGGCTACGTAGACGTGGGACGGGTCGATGTTCAGGTCCTTGGCGTGGTCGACGCCGACGCCGGGGCTGCCTACCAGGATCACGTCGTCCACCGGGAGTTTGTGGTCGCGCATGGTGAAGCCGACGGCGACGGTTCCGTAGCTGTGACCCATGAGGGTGTTGTGCGAGGGGTTGCCCTCGTGGGTCGTGCGCAGGGCGGTCTGGAAGCGGGCCAGGTCCTTCTCCGCGTTCTCGGCGTACGAGTCCGACGACGCTTCGGGGTAGAGGCTCTGGGGGGCGTCGTAGCCGACCCAGGCGATGGCGGCCGTTGTCTTGGGGCTGCCGGGGTCCGATTCCTTCGCGGCCCTCACCATCTCGTCCGCCTTGTCCACGTCGCCGATGGCCGTGGCGAACCTGGCGTGGGTGCCGGGCACGAAGGTCACGACGTTGTCGGCCGTGTCGGGGTTGTTGACGGAGATGATCGCCCGGCCCTTGCCCTTGGTGTCGAAGCCCATGAGGAAGGCCGGTTCGCCGCGTGTCCTCAGCTTGTCACCGCTCAGCCGGCTTTCGATGTCGGCGATCGAGGCGAGCTTCTCCTTCAGGTCCTGGTGCTTGCGTTGCCATTCGTCGTAGTCGGGGTTCTCCACGGGCCCGCCGTTGGTCTCGGCGACGCTCAGGTACTTCTTCGGCTCGGGGCCGAGGCCGTCGAGTTGGCTCTGGAGGTCCTGCTTGGCACGCTTCATGTTGATGCGGTTGGCCTGGTCGCGGGCGGTGGCGGGGACGCCGTCGAGGTTGCCGACCTGGTCGGGGTGGTCGTTGATGAACTTCTGCCGCTCGGAGTCGGTGAGGCCGTTCCACCACTGCTTGACGCTGTTCGGGTCAGTGCCGGGGGCGGGTACCTGCTCGCGCCCTGTCTCGGCGGCCTGGTCCTTCGCCACCGTGGCGGCGTCCAGGCCGGTGCCGTTGCTCGCGTTGGTCGCGAAGTGGTTCAGGCGTGCGCTGATCTCCTGGTCCGCCTGGGCCGCTTCGTTGAGCGCCGCGGTGATGCGGTTGCTGATGGCGATCGCCGTCGTCTCGGCACCGGCACCCGCGTAGGTCGGGGATGCCGGATCCTTGTCCCACGTGATACCGCCGTCCGGGGCCACAGTGAGCTTCGCGTCCTTGGCATCGTCGAGGGCGTACACCAAGTGGGACTGCGCCAGGGCGAACTGTTCGGCGGCCTTGGCGAGCGCCTTGCCGACGAAGTCGAGTTCACTGTGCGCGGACTGGAGTTCGGTGCCGAGAAAACGGATCCGTGCTTGGGCGTGGTCGGAGGCGGTGCCGGTCCACTGCGAGTTGGCCAACCGGTCCACGACCTCGTGCTGCCAGGACTCGATGTGCTGGCCGAAGGCCGAGTAGAGCTTGTCGAAGGCGTTCTTGGCGATGGTGATGTCGTTGATGTCGGCGTCGTAGAGCGTCTTGATGTCCACCGCTTACTCGGCCGCCTTCGCGCTGGAGGACCTCACTGAGCCCGCGCCGAGCTCGGCCGACGCGCTCTGTCCGCAGCCGTCCACTTCGACCGGGTGGACCCCGAACTCCAAGGCCACATCAGGATCTGTCACGTTCGCCCCCCGGCGGTTGGTTCGCGCCCGGCTACTGCCCGGCTCCTAGATCATTTGATTACGGACTTTAACGGATCATTGATCGTTTTGGTCCGATGTCGATCGGGTGACGGCCGAGCAGCGGGACGAGGGCAGGAAGGACGAGGCTCCCCAACGGTTGGGCGAGAACTCCGCACCGCTTCCCCGCCGTGCGGACAACAGCTGTCTCTCGCGCGTACACCGCCGCCCGACCGCCGTACAGGGCACGGCCGTACGCACGTCGCCGCTGGTCACCGGCCCTCCACGCCCGGCACGCTCCTGGCCATGACCTCCCTGCAAAGCCCGAGTTCCACCGCAGCGGCCGCTCCGCTCCGGGAGTTCGCCATGCGGTTCAGCTCCACGCCGCGCGGCGCCCGGCTCGCCCGCCGGCTCGTCTCCCACCGGCTCGACGACTGGGGGTACGGCTACGACTCCCCGCTCAACGACACCCTGAGCCTGATCACCGCCGAACTCGCCGCCAATGCCGTCCGCCACGGCCGCGTCCCCGGACGGGACTTCGCCGTCCGGCTCGCCGAGCACCCCGACACGCTGCGCGTCAAGGTGTCCGACACCCGCGCCGAGCGGACGCCCCCGGCCATCCTCCCCACGCCGGCGGACGACGCCGAGTCCGGTCGCGGCCTGCTCCTCGTCGCCGCCCTCGCCGATCGCTGGGGCACCTCCCCGCGTCCGGCGGCCCCGGGCAAGACCGTCTGGGCGGAGTGCCTGCGCTGAGCCTTCACGCGCGCGGGCAACTGTCCGGCCCATGGTCACCTTTGGGCAACCGACTGCCGGGAACCGGCCCCGACAGGTCGGTGCCGCACTATACGGTGTGCTCCAGTGATCCACACGCCGTGAAAGCGCACGTCGAAGGAGTCCGCCGTGAGGCCCACCCTGGCCGCCGCGCAGCTGCGCGGCAGTCTGACGCAGTACCTCACAACGACGTACGCCCTCGCCGACGAGGACACCCGCGGCGCACTGGAACGCTTCCTCGGTCACCCGGAGACCGGGATCTTCCGCGGGCCCTACCTGCGGATCAGGACGCCGTTCCACCTCGCGGACGAGGGCTGGCAGCGGCACCTGGAGTGGCAGCCCGGATTCCCGCCGTACCGGCACCAGGCCAAGGCGTGGGAGCGGCTGAGCACCCTGCGCGGCCCGGCCCGGCCGACGCTGGTGACGACGGGAACCGGCTCGGGCAAGACCGAGTCATTCCTCGTCCCCGTGCTCGACCACTGCCGCCGGGAGAAGGCGCGCGGCCGACGAGGGGTCAAGGCCGTCCTGCTGTACCCGATGAACGCCCTGGCGACCGACCAGGCAGGCCGTATCGGGGACTACCTGGCGCAGCCTGAACTGGCGGAGGTCACGGCCGGGCTCTACATCGGCGACCGCCCGGACACCGACTTCCGGCGGGTGATGACGCGTCGTGAGGAGATGCGGGTCTCACCGCCGGACGTGCTGATCACCAACTACAAGATGCTCGACCTGCTCCTCCAGCGCGGCGAGGACCGCCCCCTGTGGGAGGGAGCCGAGATCACCCACGTGGTCCTGGACGAGTTCCACACCTACGACGGGGCGCAGGGCACCGACGTCGCCATGCTGCTGCGGCGGCTGGCCGCCGTCGTCGGGGCCACCCGTCCGGGCAGCCCGCTCGGGTCGATCTGCCCGGTGGCCACCTCGGCGACCCTCGGTGAAGGCCGCCCCGGCGCGCAGGCCGGCGGCATCCTCGATGTGGCATCCCAGGTGTTCGGGATGCCGTTCACGCCGGACACGCTGATCGGCGAGGAGCGGATGACGGCCGAGGAGTTCACCGGTGCGGTGGACTACGAGCTGCCCGAGCCTCCGACCCCGCAGGAGGTCATCACCGCTTCGGGTGGCCCGGGTGTGGAGTCGAATCCCAAACTGCTGGACCTGAACGGCCTCGTGGTCCGCATGCTGGGGCGGGAGGGGCTCGACGCCTTCCAGGTCGGCCGGCTGCTCCGGCGCCACGACTTCACCCACGGGGTCCTGACCCTGCTCAACGGCGAGCCGCTCGACGAGTGGGGTCTGCGCGACCGCTTGGCCCGCTTCGGCTACGCCTGGGGCCGTACCGCGCGGGAGAACCCCCGGCTCGTCCTCCAGGCGCTCTCGCGCTTCGTCGCGCTGCTGTCCGCCGCGCGGGACCCGGATTCCGACGAGCGACGGCCGCGCCCGCTGTTGCAAGTGGAGGCCCACCTGTGGGTCCGGCCGGTGACCAGGGTGCTGCGCG
Source organism: Kitasatospora sp. NPDC017646 (assembly GCF_044329365.1). Taxonomy (NCBI): domain Bacteria; kingdom Bacillati; phylum Actinomycetota; class Actinomycetes; order Kitasatosporales; family Streptomycetaceae; genus Kitasatospora; species Kitasatospora sp. NPDC017646. The sequence goes on along the minus strand of NZ_JBIRJC010000031.1, from coordinate 28,236 downwards.
GCCTCGGCGGCGCACCGGAGTTCCGCTGGTACGAGGACGACCGGACGGCCACCCGCCGGAGTGCGGCCGCGGCCCTGCCGGTGGACGGCGAGGACGGCGAATCCTCGTCCGGCGGCCGGCCGTCGAGCGGATCGCAGCGGCCCGCGGCGCTGCCCGGCTCGGACACCGCCGTCCGCCCGGCCCAGGTGCACCTTCCGGCCGTCTACTGCCGCAACTGCGGGCGTTCCGGGTGGGCCGCGCTCTCCCCGGAAGCCGATCCACAGCGGTTGGTGATGGCCCACGACAAGATCTGGCGGGCGGGCCTCGGGCGGGACAAGCGGCGCATCCGCTACTTCATCTCCGCCACCCGGGCGGAGAAGCATGAGGCGCTCGCCGCCCTCACCGGCTCCCGGCCGGCGAGCGGCGGGGTCGACCCGCTCTCCGTCGTCGTGCTCGACGGGGCGCAGGGCACCTACCGCATGCCGGTCGCCGCCGACGACGGCGACCTGCTCGACGCCTGGTTCGCCCTGGCCGTCCTGGACAAGAAGACCGCCGACAAGGCGGCCGTGGACGACCGCTGCCCGGCGTGCAACACCGACAACGGCATCCGCTTCCTCGGCACGGCTCTGGCGGCGCTCGCCTCGGCGACCGTCACCCAGCTGTTCACCGGTGGCGACATCGCCCTCGTCCCCGAAGAGCGCAAGACCCTGGTCTTCAACGACTCGACCCAGGACGCGGCCCACCGGGCCGGGTACATCGCCAACGCCTCCTACAGGTTCTCCCTCCGGTCGCTGCTGGCGCACAACCTGGAGGACTCCGGTGCACCGCTTCCGCTGAACGACCTGATCGGGAACGTCCTGGACTCGGTGGACGACCCCGGCACGCTCGTCGCCGTCGTCCCGCCCGACCTGCACGACGAGGCCGGCGTGGACCGGCTGCTGTCCGGACGCGGCACCGGTGACGCCCGCACCTGGAAGCTGATCGGCGAGCGGCTGGCGTTCGCCACCGTCATGGAGTTCGGCCTCCGCTCCAGGCTAGGGCGCACCCTGGAGCTCACCCGCACGGCCGCCGCCGAGGTCGTTCTTGAGGACCCCGAACGCGTCGCCGCTCTCGCCCGTGACCTGTACCTCGCCCTGCCCGGACAGCTGATCACCGCCGACTCGATGCCGACCTCGGAGCGCTACGTCGCCTACGTGCGCGGCCTGCTGGAACGCCTGCGACAGCGCGGCGGGGTGCGGCACCGCTGGCTGGAGCCGTGGATGAAGGACGCGGGCGTCACCCGGTTCAAGATCTGGGGCGGCCGTCCCGACGGCATGCCGGCCTTCCCCGACGGGATGGCACCGCCCCGGTTCCTGCTCGACGGGCAGAAGGACAAGTCCCACTTCGACACGGTGTCGGGCCGCGGAGGCTGGTACCAGGACTGGACCAGGCGGTGCCTCGGGCTGGACTCCGCCGGTGCCACCGAGTACCTGCACCGCCTGCTTCCCGTGCTCGCCGCCGAACAGGTCCTGGCCGTCCGCACGGCACAGGACCGCAGCACGCGTGTCTACGGACTGCAGCCGGGACACATCGAAGTCCGGCTGCTCAGCGACTCGATCGTCAACAAGGCCTTCGTCAGCTGCGATGACTGCGGCTGGCAGCAGGTCGTGCCGCCCGAGCGGCGCACCCGCTGGTACGGGCACCCGTGCCCGCGCTACCGCTGCAAGGGATTCCTGACCCCGCCCCGGTACGGCGCCTCCCGCACCGGTGGCACCACGTCCGGCTTCGGCGGCGTCCAGGAACGCGACTACACCGACGACTACTACCGGCGTCTGTACCTGACCGGCGGCACCTTCCGCGTGGTCACCGCCGAACACACCGGCATGCTCACCCGCCCCGAGCGGGAGCGGGTCGAGCGGGCGTTCCGCTCCGGCACGCACTACACCGACCCCAACGTGCTGTCCTGCACGCCGACACTCGAACTCGGCATCGACATCGGTGACCTGTCCGCCGTCCTGCTCGGCTCCCTGCCCGCCGGGCCGGCGAACTACGTCCAGCGGGCGGGCCGCGCGGGCAGGAAGACCGGCAACGCGCTCGTCGTCGCGTTCGGCGGCCGCAGGGCCCGCGACCTGTACTACCTCGACGATCCGCGCGAGATGATCGCCGGCGACATCGTGCCGCCGGGCTGCTACCTGTCGGCCGTCGAAATCCTCCGCCGCCAGTACACGGCACGGCTGCTCGACCTGGCCGCCGCAGGGAAGCTGACCACGGCCGACGGTGAGCAACTGCCGCCTGTGCCCAGGCTGGTGTCGGCACTGTTCGGCACCACCGGCTGGTGCCAGGATCTGGCCGACGCGGCGCTCACCCACGGAAAGGCCCTGGTGGAGGAGTTCCTGGCACTCTTCCCGCGCGGCACCGGCCGGGACGACGACGCCGGCGTATCCGACCATGCTGCCGACGAGTTGCGGTCCTACGCCACCGGTGGCATCGCCCGCTGCCTACAGGAGGCCGAGGAAGCCTGGGTCCTCCGCCGCGAGGAGCTGAAGCGACGCCTCGCGGCCATCAACACGGCCGTCGACGCCCTGGTACCGACCGACCCGGAACAGGACCGCGAACGGCGGGAACTGCGCGCCGAACTGCGCAGCACCGCCGATCTCCTGGGCACGCTGAACCGGGCGAGCGCCCACGGCACGCTGGTCGAGCTCGGACTCCTGCCGAACTACAGCCTCGCCGACACGACCACCAAGCTCGAAGCCACCCTCTACTGGCGGGAGGACCCGTCCGAGCCGGACGGGTCCACCGCGACCCCGGGGGACTCGGCGAACGGGACTCCCCGGGTCTACCGCAGCGAGGTCCGCAGCTACGACCGCTCCCGTCGGCTCGCCCTCACCGAACTCGCGCCCGGCAGCAGCTTCTACGTCAACGGCTACCGGCACGTGGTGCGCGCCCTGGACATCGGCAGCCCCGATCGACGGGCCTGGTCCGTCTGGCGGCTCTGCCCGTCCTGCGGATTCGTCCGCACCGAGAACGCGCTCACCGACACCGACCCGTGCCCGCGCTGCGGCAGCCGTGCGATCGCGGACGCCGGGTGCGTGCAGTACGTGCTGCAGCCGCGGCAGGTGGTGGCCCGCGACAAGCGGGACGACGCCCGGGTCCGCGACGACAGGGACGAGCGGGAGCGTCGACGCTACTCGGTCCTCACCGCCGTCGACATCGACCCGGACCAGCTCGCCCCCGGCTCATGGCGCCACGACAAGGCGACCTTCGGGGTGGACTTCGCCCGCCGTGCCGTCGTGCGGACGCTCAACCTGGGCGTCGACCGCCAGGACGGCAGCAGCACCGTACCCGTCGCCGGTGAGGACGTCCGTCTCAACCCGTTCTTCGTCTGCACGAGTTGCGGAGGTGCGACGGCCGACGGCCGTCCCGTCGTCGACGCCCCGGCCGACGCCCTCACCCAGTCCCTGAGCGCTCCCTCCAGGGCCGGCGCCCATCACCTGCTCTGGTGCCCCCGCCGCAGGGCGCAGCAGCCCGCCGGATCCGGCCGGGCCGAGCCGCAGGACGTACCCCTGCTGCTCGCCCACGAGTTGACCACCGAGGCCGTGCGGATCCTGCTGCCCGCGTCCGTGGCGCGTGCGAAGGAGCGCTTGGCGTCCTTCGCCGCGGCGCTGTTCGTCGGCATAGCCGCACGCTACGGCGGCGATCCGGACCACATCGACATCGCGCCCGCCTCCATGCCCGACGGCAGTGTCTCCGACTGGCCCCAGCGCTTCCTGGTCGTCTACGACCGCCTCCCGGGCGGCACCGGCTACCTGCACCGGCTGGCCTCGGCGGAAGGGTTCAAGGACGTCCTGCTCAGGGCTCGCGACGTCATCGAGAGCTGTCCCTGCCGGGAGAAGGGTCAGGACGGCTGTCACCGCTGCCTGCTGCGCCGCGTACCGGCGACGGACTACGACAAGGTCAGCCGGAGCGAGGTCCGTCAGATGCTCGACGACCTGCTCGGTGCGGACGGGGAACGCTGGCGGACGTCGCCGGTCGCGACCACGCGCCACATCTCACTGGAGCAGCAGGCCGAGAGCGATCTCGAAATCATGTTCGTCGACACCCTCAGGGACTGGGCGCGGTTGCCCGAGTCACGAGCGAGCGCGGACGCCTACACGACCTCTGCCGGGACGTACTCCCTCGAACTCCGCCTGACCGGCGACGACGGCTCCACCGTGAGCTGGCGGGTCTCCCAGCAAAGGGCTCTGGACGGCACCCGCCCGGACGTCCTCTTCGAACGGCTCGACGCCCCGGGTCCACGCCTCGCGGTCTACCTCGACGGCTACGAGTACCACGCCGGCCCGCGGCACAACCGACTGGCGGACGACGCCGTGAAGCGCGCCCGGCTCCGGGCGGACGGCCTGCGCGTGTTCCAGCTCACCTACTTCGACGTCAAGGACTGGCGTCGCCGCGTCACCGACCACGGCCACGCCGGCGGCGGCCCGACCGCTCCGGTCCGGCGGCTCTACGGGTCGGGCGGTGACGGGGAGGAGAGGGCACGGAAGTACTACGCCAACGTTCGCGGCGGCCTCCCCGGTGAACTCTCCGAGACCGTGTGGATCAACCCGGCGAACCTGCTGCTCGCCTACCTGCGATCGCCGGATGCCACCCGGTGGCAGTGGCGCGCGGAGGCCGCCGCAGCAGGGCTGACCGGAGTCACGGGGGCCCGCGCCGCAGCTCTGGCGGTCGAAGCGGTCGGACCGCAGATCCGCGCGGCCCTCGACGGCGGAGCACCTGCCGGTCCCCGAGGACCGGTGCAGGTCGTCACCGTTCCGGACGGCTCGGGCCTGCGACTGGTCCTGACGGCCGACGGGCGCCGCAAACCACCGGTCTGGAGCGCCCTCGCCGTCCTCGACGACGGTGAGCGCGTCCACGATGACGAGGTGTCGCACAAGCAGCGCTGGCGCTCCTGGCTTTTCTGGACCAACCTGCTCCAGTTCCTGGAGCCCGGCGGCGGTGACTGCGTCCAGATCACGACGGGCCTCCTCGGCGGCCTCTCCGTCGAAGTCCTTGCACCGAGCGGCGGCCAGGGATGGCTGGCGACGACCCGACAGACCGCTGCGAAGCAACCGCCGGCTCCGAAGGCCGCCGCTGAGGGTCCGGTTCCGGTTCCTGCGCCCGCGGCCCCCGTCCCGGCCCCCGGGCCCGACGCCGCATGGACCCGGGTGATCGCGCTCCTCGACCCGGACGAAGCCGGAATCGCCGAACTCGCACACCTCCTCGCCGAGGCCGGCGCCCCCACCCCGAAGGACGGCTACGAGCTCGACAGCAACGGCTGGCAGGCCGAACTCGCCTGGCCCGAACAGCGGATCGGCGTCGTTCTCGCTCCGCGCGCGTCCGACGGAGAGCCGGACTACGAAGCCCAGGACCGCGACAAGGCCTTCCGTGCCGCCGGATGGGACGTCCGCCCCGCCGTGAGCTGGAACGCCCGGGAACTCGCCGAGCGGCTCGGCCCGCGGAGCGGCGCCCTCACCGCACCACAACACCGACGAGACGGAACGACCAACGACGGAGAGTCAGAGCGATGAAGACCCCGGGAATCACCCTTCGCCTGCTGGACAAGGCGGACAAGGAGATCCTCAAACTCCCCCGCTCGGTCAAGGGCGCCCTGTACGACTTCCAGCACAAGTTCAAGGCGAACCCCCACGCGACCGGCCTCAAGCTCCAGCAGCTCAAGGGCGACAGCAGGCTCTGGTCCGCCCGGGTCAACGACGACCATCGTGCGCTGCTGCTGCGCCTGGCCGACGACGACTGGCTGATCGTCGCGGTCAAGCACCGCAAGGACGTCTACGAGAACCTCGACCGGCTCGCCTACGGGATCAACCACGTCACCGGTGGTATCGAGTACGTCGACCTCCAGGTGGTGGAGGAGAGCATCCTTCGCGGCCTCGCCCCGGCCCGGCCCGCGGCGGCTCCGCAGCCGGTCGAACCGACCACGCCCCGGGCGCTCTTCGCGGAGTGGTCCGACGACCAGCTGAGCGACCTCGGGGTCGCCGCACCACTCCTGCCCGTCATCCGGACGCTCACCACCGAGGACCAGCTCCTCGGTCTCGTCGAGTACGCCCCGCAGCTCACCGGTGAAGTGCTCCTGGCCATCGTCGACGGCAAGGACTTCGACAGCATCCTCGACCAGGTCACGACGCCGGTCGCGGCCCCCGAACCGGTCGACCCGGAGGACTTCCAGGCCGCCGCCGAACGGCCGGCCACCATGGTCACCACCTCCGACGCGGCTCTGGAGGAGGTCCTCAAGGGCGGCGACTTCGGGCGGTGGAAGGTCTTCCTCCACCCCACCCAGTCCAAGCTGGTGGAACGCACCTACTCCGGGCCCGCCCGGGTGAGCGGCGGCCCGGGAACGGGAAAGACGATCGTCGCCCTCCACCGCGTCAAGCACCTGGTCGACCGGCTTCCTCCGGGACACACCAAGCCCGTCCTCCTCACCACCTACAACAAGAACCTCGCTGCGGACCTGCGTTCGCGGCTGCTCGAACTCGGCGGAGAGGAGCTGCTGGCCAGGGTGGACATCAGCCACGTCGACCAGCTCGCCCTCCGGATCGTCCGGGAGGCGGAGCCCGGCAACTCCAAGCAGACGATCGACGACAACCAGGCCGTGCGGGAGTGGCAGGCGCTGCTGGACGAACTCGGAGAGACCGCGTGGGACGCCGAGTTCCTCCACGACGAGTGGACGCAGGTGATCCTCGGGCAGGTGATCGGATCGCGCGCGGACTACTTCAGGGCCCGCCGGGCCGGCCGCGGCACCATCGGTCGTGCCGAGCGCGCCGAAATCTGGCAGCTCGCCGAGCGGTTCACCCAGCGCCTGGACCGCTCCCGACGGCAGACGTGGGACCAGGTGACCGAGCGGGCGGCCCGACTGGAGGTGGAGCGCGAACAGCGGATCGCCGCGATCGAGGCTCATCGCGACGAGGCCGGCGGTCTGGACAACATCCACCTCCAGGACGGCTCCGCCGGCTGGTTGCGGTACCGGTACCGGCACATCGTGGTCGACGAGGCGCAGGACCTGCGACCGGCCCACTGGAAGATGCTGCGGGCGATGGTCCCGAGCGGCCAGGACGACATCTTCCTGGTCGGTGACACCCACCAGCGCATCTACCGGAACCAGGTGACCCTCGGAAGTCTGGGCATCCACATCCGGGGCCGCTCGTCGAAGCTCACTCTCAGCTACCGCACAACCCGCCAGATCCTGCGCTCGGCACTGGACGTCCTCACCGGGGAGTCCTTCGACGATCTCAACGGCGGTGAGGAGACCTTGGCCGGTTTCCGGTCCGTCCTCAACGGCGCCGCTCCACGGATGCACCCCTACCCCGACTGGAACGCGGAGCGGGCGGGCATCGCCGAACACGTCGCGGCCTGGGGCGACCGCCCGGACGAACGGATCCCCCTGGAACAGATCGCCGTCTGTGTCCCCACCAATCAGATGGCGGGAGAGGTCGCCTACACCCTGGCGCAGCACGGAATCCCCGCCGTGGAGATCGGCCCCGACGGCCCCAGGAACGGCAGCGGTGTCCACATCGGCACGATGTTCAGGTTCAAGGGCCTGGAGTACCAGCGGATGATCATCGCCGGTGTCCGTGACGGGTTGGTGCCGCGTGACAACGTGAACCGCCTCAAGGGGACGGACCTCGCCCGGTACCGTCGGGAGATGCAACGTGCCCGCTCGCTGCTCTTCGTCGCGGTGACCCGTGCCAGGGACAGCGTCGACATCTTCTGGCACGGCGAGCCGAGCCCCTTCCTGAAGCCCGTTCTCGCGTCCTGAGCCGCCTCACGACGCCGGGCCGGTCGGCGGTTTCCGCGTCAGGGCTGCCGCCCGGCCCCTCCGCCACCCCGGGCTCAGCGCTCATGGACGGAGCCGGAGTAACCGGACTGGTGCACCGTCGGGGCGGTTCGGTCCGGTGGGGGCGGCGCCGCCGGCCTCACCGTGAACAGGAGTGACCCGGTCAGCAGGCCCGCGCAGGCCAGGCCACAGGCGGTGTTCAACCTGTGCCGGCGGATCCGGAGCGGGCGAGGCGGCGCATGGAGTGCGGTGGCCGTCATGTGCGTGGGTTACCTTTCGGGCCCGGGCGTTCCGGCATCGGACCGGCTCGGGCGATGGAATTCGACGGGGATGGACGTCAGGAAGCGCGTACGGGCTGCCGCACCCCTCAGCGAACCGGCGCCGGATCAGAAGGCGAACGTCTCGGAGTGGATCCGGCTCTTCGGCACCCCGGCCTTCTGCAGAGCCGTGACTGCGGCCGTGGTCATGCCCGGTGGTCCGCAGAGGAAGACGTCACGTTCGGCCAGATCGGGCACGAGCCTGCTCAGCAGGGCGGGCGCGAGCGGGTTGTGTTCCCCGAGCGAGGAGCCCAGCAGGTAGTGCAGGCCGGCCTGCCGCCCGACGGCGATCGCTTCGAGTTCGTGACGTAGCACCAGTTCGTCCGGGCTGTTGGCGCGGTAGAGGAGAACGATGTCACCCGGCCCGCCGGGCAGCGTCTCGAAGAGCGCTCGCATCGGGGTGATTCCGACCCCTCCCGCCAGGAGCAGCACCTTGCGACGGGTGCGCCGGTGAGCGGTCATCGCCCCGAACGGCCCGGTGGCGACGACACGTACCCCGGGGCGCAGCCGCCGCACGCGGCGGGTGTGGTCCCCCAACGCCTTGACCGTGATGCGCAGTGTGTCGGCCTGTGGGGAGGCGGACAGTGAGAACGGGAGTGCCGTGGCCCACAGTCGGCGGGTGAGGAAGCGCCATCGGAAGAACTGTCCTGCCTGCGCGTGGAGTTCGTTCACGCGGTCACCGGCGATCACCACCGAGACGACCCCGGGCCCCTCGGTGCGGACGTCCACCACTCGCAGGCGGTGCCGCAGCGTCTGGCGGATCGGCACCACGCAGCGGTACCACAGCAGCAGTACCACGACCTGGGCGTGGATCGACGACCAGAGCCAGGCGAGGATCGGCAAACCCGAGACGTCCGGACCGACCACCTCGTGAGCGAAGGCGAGGCTGGCCGCCAGGTAGGTCAGCAGGTGGACGGTCCGCCAGGTCTCGTGGCGGACCCGGTGGCGGACGATCCTGGCGGAGACCACGCCGACCAGGAGGAGCAGAAGGGTGCCCGCGGTGGCCGCGGCCAGTGCGGGGTAGCCGAGGACGGCTCTGCCGGCGGACACCACGTCGGTGCCGGTGTAGACCGTGAATCCCAGCAGGGCGAGCAGGACGTGCGCCCCGACGAGTGTGAGGACGTAACGGCCGCCGAGGGCGTGCCAACGGGCCAGCACGTCCGCGCCGACGCCGTGCTCGATGGCGGGCACCCGCGCCATCAGCAGCAACATCACCACCATGCCGTATCCGGCGAGCAGCCCGCTCAGGTGGGCGCCGGTGGCCAGCAGGGCGTCGAGCCGGGTGGACGGCATCGCCTGGACGGCCCACGCACCGGTCACGACGCAGGCACCGGTCAGGATGCCGCGGCCCAGTGCCCGTGGACTGAGACGTGGTGGAGCGGTCGCGCTCAGGGCCCGAGCGCGGTGCCGGGCCGCGTGCCGGGCCGCGTGATGGGCCGCGTGATGGGCCGCGTGATGGGCTGCGCCCGTCGCGGGCGGCCGGGCAGGCGCGAGTGACGTGACGGGACCGGAAGTGCTCATCGGTGGGGCGCCTTTGGTGCGATGGGAGGGGTGGACGGTCGCCGGACCGCGGTGACGGGGGTGTGTTCTCGCCGCGCTGCGGCGCGCGGTCCTTCCAGGCGTCGGGTCGCGCCCGTGTCGGCGACCGCAGCGAAGTCGGCCTTCGGGCCGTTCGAGGATGCTGACCCCCGGACGCCACCGGGGTCCACGCGACGGCGGCCGGACGGGTGCGGTGCGCGGCGGTGCGCTACCGGAGGTGATCCGGGACGGCGGGCAGCCGGGAGTCGTGCGGGCGCGCAACCGCGAGGATCTCCAGGGCGTGCGAGGTCCAGCGGTCGACCTGTCCGAGCGCCCGTTGCGCCTCGGTGCGCGCCGCGTCGCGTTCAGCGGACAGCAGGGTCACGACGCCGCGCAGTTCCGCGACCATGACCTCCAACGCGGCAGCCTCCTGCTGGCACCTGGCGGCGTCGGCGCATGCGGCGTCCCGGGCGATATGGGTCTGGTGGGCCCACGCGAGAGCCGCCTGGGCGGCCTGTTCCGCTTGCTCTCGGTGTGCGAACAGCCGCGCCGCGCGAAGCTCCGCGTCGTCCCGGGCGCGTTCTGCCGCAGCCCGCAGGGCGTCCGCCCGCTCGGCCAGGTCCAGTGCCCGTTGCCGTTCGGCTTCGCTCGACCGCAGGTCCCGGCCGAGCTCGTCGTTCCGCTGTACGGCACGGGCCGTCTCCTGTCGCGACGCGTCCAGATCCGCCTGTACCCCGGCGAGGCAGTCGCGCAGCCGGAATGCTTCCGACCGTGCCGTGCCGAGAGCGCGCCGGAGTTCGCCGATCTCGCCCGGGCCCGAGCCGGGGTGCTCCGGGGCGGCCCGGTGGCCCACCGGCTCCTGCTCGAGGCGATGCGGCCGGGTGGGGTGACCCGCCGGGACGGCGGGCACGGCGGGTACGGCGCGTTCCGGCTGGGGGCGCGCGTGGCCGAGATGACGTTCCGTCAGATCTGCCCCTGTCGGGGCGGCGTGCGGGGCCGGCGCCTGTCGATCCGTCTGGGCCGCGCGCAGGCGCAGTCGGGCCTCCCGCGCGGTGATCGTGACCGTGTTCACAGCCACCCGCTCAAGCAGGTGCGCCGGCGGTGTGGAGGCCTCGGTGCCGTGTTCGACGTACAACGCTGCTCCTGTCCTGAGTTCGTACGGCGCGTTCCGGGCAACGCCGGTGGCCGTATCGGCCCGGCGGACGCGGGGTCTCGCCGCGAAGCCCTGCGGCAGGCCGGCTGCCGTTCCCGCTCGTGGCATCGGAGTTCGACTCCGGGAAGTCGGAGCCGGCCGCACCGGCCGACACGACTCTAATCAGGCGGCTTTTCCGAGGGAAACCACGGAGATTAAGGAAGAACTAAGGAACGGTTATTCTTTCCGGGCCACCGGCCGGCACGCTCCGCGGCATCCGCGTTCGACGAAGGAACCTGTCGGCCGTCCCGCGGAGCGGGGGCCCGCGGTCAGGACTCGTAGGTCTGCACCATGGGCGGGTGCCCGTTCCAGGTCGCGAAGACCGACGAGGTGCTCCCGTCCTTGGTGAAGTCCACCCGCAGCCACCCCTGGGCCCGCCAGACCTTCACCGCGTAGCCGGACGCGGGCGTGGCCGACACGAGCGAGGCCGAGTCCGCGCCGAGTGCCAGTGCGACCTGTCCGCCGTGAACCGTGTAACCGCGGACGTCCGACGCGGCCGCGGCCGGAGAAGCCGCAGGTGGAGAAGGTGCGGATGTCGGAGCCGACGTCGTGGGCGCGGGCGTCGACGCCGATGCCGCGGGCGCGGCGGCGGTCCTCGGATTGGCCGGGGGGCTCGGGGGCCGAGTCGCCGTCGGCGGGTCGGCAGGCGGCGAGGGCGCAGGGTGAGCCCCGCCGCGGTCGGGCATCGCCATCGCCTGCGGCGGGCCGAAGATCGCCTCGCGCATCACCGTGCTGACGCCGAGCCAGCCCACGGCGGCGGCGGCCACGGTGGCGACGAGCCACGCTATTGCCAAGGTCCAGTTGCGCACGGCTCCATAATTGCCCGGCTTCGCGCATTGTCCCAACAGTGGCGGCTTGGCCCACGGGTGGCGTACGGTGACGGGCATTATGGCAAGCGTGCTCCTGGTCGAGGACGATCCGTTCGTCAAATGGGCCGTCATCCGCGATCTCACCAACTCCTCCCACACGGTCCGCAGTGTCGGCACGGCGCTGGAGGCCCTGCGCGAGGTCTCCCGGAACCCCCCGGACATCGTCGTCCTCGACCTGGGCCTGCCCGATCTGGACGGCGCCGAGGCGCTCAAGATGATGCGGAGCGTGTCCGACGTACCGGTCCTCATCGCCACCGCCCGCGACCAGGAGGCGGAAATCATCCAGCTGCTGCACGAGGGCGCCGACGACTACGTGACCAAGCCGTTCTCCGGCGAGTACCTCAACGCCCGGCTTGCCGCGCTGCTGCGCCGCACGAGTGGCGGCAAGCGCTCCGAGACGCTGGTGGTGGGTGGTCTCAGGGTCGACGTCCGACGCCGGGAGGCGAGCCTGGACGGCAGGCAACTGGAGCTTGCCCGCAGGGAGTTCGACATGCTCGCCTGCCTTGCGGCTCGGCCGGGAGAGGTCGTGACGCGTCGCGAGCTGCTGGCGCAGGTGTGGCAGCAGCCCTACGGCGAGGACCAGACCATCGACGTGCACCTGTCGTGGCTGCGGCGCAAGTTCGGTGAACGTGCCGCCTCGCCGCGCTACCTCCACACGGTGCGCGGCGTCGGGGTCATGCTGGAGGCACCGCCGGACCACTCCCCCGTCTCCCGGTCGTGAGAGGGGCGTTGGCGCGGTTCGCGTTCGCCGTCGCCACGATGGTCGCGCTCGCGTTCCTGATCCCGCTGGCCCTGACGGTTCGGGAGTTCGCCAGGGACCGGGCGTTCGCCGAGGCCGAGCGCCAGGCAGCCGCGATCGAGCCGGTCCTCGTGGTGACCACCGACCAGGTGGCACTGACCCGAGCCCTGGCCAGCACCCCGGTCGGCGCCGCCGGCCGGATCGCGGTGCACCTGCCGTCCGGAGCGGTGATCGGAACCGCTCACGCCGGCGGCGAACAGTTCGACACCGCCGTCCGGCAGGGCCGCGCCTTCACCGCTCGGGTGGCGGGCGGCTATGCGGTACTCCAGCCCGTGGTGCTCGACCCGGGGAGCGTCGCGGTGGTCGAGGTCTATCTGCTGGACGGCGACCTGCGCCGGGGGCTGGGTACCGTCTGGTCGGTACTGGGCGGAGTGGCCGTGGTCCTGATCACGCTCTCCTCCCTGGTGGCCGACCGGCTGGCGGCGCGGCTGGTCGGCGCGACCCGTCACCTGGCGGGGGCGGCACGCACGCTCGGCGCCGGGAACCTCGACGTGCGGGTCGACGCCCAAGGCCCCTACGAGTTGCGCGAGGTGGGCCTGGCCTTCAACGCCATGGCCGGGCGAATGGTGCAGATGATCACCGCCGAACGGGAGTTCGCGGCGGACCTGTCACACCGGCTGCGCACCCCGGTCACCGCGTTGCGGCTCAACGCCGCGGCGCTGGACGGCGGACCGGTCGCGGACCAGACCCGACAGGTGGTGGCCTGGCTGGAGCGGGAGGTGGATCTGGTCATCAACACGGCCCGGGCGGGAGGCGCGGGCCGGGAGGCGGCGGAGTGCGACGCCGCCGACGTGCTCGCCGAGCGCATGGCCTTCTGGTCCGCGCTCGCCGAGGACCAGGAGCGGCGCTGGCACTTCTCCGGGCCGGGCGAGCCCGTGCCGGTCCCCGTGGCACAGTCCGAGTTCGCCGCTGCGGTGGACGCCGCGCTCGGGAACGTCTTCCGTCACACCGGGGAGGGGACGGAGTTCTCGGTGACACTGCACGCGGGTAACGGCACCGCGGTCATTCTGGTGGCCGATGCCGGCCCCGGGATCTCGGCGCCGGAGGTCGCCCTGCGGCGCGGCCAGGGCACCAGGCGGGAGGGCTCCACCGGACTGGGCCTGGACATCGTGCGCCGGATGGCCGAGGGGGCCGGCGGCGGAATGCGGATCGAGCGCTCCGCGCTCGGCGGGGCGCAGGTTCACATCTGGCTTCCCAGTGGAGCGGGAGCCGCGCGGACGACCGGGACGAGCAGCGACGCGGCACCGGCCGCGCGGCGGCGCGGCGGCCGCCGCGCGGCACGGGGACGATGAGGCGGTCGCGACGACGGACCGAGCGCCCGACCGTCGCGCCCGGCGCGACGGCGCTGTTCCAGCACTGCGTGCATTGCGGGGTCGGGCGCCGACTGCGTTCGTAGCGGGGGCGGGCGCCGCTCGACCCCGCAACGGACGGGCTTCCGATGCCTCACCGCGGTGTCCGCGCGGTACGGCTCATCCCCGGCGGTGGCTCCGGCGGCGCCGGGCCAGGAACAACGTCGCACCACCCGCGCCGAGCACCGCGGTCGCGCCGACGGTCAGCGGCACGATGTTCGAGCCACCGGTGTGCGCCAGCTGGGTGCTGGAGTCGGTCGGGGTGGACCCGGCGGCAACTCCGGTCTGGCTGTCGGCCTGTGAGGTGTCCCCCGACTGGGCGGAGCCGCCGGCGGGCGAGGAGGTCGACCCGTGATCCATGCTCATGTCCATGTCGCTGTTCGAGCCGGCGGCCGACGGCTTCGCCGCACCGGCCCCCGCCCCCGTACCCGAGGTGCCGCCCGAGCCGGAGGCGGCACCGGCGGTGGAACCGGCCCCCTGGCCCGACCCCTTGCCCGGCGCCGTGCCGGCGCCCGGCGCGGTACCCGGGTTCGACGCCGTACCCGGGGCGGTGCTCGAACCGGCCCCGCCGAAGACGACGTCGGAACAGGAGTAGAACGCCTCCGGACTGTCGGACCGCTGCCAGATCGCGTAGATCAGGTGCCGGCCCTGCTTCTTCGGCAGCTGCGCGGTCATCTGGTACGAACCGTCCACCAGGGACGGGTCCGTGGCCTTGTAGAACGGAGTCGGTTCCAGGTCGGACCACTTCAGCGGCTTCGTCGGGTCGTAGCCGTCCTTGGTGACGTAGAGCTCGAAGCTTCCCCGGTGCGGGGCGGTCCCGCGGTACCTGAAGGTGAAACTGCCGCTGGCCGGCAGGGACGTCGCGGGCCAGTCCGCGCGAGGCAGGTCGAGGCCCTTGTACTCGTCGTTGCCCGCGCTGCACAGCTTGCCGTCCGGGATGAGCTCGCGATGGCGGCCCGCCGCGTCGCCGATCCTCACCCCCATCCAGTCGTAGAACGCCTGGGTCCCGCTGGCCGCCACGGCGGCCTGGCAGGCGGCCGACTTGGGATGCTCCGGACCTTCCAGGTTGCAGCCGTAGACCCGGCTGATCGGGTTCTGCATGGAACCGTGGGCTTGGGCCTTGCCGGCCATGCCGAGAAGCAGCAGCGGCAGGGTGCCGCAGGCGACCGCCAGGACCTTGTTGCGTCGTGAATTGATGACAGTTCTCCTTCTGGAGTGGAGTTCGAAACCGCCGGACCCGGCGCGTCGCACATACGGATCCGAACCCGTTCCGGACCGCGAAACGGATATCCGGGAGAGGAATTCGGTGCGACGTTTCTGCCGCAGGAGCAGGTCGCGCCCGCTCGCCGCCGGCTCATGCTATCCGGGACTGCGGGGCCGAAACCGCCGAACAGGCGAGGATTTCGGCTTCTTGCGACATTCTTAAACATGACTTCAAGGTGTTTTATGGGGCGAGGGCGGAGTAGCCCCGGCCCTGGTTTCCGGGCTGCGCGCGGCGCGGGCGGCGGAGGCCCTGGGACGCGCTGCACAGGATCAGACCGGCGGTAACGCCCCGGCTGCCCACACCGGGCATCAAGGCTGCGAGCCGCAATCTCAGTGGCGGCCGGCCGGCTTCCCGGATCTGCGGATTTTCATGTCCGCCCCGGCGTCCGGACCGTTGGTGTCCGGCTCGGGCTTGACCTTCTCGCCGGGGTGCCGTGTTCGGAGGAAACGAACGGGATTAAGGAAGGACTAAGGAACGGTTATTATTCGCCGCACCCTCGAGTGTGGCCTTGACTGTTCACCCGCCCGGCCGAAAGAGTGCAGATTGGTCCATACTTTTTCCGGGCCGCTCCCACTCCTCACCCGCACGTAAGCGGAGATCCTGCACATGCGCATATTCACTTCCGCCGCCGCGCTCGCGGTCGGTGGCTCGCTCGCACTCGCCGGGCTGATCGCCCCGGCCGCCCAGGCCGTCGGTGCCGTCGGTGCCGATCAGGAGTGCCGCAGCCTCGGGGTCGCGAACCTCTACGGCGAGTTCATCGAGGGCGACGACACCCACACCCCCGACGCAGAGGGTGCCGTCGCCCTCGGCGGCAACGCGAACTTCACCGGCGGCTTCTCGGTCGGCCAGGAGCTCACCGCCGCCGAGGTCGACGCCCTGCCCGGCAAGAACGCGCTGGTCGTCGCCGGGAAGATCACCGGCAACAACACCCAGGTGATGAAGGGCAACGGCATCTACGGCTCCAAGGCCGACGGCGCGGTCGTCCAGGCCCACGCCGGCGCCGTCTCCCAGGGCGCCTCGCCGATCGACTTCGAGGCCGAGTTCGCGAAGCTGCGCTCCGCCGCCGCCGAACTTGCCGCCGTGCCGCAGACCGCGGGCGCCACCGTCCAGGCGGACGGTCCCAAGCTGGCCTTCACCAGCGGCGACGCCAAGTACAACAGCTTCACCGTCGACGCGGCCACGCTCCAAGGTGCCAAGGAGATCTACCTCAAGGTGCCGGCCGGCGCGGTGACCGTCGTCAACGTGACCGGCGGCGCGTACGACATGGCCGCGGCCGGAACCACCGACTTCCACCTGTGGGACGAGGAGAAGTCGGCCTTCGTGCTGGACGACAAGCTGCGGAGCGCGGCGGGCGGCGCGATCCGGGCCAAGCTGCTCTGGAACTTCCCCAGCGCGACCAAGGTGGTCAAGAACAGCGCGGCCGCCTGGGCCGGGACGGTGCTCGCGCCCAACGCCGCCTTCGACCTCGGCAGCGGCGGTCCGGTCAACGGCTCGGTGATCGCCGCCTCGCTGACCGGCAAGGGCAGCGCGGAGACCCACCACTACCCGTTCACCGGCTGCCTGCCCGGCACCACGGTGCCGACCCCGACCGGTACGCCGACCGTCCCGCCGGTGACGCCGAGCGGCTCGCCCACCGCCCCGGTGACGCCGTCCGCCACGACCGGCCCGTCCGGTACCCCGGGCGTTCCGGGCACCGGCAAGCCGAGCACGAGTGCGAGTGCGTCGCCGGGTCCGTCGTCGTCCCGCTCCTCCGCCGCGCCGGCCGCGCCATCCGCCTCGGCCGGCCCGTCGGCGCCGTCGAGCACGGGCGACAGCCTGGCACACACCGGTTCCGGCCCGGTGCTGCCGCTGGCGATCGGCGGCGGCGTGGCCCTCGCGGCCGGCGGCGGGATCGTGCTGGCCGCCCGGCGGAGGGCGGCCAGGAAGGCCTGAGCGGCCGAACCGGCCCGCACGGCCCGAGTGTTCTCGGCTGCTCGCCGCGTCAGCCTCCGGTGATCGAACCCGGTCGCCAAAGGCTGACGCGGCTTCCGGGCTCCCCGCGCCCGACACTCAGCAGTCCGGGACTGCTTGTCCGCGCTGCCGGTGAGGACGGTGCTAGCCGGGCCAGCTGAGCCCTCATCTCGAAGACCCGCCTCTTCACACGCCCCGAGTGGCCTTGTCGGCAACCACCCCCTGAGGGTGCGCGGAGCCGGCGGTCGCAGGTACTCGTCGGGAGCGCCCTACGCCCCGGCTCGGGCGAACAGCCGTACCACGTCATGGAAGCGGTAGCGGCCATGGACCGGGGGGTCGAGCATCCCCGCGTCAACGAGCCCTTCCAGGATTTCGCCGACGGAGTCCTCCGCCAGGCCGAGCACGGCGGCCGCCGCCGGGATCGAGCAGTCGGGCAGGACGGCGAGCCGCAGGAAGGCGTCGGCGAGCTCGGCCGGCAACTGCTGACAGGCGAGACGGAGCTCCGTCTCGACGGCGAGATCGCCGACGCGCAACTCGCTCAGCCGGCGGTTCTCGTCCCGCAGCCGGGCGGCGAAGGCGGCGATGCTCCAAGCGGGCCGGGCCACGATCCTGGTGGCCGCGATGCGCAGCGCGAGCGGGAGACAACCGCACGCCGCCGCGATGTCGTCGGCTGCGGCCGGCTCGGCGGCGATCCGGGAGCGGCCCGCGACGGCGGACAGGAACTCCACCGCCTCCTGCGGGGCCAAGCGGCCGAGGTGAACCGCGAGCGACGGGCCGAGCCCGGTCAGGCGGGCGCGGCTGGTGACGAGTACGGCGCAGGAGGAGCCACCCGGCAGGAGGGGGCGCACCTGCTCCTCGTCCCGGGCGCCGTCGAGCACGACCAGGATGCGCCGCCCGGCGAGGACGGCGCGGTAGAGCTCCGCACGTTCCACCGACTGCTCCGGGATCGCCTGCGCGGGCACGCCGAGCGCGCGCAGGAAGCCTGCCAGCACGTCGGCGGGCTCACCCGCCTCGCTCCGCGTGCCGTGTAGATCCGCGTAGAGCTGGCCGTCGGCGAAGGCGGCGCGAACGGTCCGGGCGGCCCGCACGGCCAGGGTGGTCTTGCCGACACCCACGAGGCCCGAGACCGCCACCACCGCCGCGCCTGACGGGATGTCGCCGGTGAGACCGTTCACGATCAGCTCGACCTCGGCGCCGCGACCGGTGAAGTCCCCAGCCCCAGCGGGAAGTTGGGCCGGCACCGCCATCGCCCCGGCCCTCGGCAACGGCTCGTGCGCGGTCCCGGTGGCGGGCGGCCCGGCGGCAGTGGAAAGCGGGGCGAGTTCGGGATCGGCGCACAGGATGCGCCGCTGCAACCGCCGCAGATCGGGGCCTGGCTGGACACCCAGCTCGTCGGCCAGGACACGGCGGGCGTCGGCGAAGGCCTCAAGCGCCTCCGCCTGCCGGCCGGTGCGGTACAGGGCGGTCATCAGCAGCCCCCGCAGGCTCTCGCGCAACGGGTACTCGGCGCACAGCGCGGTCAGCTCCTCCACCACCCGCGCGTGCCCGCCCAGGCCGAGTTCGAGTTCCAGGCAGCTTTCGAGAACGGTCAGACGTCGCCCGGTGAGACGCTCGCGTTGCCGCTCCGCGTTCGGGCCCGGAACGCCGGAAAGGGCGGTGCCCGTCCACAGCGCCAGCGCCTCGCGGTACCGCCCGACGGCGGCGGCCGCCTCCCCGCGGCCCCGGTGACGAGCCGCCGCGTCCGCCAGCAGGTCGAACTCCGCGGCGTCCAGATCCAGGTCCGCGAGCTCCAGGGCGTAGCCGCCGGCCCGGGACACCAGGACCCCGTCGCCTCCGATCGCGGCCCGCAGGCGTGAGATGTGGTTGCGCACCACCGCGCCGACGGAGGGCGGCGCGCTCTCCCCCCAGACCAGCCGGGCCAGTTCATCGCCCGTGACGACCTGCCGCGCCCGCAGGGCCAGGACCGCCAGTACGGCCTGTCGCTGCGGGGATCCGGCGGCGACTTCCTGATCACCGCACCGGATCCGCACCGGACCGAGCAGCGAGATCCGCAGCCCTTCCACGCCCCGCCCTCCGACCGGCACCGCCTCCTGCCGGCCCCGTCCGGTGCCGGTTACGGGGATCAGCGCCACGCCGTCGTGGTGCGTCACCGCGGCCGTCCGCGCCCGCCCCTCCTCCTCGGTCCGGGCGTGCCCCGTGCGGGCGGCTTCGGATGGATTGTCCCATGCCGGACGGGTGCACTGTTCGGAGTCGGGACCCGCCAGCGGCTAGGTTGGGCCGTCCCGCCGCGGCAGGCCCGTCCGGGGCGACGACCCGGAAGGATGAACGGAAGACAGTGACGGACGTACGAATAGCGCTGCTGGGCCCCGTGCGGGCGTGGCGGGACGGCGAGGAACTCGCGCTCGGCCCTGCCCAGCGGCGCGCGGTGCTGGCCATTCTCGCGGCGGCCGTTGGATGTGCGGTCACCACGGAGGAACTGGTCGACGGACTGTGGGGCGACGCGCCACCGAACCAGGCCGTCGCCGCGATCCGCAACCACATCTCGAACTTGCGCGCGGTGTTGGAGCGGGACCGTGCCGCGCCGCGGGTGCTGGTCTCGGCCGGCGGCGGGTACGCCCTCCGGCTGCCCCCCGACGCGACGGATCTCGCCGTCTTCCAGAACCTGACACAGGAGGCGGCCCGGCTGCGGGCCGAGGGAGACCTCGCGGAAGCGGCCGAGAGACTGCGGCGGGCGCTGGAACTTCAGACGGGTGTGCCGTTGGAGGGCGTTCCCGGTGCCCACGCCGAGCGGCAGCGCGAGCGGCTCGCCCAGCGCCGGTTCGCCGTCGTGCACGAGCGGCTCGACGTCGACCTGGCGCTGGGGCGGCACGTCGAGGTGATGGAGGAACTCTCCTCACTGGTACGCGAGTTCCCACTACACGAAGGGCTCGCGGCCCTTCTGATGACCGCGCTGTACCGCAGCGGTCGACGGTCCGAGGCCCTGGCGGCGTTTGCCGACACCTGCCGGACTCTGGACGCCGAGCTGGGGGTCGAGCCGACCCTTCCGCTGCGCGACCTGCACCAGCGCATCCTGCGACGCGACCCCGCCCTGTCCGCACCGACCGCACCCGGCGCCGGCCAGGAGCGGCCGAGCCGTCCGCGCCCGGCGCAACTGCCCGCCGATGCCTCGGAGTTCACGGGGCGCCGGGAGCTGGTCGAATCCCTGGTGCTGCTGGTGGAGGAGCCGTCGGCGGTCGCCCCCACGGTCATCGCGGTGGCCGGCATGGGAGGCGTCGGCAAGACGGCGCTGGCCGTCCATGTCGCCCAGCGGGCGCGCAGCCGTTTCACCGACGGGCAGCTGTACGTCAACCTGCGCGGTGGCCGCCCCGATCCGATGGAGCCGGGCGCGGTGCTGGTCCACTTCCTGCGCTCGCTGGGCGTGGCCGAGAGCGCCATCCCCGAGCAGATCGACGAGCGTTCGGCGATGTACCGGTCACTGCTCGCCGAACGCCGGGTCCTGGTCGTGCTGGACGACGCCCGCGACCTCGCCCAGCTGCGCCCGCTGCTGCCGGGGTCCGAGCGCGGTGCCGTCCTGGTCACCAGCCGGACCAGCCTGCTCGGTCTGGCTCCCACCCGGCACGTGGACCTGGACGTCCTGGAACCGGACGAGGCGCTCGAACTGTTCGCCCGGATCGCCGGGCCGCGACGGGTCCACGCCGAACCCGACGCCGCCCGCGAGCTGCTTGACGCCTGCTGCCACCTCCCGCTGGCCATCCGGATCATCGCCGCCCGTAGCGCCGCCCGCCAGGACTGGTCGCTCGCCGCGGTCCGCGACCGCCTGGCCGACCGGCGGCAGCGGCTGGCGGAGCTGAGCCTGCACGATCTGGCCGTCGAGGCGTGCTTCCAGCTCAGCTATGACCAACTGCCTCCGCTCGCCGCGCGCGCCTTCCGGCTGCTCGCCGTCCCGCAGACGGCCGACCTGTCGCTGCCGGCCGCCGCCGCGGCCCTGGAACTGGCGGAACAGCCAGCCCTCGACGTCCTGGACGCCCTGGTCCACGCCGGTCTCCTGGAATCCCCGGCCCCCGACCGGTACCGGTACCACGATCTGCTGCGGCTGTTCGCCCAGGGCCGGGCCGAGCAGCTCGACCCGGAGGAGGAGCGGGCCGCGCTCGTCCTCAGGATGGTCGACCAGGCCGTGGCGACGGCGGCCAACGCGTACCGCGCGGTACGGCCGGGCCACGCCGTGCCGGACGTCCTCACCCGAGTGACGGTGCCCGGGCTGCCGGTGGCCGACCGAGCCGACGGCCGCCACTGGCTGGACGACGAGGGCGGCAACCTGCTGGCCCTGGCCGGACAGGCACTCGACCTCACCGGCGCACATGTCATGGTCGCCGACCTGCTGCTCGCGCTCGACCCCTACCTGGAGAGCGGCTTCCTGTGGCGCGAACTCATCGGCGTCTGCCGCCGCACCGTGCAACTGGCCGCCGCTCACGGGGACACGCGCGCCGAGGGCCGGGCCGGCTACATGCTCGGCGGCGGCCTCTTGCAACTGGCGGAGTTGGACGAGGCCGAGACCGTCTCCGGCCGGGCTGCCGAACAGGCCGGCGTCTGCCGGGACCTTCCGGTGCTGGCCGAGATCACCAACGTCCGCGCCATGATCGCCAACCGGCAGCAGCGCCCCCGGGAGGCACTCGCCCTCCACGACGAGACGATCCGCCTCGCGGACGACTGCGGCAGCGCGTGGACCAAGGCCAACGCCCTGGCCACCAGCGTCATCTGGCACCTCGTCTGCGGCGAAACCGAGGCCGCGGGACGCGCCGCCGAGCAGAGCCTGACGCTGTTCCGAGCCCTCGGGGATCCGCTCGGCGAGCTCTACGCGCTGCACTCGGTCGGCCGAACGGCACGCGGCATGGGCGACCCCGAGCGCGCGCTCCCCCTGCACGAGCAGGTGCTGACGCTGGCCCGAGCCCAGGGCTTGCCCGCGTTCGAGCCCGGGGCCCTGATCCACATCGCCGAGTGCCATCTCGACAGCGGCCGCCCGGCCGAGGCCGTGCACTGGGCCGAGCAGGCCGTGGCCGCGAGCCGGCGGCTTCACGACCCGGGCGCGGAGCCCGTCGCTCTCGGCACCCTCGCCCGCAGCCGCGCCGCACTGAACGGGGACTGAATCCCGGTTGCCGACAGCGCCTCGGCCAGGCCCCGGCGCCCGTCGATGCCGAGCTTGCCGTAGGCGTTCGTCAGGTGCACCTCGACGGTGCGCAGGCCGACGAACAGGTGCTGGGCGATCTCCCGGTTAGTCATCCCCTTCGCGGCCAGGCCCGCCACCCGGTGCTCGGTAGGAGTGAGGGCGCCCACCCCCTGGAACGTGCGCGTACGGGGGCGGTCTCCGGCGGCCCGGAGTTCATCCAGGGCGCGATCGGCCACCAGTGCGGCGCCGTGCGGGTGGGCCGCGGTGACCGCCTCCTTCAGGCACTCGCGGGCCTCCGCCGTCCGGCCGGCCCGGCGCAGCTGGGCGCCCAGGTCGCCCAGGGCCTGCGCGTGCCGGAACCGGGCGGGCGTGCCCGCCAGCGTCCGGGCGGCCTCGCGCAGCAGGTCGAGCCCCTGCGAGCCGCCGGTGGCGAGGGCCAGCGCGCGCAGGGCCGCGCCGACGGCCTCGGGGACGCCCCAGCGCCGGGCGAGCGCCAGCTCCTCCGCCGCCAGCACCCGGGCCTCCCCGTGCTCGCCGAGCGCCGCCCGGGCGAGGGCGGCCTCGGAGCGCCAGGGGTAGATCCACGGGCAGCGCATGCCACGGGCCTCGGTGCGCCGGCCACACTCCTGGAAGTCCGTGAGTGCCTCCGCCAGCCGTCCCTGTGCCGCCCGCAGCTGACCGCGGACCAGATGGACGTAGTCGTTGACCCAGTGTCCGTCCAGGTCGGCGGTCAGGGCGACGCGTTCCAGGAGCGACTGCGCCTCGTCGAGTCGACCCTGCTTGACGAGCGCGTCCGTCAGCGCGGCCGTTGCCAGGACGCTGTGGCTGTGGTGCGGGTCTACACCGATCTCCCCGAGCTTCACCAGGGCGGCCTCCGCGTCCGCCTGGCAGTCCAGCACCCGGCCGAGCTGGCCGTACACGTGGGCTCGGATGATCCGGCTGTGCGCAAGAGTGAAGGCGGAGCCACGGGTTCGGGCCTCTTCGACCGCCGCGTCAGCGTAGCCGAGTGCCTGGTCGGTCTCGCCTGCGGTACCGAGGAAGAGCACGGTGCCCGAGTAGACGAAGGACTCGTCGTCCGCCGGATTCATCCCGTGGGTGAGGGCCTGCCGCGCGAGGGCCACGGCCGCGGCCGGCGACTCGCCGAGCACGATCGCGCGCAGGGCGAGCAGGGCCGCCAGCGGGCGTTCGGCCGGGGTGCCGACGGCGTCGGAGATCCGCAGGTCCATCAGGCGGGGCAACACGCCGGGTGCCGACGCCGCGTCGTGCAGACCGGCGTAGACCAGGTCGATCTCCAAGCGCAGCGCGAGGGCGGCGTCGCTCTCGCGCAGGGAGTCGGCGGTGCGCTCGAGCACGTCCAGCCCCTCCGGGTAGCGGTCGAGGGCGAACAGCGCACCGGCCAGGCGGCGCGCCGCGCAGGCCCGCTCCCCCGGCTCGCGGGACAGGTCGAGTCCCCGCCGCAGGTCGCGGGCAGCCTCCGCCACGCTGGTGGCGAGGCCGGCCTCGCCCAGTCCGATCAGCAGGGTGGCGCGGACATCGTCCGCGAGCGGTTCGCGTAGCGCGCGGCGCAGCAGCACGACCGCGCGGTCGGTGGCGCCCTTGCGCACCGTCTCTGCGGCGGCCCGGCGCAGCACGTCGGGCACCCACACGAGGCCCAGCGGCGCATGGAGGGCGTGCACCGCCACCTGTTCCGCGGGCATGCCGTGGCCGAGCATCAGCTCTGCCGCACGGACGTGCACCTCCTGCCGCACGCTGGGCAGGACGTCGTTGGCGAGCGCGACCCTGATCACCGGACAGACGAAGGCCGCAGTGTGCCCGGTCCGGCGCATCAGCCCGGCTCGCTCCAGCGCGTGCACCGCGTCCTGGACGGCCGGCTCCGGCAGGCCGGTCGCGCCGGCGACCAGGTCGAGGGCCGGTGTGCCGCCGAGGACGGCGACCGCCTGGGCCACGGACTGCGCGTGCGGACCGGCGGCCTGGACGTGCAGGTGGAGGGCCCGACCCACGTCGGCCGGCACGAACCGGGTGATCTGCGCGGCGGCCTCGGTGTCGGGCCCGTTCCCGGACGCCTTGATCGTACGAAGGAGAGCGTGCAGGAGGAACGGGTTGCCGCCTGTCGCGGTGTGGACGGCGTCGCGGAAGTGCACGTCCCCGGGCACGCCGAGGACCTCCTCGGTGACTGCGGTGACGGCCGCGCCGTCGAGGGCGGTCAGGGCGATCCGGTGCCGGAACAGCGGCGCCAGCTGACCCAGGACGTCCCGGTCAGCCGGGGCCTGTGCGGGACCGACGGTGGCGACGACGGTCACCGGCAGGTCTCCGGCCCGGCGCAGGAGGCACCGGAGCCAGAGCAGAGAGGCCCGGTCGGCCCACTGCAGGTCGTCGATGCCGATGACGAGGCGCCTGCGGGCGGCGAGTTGGGCTGCCAGCCAGTACAGCCCGGTCAGCGTCGCGGTGGTGGGGCCCTCGGCGGACTCGGACAGCGACGCGGACACGGACGGGTCGGAGCACAACACCTCCGTGGCTCGCGCCGCGGGCCCGGCCAGCAGGGATTCGGCTCCGTCCGTGGCACCGAGGACCAACGGCTGGAAGAGCTGGCACACGACGCCGAACTCCGCGCCGGTCTCCGACGGGTCCGCCCAGGCGGACACGACGGTGTCCCCGTTCTGCCGGGCCCACCCGAGCACTTCCCGGAGGAGCGCGGTCTTGCCGGTGCGGAACTCGCCTTGGATCAGGACGAAGGCCCCCTGCGCAGCGTCCTGCCGCAACAGCTCGGCCAGCGCGTCGAGTTCGCGATCCCGTCCGATCAGCATGGGGTCGTCGGACCGGCGGCGGTGGACGGAACCGGGGCCGCCGGCTCGGCGCGTGCGCGGAGTGGACTTCAGGGCAGAGAGATCAGACATCGGTGCTCAAGGGTGCTGGTCGGTGATCCGGCCCGAACCGGGGCCGGCTGGCGAGCCGGGTACCCGGGCTGGTCAGCGACCACCCGATCCGGCCGGACCCGATCCTGCCGACCGCGTGTAACCGTCCGCTAAGTTTCCCCGTGAGCCGCCCACGGGCAGCCGGACGACCAGCGACGCCACCTCGGGCAGGCCATGGAGGAGCGGGCGGCCCGAGGTGTCGCCTGGCGTGCTGCCGGCGAGCCGCTGGTGAGGCGGTTCCACCGCGCCTGCGCGCGGGCCCGCATCCCGGGGCGTACCCGTGCCCGTGCCCGCTCCACCGAACGGCACCGGCCGAACGACGGGCCGAAACACCGTCAACCCGGCAAATCCTTCGGTTCCGACCGGCATCCCCGAGGCCACCGCCGCCGCCTACGGTGACGAAGGGCCGGGACCGATACCTGCGGTCCCGCCGGGCGGCCACTGCCCGGGCCGAAGACACAGCCGCCCCACCGGGGGCGGCACGGCAAGGAGCTACGACAGATGGTGCCGCGCACGAACCAGACCGATCGGGTGACGGAACCCGGCGATCCGGGCGGCCGCACGCTCGCCACCCTACGGGTGGCGCCGGGCTGGAACCCCTGGCTCAGCCGGCTGGTCATCGACGTCTTCGGCACCGTCGACGAGTATGAGATGACCCTGACCGAACACGTGCTGCGCGTTCACGAGTTGACCCCGGTGTTCGGCGATCCCGGACGGCAGGTCTACGCGATGCCCCGGAAGGAGGCGGCGCAGCGGTTGGTCAGGGTGAAGCATGACACGCGGATGAGCGTCTTCTGGTTCCTGGAGCCGGGCCGTGGCAAGCCGACCCGGATGAGCGTCCGGCACCAGTGGCGGCACGGATTCGACGCCTTCACGGCCGCGTTGGGCGCTCAGGCCGGTCCGCGGTGACCGCCACCCACCGCCCGCTGCCGCGCGCAGCGGGCATCGCAGCCGTTCTCAGCCTGCTACCGGGCGCCTTGCTGGTCACCGGGTGCACCGTCGACCACGGGATTTCGGCGGTCCCGGACCCGTCGAGCACCCTCACCGCCGCCCGGGTGCCGAGTTCCCCGCCCGGCGCCTCGAAGCCGGCCGACGGCCGCGTGCCTCCGGGCAGCCTCGGCGACCCGGCCGACGCGCCGAGCGATCCACCGGTGTTCGGCACGACCGGGCCGCGCACCGCCTCGTACTCGGGGCTGGGGACGCTGTCCTCCTGCGCCTCGGGGCGGCGCATCGCCGCTCTGAACGCCCCGCTCTCCGACGTGCCGGACGGCACCCGGGTCGGTGCGACGGCCGCCACCGGCGCCAACAGCGAGGAGTGGCTCGTCTGGGCCGAGCCCGACGGCGGCCTGGCGCTGCAGGCCCTGCTCTCCAGCGGCGCGCCCGTGCCGCAGCTGATCACCGCGGACCGGGCCGGCGCTGTGTACCTGAGGGCTGACGTCACCGCGGGCGACGACGTCACGGCGGGCACCGTCGACGTCTCCGCGCAGCGCTGGCAGCTCACCGACCGCCGGCCGTTTCCGGGGTCCGCCGCGACCGACTCCACCACGGACGGTTGTCTGCGGATCAGGACCCAGGACGGCGGCGGCTGTCTGCTCGACAACGGCTCCGATGTGCCCCTGGTGGTCGGCGACTGCTCGTCGCGCGCCGCCTGGTGGGGCGCCCAGGGGCTGAGCGGTCACACCGATGACTGACCGGCCCGACCGGTTCCGAACCCGACCGAGCGGAGACGCCGTGCTACGGACCACACTTGCCACATGCCCGACGCCCACCGTCCCGGACGACCAGGTGGCGCTCTACGCCGTCGACAGCGCGGGCGCCGCACGGACCGTCACCCGCCATCAGCTGGCCGAGCAGGTGGACCGGGCCGCCGCGGTGATGCGCAGGCTCGGTGTGCAGGCGGGCGACCAGGTCGCTTTGCACCTGCCGGTGATCCCGGAGGCGGCGGTTGCCCTGCTGGCGTGCACCCGGATCGGCGCCGTTCCCACGACCCTCGACACATGGCCGACGCCGCGCCCGCACCCGCACCCGCACCCGCACCCGCACCCGGGCGACGAACTCGCACGGCGCCGCCGCCGACACGTCCGCCTGGTGGTGACAGCTGACGGCGGCTGCCACCAGGGCGCACCGCAGGACTGGCTGGCGACCGTCGACCAGGCCTTCGACCGGGCAGGAGCGGCCACACCGACGGCTCCGCCGATCCTGGTGGTGCAGTACGGCGGCCGACCGACACAGCGGCGGGCGGACCATCACCGCTGGTGGCACCGGGCACTGGCGGGGGCGGCGATCGGCACCGACCTGACCGGACCAACCGGCGGTGAACTGACCGCCGGCCTCCGGCTCGGCCTGCACAGCACCGACGTGTACTGGTGCGCCGCCAGCCTCGGATGGCTGGTGCGCCACCCGACGGCGGTGTCCGGGCCGTTGGCGGTCGGTGCCGCCCAGGTGCTGTGCGAGGACGGCGACTGGTGGGCGCGGACCGGGCGGCTGTGGGAGACCGTCCACGACCGTGGGGTGAGCGTGCTGCACGCCGGCCCCGATGCGCTGCGCGATGTCCTGAGCAGGTCCGGCACGGACGGCCGGCAGGGTCAGGACGCACTCGACCTGCGTCGGGTCGCCGTGATCGGCGGCGCCGACGAGTCCGAACTCTGGTACTGGCAGCGCGAACGCAGCTCCGCCACCACCGCGACGCCCTGGGAACTGCGCGTCGGCAGCAGCCCCTGGGCCGGCCCCTGAGTCGGCCGGGCCGCAACCCTCGACGGTCCCCCACCGCATCGTGCGGCGGGGGACCGTCGACGTCTTCCAACCCGCCCTCATGGGGTGGATTGCCGTAGGAGCATGGATAACTGCTGATACGGCGGCGAAAGACTCCGCCGCCCCGCAAGTCGACATCCTGTCTGAGCCGCTCCGGACAGGAGAACGCGCCGGCCTCCTTCCTCGGGTGGAAGGAGGCCGACGCGGTTCGGGGGTCGGTCAGTCCCGGCTGCCGGTGTTCGACAGCTGGATGAGGTTCATCACGGAGGAGTCGGCGAGGGTGGTGGTGTCACCGACCTCGCGGCCCTCGGCGATGTCGCGCAGCAGGCGGCGCATGATCTTGCCGGAGCGGGTCTTCGGCAGCT
>NZ_JBIRJC010000030.1:81927-83163 GCF_044329365.1 Kitasatospora sp. NPDC017646 | reverse complement strand
GTCCGGCGCGCACCGCGGGCACGGTCGTCAAGGACGAGGGCGAGGGCGGCAAGCAGCTGGCCTCCTTCCTCGCCGACCAGAAGTTCATCTAGTCCCGCCCGTCAGCGCATCCAACGATCGATCAGGAGCAACGAATCATGGCTGAGATCCTGGTTCTGGTGGACCACGCCGAGGGCGCGGTCCGCAAGCCGGCCCTCGAACTGCTGACCCTGGCCCGCCGCATCGGCGAGCCGTCCGCCGTCGTCCTTGGCGCCGGTGCCGCGGCCGCCGACATCGCCGCCAAGGCCGCCGAGTTCGGCGCCGCCAAGGTGTACGTCGCCGACGGCGCCGAGTTCGCCGACCAGCTGGTCGTCCCCAAGGTCGACGCCCTGGCCCAGATCGCCAAGGCCAACGACGTGGCCGCCGTCCTGGTCACGTCCTCCGGCGAGGGCAAGGAGGTCGCCGCCCGTGTGGCGCTGCGCCTCGGCTCCGGCATCATCACCGACGCCGTCGACCTGGAGGCCGGCGACGGTGGTCCGGTCGCCACCCAGTCGGTGTTCGCCGCGTCCTTCCAGGTGAAGTCGAAGGTCACCAAGGGCGTGCCGGTCATCACCGTCAAGCCGAACGCCGTCGCCCCGGAGGCCGCGGCGGCCGCCGGCGCCGTCGAGAACGTGTCGGTGGAGTTCACCGGCAACGCCGCCAAGGTCACCTCGCGCACCCCGCGCGTCTCGACCGGCCGCCCGGAGCTGACCGAAGCCGCCATCGTGGTCTCCGGCGGCCGCGGTGTCGGTGCCGCCGAGGGCTTCGGCGTGGTCGAGGAGCTCGCGGACGCGCTGGGCGCGGCCGTCGGTGCCTCGCGCGCCGCCGTCGACGCCGGCTGGTACCCGCACAGCAACCAGGTCGGCCAGACCGGCAAGCAGGTCTCCCCGCAGCTCTACATCGCGGCGGGCATCTCCGGTGCCATCCAGCACCGGGCCGGCATGCAGACCTCGAAGACCATCGTGGCCGTCAACAAGGACGCCGAGGCCCCGATCTTCGAGCTGGTCGACTACGGCGTGGTCGGCGACCTCTTCCAGGTGCTGCCGCAGCTCACCACCGAGGTGAAGGCCCGCAAGGGCTGATCCGACCGGTCCTGTGGGCCGGCGGGGGGGGGGGCCGCGGGGGGGGGGGCCCCCCCCCCCCGGGGGGGGGCGGCGCCCCGGGTTGGGGCGGCGGTGACGGCCAAAACCGCCCCCCCCGCGGTTTCCCCCCCCGGCG
>NZ_JBIRJC010000030.1:0-81917 GCF_044329365.1 Kitasatospora sp. NPDC017646 | reverse complement strand
GGTGCTCCCGACCAACACCCGGTTGGTGCGGCCCCGCTGGGGGTGAGCCCCGGGGCCGGGGGGGGGGGGGGGGGGGGCGGGGGGGGGGGGGCCCCCCCCCCGCCGGCGTTTCCGCGCTCTCCGGCGTTTCCACGTCGCTTTCCGGCAATTCCGCGCCCTCCGCTGTTTCCCGCCCCGTGCCGGAGCGAGAGCCGGGCCGGCCCGTAGAGTCGGCCCGGCGGCGCCAGGGCACGGGAGCCCGCGGCGCGAACAGAGCGAGGACGAGGGCGAGGACGGAAGCATGGCACTGCTGACGGCACTTCAGGGCCACCACGGCGACGCGGCCGACGCGCTGCGGATCGACGGTCGGGCGCTCTCCCGGGAGGAACTGCTGGGCGCGGCGACCGCGGTGGCCGACCGGGTGGCCGGGGCTCCCGCGCTCGCAGTGCTCGCCCGGCCCACGGTCGAGACGGTCACGGCCGTGGTCGGCGGTCTGCTGGCGGGCGTCCCGGTGGTGCCGCTGCCGCCCGACTCGGGCCCCAAGGAGCGCGAGCACATCCTGCGCGACTCGGGCGCGGCACTGCTGGCGCACGCCGTCGGCGAGTCGGCGCCCGACGGAGCGTCGGTGGCGGCCCTGCCCGTCGATGCCGCCGAGCGCTCGTCGACCACGTACGCCGAGCCGGCCGCCGACGCGACCGGCTTCGTCCTCTACACCTCGGGCACCACCGGTGCGCCCAAGGGCGCCGTGATCCGGCGCGCGGCGATCGCCGCCGACCTGGAGGCCCTCTCCGCCGCCTGGCAGTGGACCGCCGAGGACACCCTCGTCCACGGCCTGCCGCTGTTCCACGTGCACGGCTTGCTGCTCGGCGTGCTCGGCGCCCTGCGCACCGGCAGCCGACTGGTGCACACCGGCCGGCCGACCCCGGAGGGATACGCGGCGGCGGGCGGCAGCCTGTACTTCGGTGTGCCCACCGTCTGGTCCCGGCTGGCGGCGGACCAGGAGGCGGCCGGGCGGCTGGCCTCGGCCCGGCTGCTGGTCTCCGGCAGCGCGCCGCTGCCGGTACCGGTGTTCGAGAAGCTGGCGGCGCTCACCGGGCACGCCCCGATCGAGCGCTACGGGATGACCGAGTCGCTGATCACCGTCAGCACCCGGGCGGACGGCGAGCGGCGCCCCGGCAGCGTCGGGCTGCCGCTGGAAGGGGTGCGCACCCGGCTGGTCGGTGAGGACGGCGAGCCGGTGCCGTACGACGGGGAGAGCGTCGGCGAACTGCAGGTCTGCGGCCCCACGTTGTTCAGCGGCTATCTCAACCGGCCGGACGCCGACGCCGAGGCCTGGACGGCGGACGGCTGGTTCCGCACCGGGGACGTCGCGGTGATCGGGGCGGACGGCTTCCACCGGATCGTCGGCCGTGCCTCGGTGGACCTGATCAAGAGCGGTGGTTACCGGATCGGCGCGGGCGAGGTGGAGGCCGCGCTGCGCGACCACCCGGCGGTCGTCGACGCGGCGGTGGTCGGCGCGCCGGACGAGGACCTCGGACAGGCGATCGTCGCGTACGTCATCGCGGACGGCGCCGTGACGGGGGAACAGCTGACGGCCTTCGTGGCGGAGCGGCTCTCGGTGCACAAGCGCCCGCGTCGGGTCGTCCTGGTGCCCGAACTCCCCAGGAACGCCCTGGGGAAGGTGCTGAAGAAGCAGCTGCTCGCGGAGGCTGCGGGCCGTTGATGACGGGGCGTCGGGGACGCGCGTGGTGACGGGTGTTCACCCTGATGATCCGTCGGCACCCGCCCGGAAACCTTCCTTTGGCGCACTCCACTGCGCGCAGTGAGCGGACGCGTGCCTAACGTGACACGCAGGCAGAACTGAATCCCTGGGCGACGTGCCGCGGCCTCCGGTCGCACGGTCGGAGGCCGCGGCGCGTCGGACGGGGATCTGCCGAGCCGTACGAACCGGCCGTGCCGGGGCGTACCGCGTGTCCGCAGCAGTTTCCGCAGCCGCCCGTTCGGCGGCCGTACGCCACAGGGCGTTCGCAGCAGCGAAGGAAGTCAGCAGGATGACCACCGTCAACACCGGCGCGCCGGATGCCGCCGACGAACCGACCGGGCAGCACGCCCCCGCCATCGACGCCCGTTCCGCCAGCGACGCCCGTCCCGTGCGGGCGGGGCGGATCCGCCGGGGGCTAGGTATGGCGGCCGTGATCGCGGTCGGTGCGGGGGCGATCGGCCTCGGCACCGGCGTGAGCCCCGCGGCGGCCGAGCGGGCGCCGGCGCACGCAGGGTGGGACGGGTCGCGGTACTGGTTCAAGGACAGCCAGGGGCAGTGGCGCTGGACCAGCCACTACAGCGTCTACCTGGCGCGTACCGGCGGGGCGACGTCCTCCTCGAAGTCCACGTCCAGCTCTTCCCCCACGTCGTCGACGACCTCGTCGAAGTCCTCGAACGGCGGGATCAAACAGGGCTGGGACGGCTCCCGGTACTGGTTCAAGAACAGCAAGGGGGAGTGGCGCTGGACCTCCCACTACGACGTCTACCTGCAGCGGACCGGCGGCTCCTCGTCCTCGTCCGGCTCCTCCGGCTCCTCGGGCTCCTCGGGCGGCGCCTCCAACAGCTCGGTGGCGGGGGACCGCAACGTCGAGACCGCGGTGCAGTACGCGCTCGCCCAGCTGGGCAAGCCCTTCCAGACCGCGGGCAACGGGCCCAGCGGGTACGACTGCTCGGGCCTGGTGCAGCAGTCGTTCCGGCGCGGCGGCATCTCCCTGCCGCGGGTCGCCAACGACCAGTACGCGGCGACCACACCGATCAAGGCGAGCCAGCTGCGCCGCGGTGACCTGCTGTTCTGGTCGCCGAACGGGACCGCGCGGGGCATCCAGCACGTGGCGATCTACCTCGGCGACAACCGGTACGTGGAGGCAGCGCGGCCCGGGACGAAGATCCGGATCTCGACGATCAGCAAGGGGTACTACCCGTCGTTCATGGGACGGCCGTAGCGCACCCGTGCGGGGCACCGGGCGTGCGGGCCGGGTGTCCCGCACGCCTGAGGGCGTTCCGGTGAGACGTCGGTCGGTCGGCGGCCGTTCGGTCGGCGGCCGGTGGGCTGTTCGGTCAGAGGTCGGCCGGGCGGGGGAGCGCGCCGCGGGCTCCGAGCGCGGTGACGGCGAAGGCCCCGGCGGCCACGGCCGCGGCCGCCGCCTCGGGCAGGGTCGCGCCGCGGGCGAGCCGGGCGGCGAGCGCGCCGCAGAACACGTCGCCGGCGCCGGTGGTGTCGACCACCCGAACGGCGGGCGCGGGCAGCCGGGTGAGTCCTTCCCCGGTGACGACCAGGGCGCCCTCACCGCCGAGGGTGACCACCGCTCCTTCGGCCGTCCGGGCGAGGGCGTGGGCGGCCTCGGCGGCGGTCGCGGCGCCGGTGAGCTGGCGGGCCTCGACGGTGTTGGCCACCACCAGCGGTCGGCGGCCGGTGGGGCCCGGACCGGGCAGGTCGCCGGCCGGGGCGGTGTTGTGCAGCCAGCGGGTGCCGCCGTTCGGGCCCGCGGTGGGCAGGGCGGCGGCGGTGGCGCGGATGCACTCCGCGGGGACCTCGTTGCTGGTGAGCACGACGTCGACCGGGAGCAGGTGGAGCCGGGCCAGCGTGGCGGTCACCTCCTCCGGGGTCAGCCGGGCGTTGGCGCCGGGGACGACCACGATGCTGTTCTCTCCGGCGGGGTCGACCATGACGATCGCCTGACCGGTGGGCGCATCGGGATCGGTGCGCACGGCGCCCGTCTCGACCTGCGCGCCGTGCAGATCGGCGAGCGCCGCCTCACCGTCGGCGTCGCGCCCGACCTTGGCGACCAGGTGGGTCGCGGCCCCCATCCGGGCCGCCGCCACCGCCTGGTTGGCGCCCTTGCCGCCGAACCCCTGAGTGGCGTCGGCGGCGAGGACGGTCTCGCCGGGCGCGGGGAGCACCGGGCAGCGGAGGATCCGGTCGGTGTTGACCGAGCCGATGACGATGACCCGGCCGGCGGGGAGCAGCTTCATCGTTCCTCTGTACGTGCCGGGGTGCGGGCGGCGCAAGGGGTGCGCGCCGAAGCGGGCGGACGGCGGGTAGGGAGCGCAGTGCGGGCGGAGGACGCCCGGGTCGCGTCCGGGGTCGTGCCCGGTCGTGTTGGGGAGGGGCGTGGGGCGGCGCAGGGGCGGCGCGAGCGGCGTACAGGTGGGGCGCGCGCCGGAAGTCGGCCGGTCCGACTTCCTGTGCGCGAGTGGTGGGCGCCAGGGTGCGGCTTTGATGTCGGCCGGTCCGCATATATCCGTACCGGGCCCGTGGCCTGGGCACATGCCCCTGTCAAGGGGTGGGTCGGGGCGCGCGGGCGGGTGCGGCGAGCAGTTTTGGGGAGCGGCATGGTGCGGGTACCACCACGGGTGGCGCTGGTTCGGCCGACGGGGGCGCTGCCCGGTGCGAACGGCATCGGGGCAAGTCGAGGGCAGGGGACGTTGTGATCGTCTGGGTCAATGGCACATTCGGGGCGGGCAAGACGAGTGCCTGCCGCGAGCTGGTGGAACTGCTGCCCGGGAGCGTGCTCTTCGATCCCGAGCTGGTGGGCTTCGGACTGCGCCGGATGCTCCCGGCCGACCGGCTGGCCACGGTGTCCGACTTCCAGGACCTCGCGGCCTGGCGCCGGCTCGTGCCCGAGACGGCGGCCGCGCTGATCGGCGAGGTCGGCGGCCCGTTGGTGGTGCCGATGACGCTGCTCAGAGAGGACTACCGGGACGAGATCTTCGGCGACCTCGCCGCGCACGGGATCGCGGTGCACCACTTCGTTCTGGACCCAGAAGAAACGATCCTGCGCG
Organism: Kitasatospora sp. NPDC017646; assembly: GCF_044329365.1. NCBI lineage: Bacteria > Bacillati > Actinomycetota > Actinomycetes > Kitasatosporales > Streptomycetaceae > Kitasatospora > Kitasatospora sp. NPDC017646. Next base: position 77,114 of record NZ_JBIRJC010000030.1, on the reverse strand, counting down.
ACCGCATCGCGCACCGCGAGGAGTGTCCGGGCGACCCGGAGGCCAGCGAGCGGGTCCGTACCTGGTGCTTCGAACACCTGCCCCGCTACCGCGCCGCCCGCCGCTGGCTGGTCGGCGACGCCCGGATGCTCGACACCAGCGCGCTCACCCCGCGGGAGACCGCGCACCGGATAGCCGAGCTGGTCCGGGTCGGCGCCGCGCGCTGCCCGATCGTCCAGGCCCCGGACCCGACCGGGGACACCGTGGCCTCGGCCGTGCTGTTCTTCGACGAGCAGGACCGGGTGCTGCTCGTCGACCCGGTCTACAAGCCGGACTGGGACTTCCCCGGCGGTGTGGTCGAACGCGGCGAGGCACCCACCGATGCCGCCCTGCGCGAGACTGCCGAGGAGCTGGGGCTGCGGCTCGACCCCTCGGTGCTGCGCCTGCTCGCCGTCGACTGGGAGCCGCGCACCGGCCCGCGCCGCGGCGGCCTGCGGCTGATGTACGACGGCGGGCTGCTGGACGACACGGGCCGGCAGAACCTGCTGCTCCAGCAGGAGGAACTGCGCGGCTGCCGGTTCGTCACCCTGGACGAGGCGGCCGACCTGCTGCCGCCGAGCCGCTACCGGCGCCTCGCCGCCGCGCTGGACGCCCGGCGGAGCGGGGAACTGCGGTACCTGGAGGCGGGGTGCCGGGCGGCGCTCGGCCTGGCCAGCACGGCGGACGCCGTGTAGGCGCGGCGGGGCAACGGGGCGGCGGCGCGGGGGAGCCGACGCGGCGGGCCGGGAGTCGCCGACGCGGTTGGGGCGATGGTGCCGGGAGGGCCGGTGCGGCGGAGAGGGCGGCCCTGGTTGGTCGGCCGGGCGGTGGGGGCGTCAGGATGGGGGCATGCCGTTCACGTTGAGCCACCCCGCCGCCGTCCTGCCCCTGTTGCGTGCCGCCGGGGAGCGCGGGCCGTTGGTGGCCTCGGCGTTGGTGGCCGGGTCGATGGCGCCCGACGTGCCGTTCTTCGCCGAGTCGCTGCTGCCCGGGGTGTACGGGCACGGCGGACTGACGCACGCCTGGTGGGCGGTGCCGACGCTGGACGTGGCGATCGCCGGTGCGTTGGTGGCGGGGTGGCACGGGCTGCTGCGGGCGCCGCTGGTGGGGCTGCTGCCCGAGCACTGGGCGGGCGGCGCGGAGAGACTGACGGCCCGGCGGCCCGGTGGCGCGGGCGCGGGCCTTCGGAGCACGGGCGTTCAGGGCGCCGATGCGGCGTGGTTCCTGGCCTCGGCGGCCGTCGGCGCGGCCACCCACGTCGGCTGGGACGCGTTCACCCACGGCGGTCGGCTGGGCGTGCGGCTGCTGCCCGTACTGGACCGGAAGGTGGCCGGCGTCCCGCTCTACGAGGCGCTGCAGTACGGGAGTTCGGCGCTCGCGCTGGCCGCGATGGGCGGCTGGGCGGCGCGCGCGGTACGGGCCGTCGAACCGGTGCGCCCGGCCGTGCGGCTCGCGCCGAGGACCAGGCGGCTGGCCACCGCGGCGCTGGGCGCGGCGACGGCGGCCGGGGTGCTGCACCGGCTGAGCCCGCTGCGGCGCAACCTCGTCCCGGAGGTGTGCTTCGGCGCCGGGGCCGGCCTCGCGGTGGGTGCGGTCGGCTACGCGGCGGTGGTCGCGGCCGCCCGCCGGTGGCGTGGCGGGCGGCCGGGGACCGGTGCGGACTCCCGTCAGCTGGAACGCAGTTCGGCGTAGCGGCGGAGGAACAGGGCCTCGGTGAGGGCCATCCGCTCCAGCTCCTGCGGGTCGACGCTCTCGTTGACGGCGTGGATCTGGGTGGTCGGCTCCTCGACGCCGATCAGCACGATCTCCGCCTGCGGGTAGAGCGCGCGCAGGGTGTTGCAGAGCGGGATCGAGCCGCCCTCGCCGGACGTGACCATCGGGGTGCCGAAGGCCTCGGCCATCGCCTCTCCCATCGCCTCGTAGGCCGGGCCGTCGGTCTCGGCGCGGAACGGGGCGCCGTTGCCCTGACGCTGGATCGTCAGCCGGGCGCCGAGCGGGACCTGCGCCTCGAGGTGGGCGACCAGGGCGTCCTGAGCGGCGTCCGAGCTCATGCCCGGCGGGACGCGCAGGCTGATCAGCGCCTTGGCGGAGGCCTGCACCGAGGAGGTGGCGCCGATCACCGGCGGGGCGTCGATGCCGAGGACCGTGACGGACGGGCGGGCCCAGAGGCGGTCGGCGACCGTGCCGGTGCCGGTCAGGGCGACGCCGTCGACCACCTTGGCGTCGGCGCGGAACTGCTCCTCCGGGTACTGCACGCCCTCCCAGGTCTGGTCGGCGGCCAGCCCGGCGACCGCGACGTCGCCGTTCTCGTCGTGCAGCGAGGCGAGCACCCTGACCAGGGACTGCAGCGCGTCCGGGGCGGCGCCGCCGAAGGCGCCGGAGTGCAGGTTGCCGGCCAGGGTGGTGATCGAGGCCTCGACCACCGTCATGCCGCGCAGCGAGGCGGTCACGGTGGGCAGGCCGGGGGCGAAGTTGCCGGTGTCACCGATCACGATCACGTCGGCGGCGAGCAGCTCGGGGTGGGCCTCGGCGTAGCGCTCCAGGCCACCGGTGCCCTGCTCCTCCGAGCCCTCGACGATGATCTTCAGGCCGACCGGGTAGCCGTCCCCGTACACCTGGCGCAGCGCCCGCAGGGCGGTCAGGTGCATCAGGATGTTGCCCTTGCAGTCGGCGGCGCCGCGCCCGTACCAACGGCCGTCACGCTCGGTCAGTTCGAAGGCGGGGCTGAGCCAGGCGTCCTCGTCGAGCGGGGGCTGGACGTCGTAGTGCGAGTAGAGCAGGACGGTCGGGGCGCCCTCCGGGCCGGGCAGTTCGCCGTAGACGGACTGGGTGCCGTCCGGGGTGTCCAGCAGCTGGATGTTGCCCAGACCCTCGGCGGCGAAGGCGTCGGCGACCCACTGGGCGGCCTTCTGGCACTCCTCGACCGGGAACTGGCGCGGGTCGGCGACCGACGGGAAGGCGACCAGCTCGGCGAGGTCGGTGCGGGCACGGTCCATCAGGGACCGGACGGCGTCGGCCAGAGGCTGTGACATCGGTGCTCCGAGGGGGGACGGGTCCGCCTTGGGGGTGGTACGGGCGGACGCGATCGGTTGGGGTACCGCCGATCATAGGCGGAGCGGTTCGGGAGCTTCGGGGGAGCTTCCGGGTCGGTGGGTGGTGCGGCGTCGGGAGCGGCGCGGGGACGCATAGGATTGCTGGTCGTGACTGACTCCGGAAGCCCTGATTCCCGTAGCCCGCTCGACAGCCCGCTCGACGAGGACGGCCTGGTCGGCGACAGCCCGCTTCTGGGCGAGGACGGCTCGCTCCCCGGCGAGGAGAGCCCGCTCGACGAGGCGCCGCAGCCGCAGGACGGCATCTGGGACGTCGTAGTGGTCGGCGCCGGACCGGCCGGGGCCTCGGCCGCGTACGCCGCCGCCGCGCAGGGCCGCCGGGTGCTGCTGCTCGACAAGGCCGAACACCCCCGTTACAAGACCTGCGGCGGTGGCATCATCGGCCCCTCCCGGGACAGTCTGCCGCCGAACTTCGAACTGCCGTTGCAGGACCGGGTGTCCGCCGTCACCTTCGCCTACGACGGCCGGTACACCCGGACGCGCCGGGCCCGGCGGATGCTGTTCGGGCTGGTCAACCGGGACGAGTTCGACCTGCGCCTGGTGCAGGCGGCGAAGCAGGCCGGGGCGGTGCTGGTCACCGGGGTGACCGTCACCGGGGTCGAGCAGCGCGGGGGCGAGCACCGGACGGCGCTGGTGACGGCGGCCGACGGGCGCAGCTTCGAGGCCCGTGCGGTGGTCGGAGCGGACGGCAGCGCCAGCCGGATCGCCCGGCACGTGGGCGTCACCTTCGACCAGATCGACCTCGGCCTGGAGGCCGAGATCCCGGTGCCGCCCCAGGTCGCGGCCGACTGGTCGGGCCGGATCCACCTCGACTGGGGTCCGCTGCCCGGCAGTTACGGCTGGGTGTTCCCGAAGACCGAGACCAGCAGCCTGACCGTGGGCGTCATCTCGGCGCGCGGCGACGGCGAGCGGACCAAGCAGTACCTCGCCGACTACATCCGGCGGCTGGGCCTGTCCGGCTTCGCCCCGCAGGTCGAGTCCGGGCACCTGACCCGCTGCCGGGCCGAGGACTCGCCGCTCTCCCGCGGCCGGGTGCTGGTCGCCGGGGACGCGGCCGGGCTGTTGGAGCCGTGGACCCGCGAGGGCATCTCGTACGCGCTGCGCTCGGGCCGACTGGCCGGCGAGTGGGCCGTGCGGGTCGCGGAGGCGGGCGCCGCGGCGTCGGTGCGGCGCGAGGCGCTGAACTACGCGTTCGCGGTCAAGGCCGGGCTGGGCGTGGAGATGCGCGCGGGCAAGCAGCTGCTGGGTGCCTTCGAGCGGCGGCCCTACCTGTTCCACGCGGCGGTCTGCCTGGTGCCGGCGGCGTGGCGGGCCTTCGCCCGGACCACCCAGGGGCACACCACCTTCGCGCAGTTGCTGCGGCAGAACCGGGCGGCGCGCAAGCTGATGGCGATGGCCGCGCGGTAGCGGGTCCCGGTTCCGGTGGATCGGGCGGGCAGCGGCTGCCCGTTCGGCAGGAAGGTCTGCTCCAGTTCGCTGCGCAGCAGCTCCGGCGGAAGGCCGCGGACAGCGGCGAGCTCGGTGCGGAACTCGGGGGCCGGCGAGGAGGGTCGCGGTGTCAGGAAGTCGGGGATCCAATGGTTGTCGGCGACGAGCGACAGCAGCAGTCGGGAGTCCAAGCACTCGAACGAGGGCCGGAGTTGCTCGAAGGCCCGGCTCTGGAGCCGGTACACGCCCGGGTGGGTCCACATCCGGGCGATCCCGGCCGACGCGGTCTCGTACGTGGCCGTCGCGTTCCTGCTCCACCGCCTGCCCGCGGCCGGGGCCGGCGCGGCTGGGTTCGCGGCCGGGGCCGGCGCGGATGGGTTCGGGAACGAGTCGGGCGCGGCGAACGAGTCCGGTACGGCGAGGCCCTCGGACCCAGCCGGCCAGGGTGTCCGGCAGGGCCGCCGGCGCAACCCGGCGCTGCGCGACGGCCCGTTCCTGGTGGTGACGGCGCTGTGCTCCGTGCTCGGGCTGCAGTTCGCCGTCCTGGAGGTGGGTGTCCCGCTGTGGATCGTGCAGCAGGCCGACGCGCCGCGGATCACCGTCTCCGGGGGCCTGATCGTCAACACCCTGATGGTGATCGCCTTGCAGGTACGGGCCACCCGGGGCACCGAGGAGCGGACGGCCGCCGCCCGGGCGTGCCGTCGCGCCGGACTGGTGCTCGCCGCCTCATGTGTGGTCATCGCCCTCGCGCACGGACTGCCCGGGTTCCTCGCCGCCGTGGTGGTGCTCGTCGGGATCGCACTGCAGTCGCTCGCCGAGGTGATGGGCCAGGCGGGCGGCTGGGCGCTGAGCTACGACCTCGCGGGCGAGGGCGAACACGGCGCGTACCAGGGCGTGTTCAACGCGGGCACGGCGGCCGCGCTGATGGCGGGCCCGGCTGTGGTGAGCACCGCGGTGATCGGCTTCGGGCTGGCAGGATGGGCCGTTCTGGGGGCGGTGCTGGCGGCGGCGTGCCTGGCGATGGGGCCCGCCGTCCGGTGGGCCGGACGGCGGGACGCACGGCTGCGGGCCGCGTGACGCGGCCCGCCCCTGGTGCCGAGCCGCGACTACTCCTGGACGATCGCCGTCGCCTCGATCTCGATCAGCACGTCCGGCCGGAACAGCGCCGCCACCTGCAGCGCGGAGACGGCCGGGAGCGGCAGGTCGCCCAGGTACTCGTCCCTGGCCTCCCGGATGGCCGGGAGGTGGGCGATGTCGGTCATGAAGAAGGTGAACTTGACGACGTCGGAGAAGTCGGCCCCGGCGGCGGCCAGGCAGCGGCGCAGGTTCTCGAAGACCTGGCGGGCCTGGGCCTTCGGGTCACCCGCGCCGACCAGGTTCCGGTGCTCGTCGAAGGCGACCTGCCCGGAGACCTGGACCAGCCGGCCGCTGCCGGTGACGACCTGGGTGTAGCCGGTCCCGGGGGCGACGCCGGGCGGCTCGGTGATGTGGGTGAGGTGCTTGGTGGTCATGGCGCACGATCGTGCGCCATCGCCTGCCGGCGCCGCAAGCGATGACGCCGCTCGGTCTGCCCGGCGCCCCCGACCGGGGCGATCAGCGCACCACTTCGGGCAGTTCGCGCAGGAACGGACGGTCGATGGCGGGCAGTTGGGCGGCCGGTCCGGAGGAGCGCAGCACCACGTCCAGGACGCCCTGCGGCTCGGCGGCGTAACCCCCGCTGGCCCAGGCCGCGTTGGCCTCCACCACCGCCCAGCCGTCGTCCGTCGGTCCGACGTCCACGACCACCGCGCTCGGCAGTGGGGCGTGGGTGGCCGAGGCGACCAGCACGTCACGGGCGAACGCCGACGCCTCGAAGCCGTCCCGGTCGAGCGGCGCCACGGACAGGTCGCCGTCCACCGCGTAGCGCGAACCTGCCCGCACCGTGCCGTCCAGGACGAACAGCCGGTACTCCGTGCGGAACCGCACCACCTCGCTCACCAGCACCGGCGTGTCGCCGTCCAGCAGTTCGGGACCGGGCAGCGCGCCGCCGTGGGGATACACCCGGGCGGCGAACAGCTTGTCCGCCGGGGGCTTCACGAAGGCGGGGCCGCGCAGCGTCCGGGCCTCGGCCAGCGTGGTCGCGGACACCCGGCGGCCGGTCAGCGCGAGCGGCAGCCGGGCCAGCCAGTCCTCGGCCGGCTCCAGCAGGGCGAGGCCGAGCTCCCGGCCGACCGCGTCGGCGAACAGCGGCCCCCCGTACACGTGCACCGCCGCGCCGAGCAGTTCGCGCGGCGCCCGCCAGGAGGCGGCGGTGAGCGCCCGCAGGCCGCGCAGCCCGGCGGCGGTGCGCAGCTGGAGGCCGGTCTCGTTGATGCGCGGGGCGAGCAGCAGGACCGGGGTGTCAGTGGCCATGGCGCCCATGCTGCCGGGCGCAGCACGGCCGCGACCAGCGGTTTTCCGCCCGGACACCGGACGTACCGGGCGGCTCCGGCCGGCCGGGCCGCGGTTGGCTCTGGCAGAGGGGCGGGTGGGCGTGCCAGAGTCGTGGGGGCGCGGTCCGGGCACCCCGGACCGCGCCCGCAGTCCGACCCACCCTCAGCCGGAAGGCAGACCCACGCCGATGACCAGCGCAGAGCCCCTCGTCCGCGTCACCACCGCCGACGCCGTCACCACGCTCACCCTCGACTCGCCGCACAACCGCAACGCGCTCTCCTCCCGCCTGATGTCCGAGCTGCACGCCGGACTGGCGGTGGCCTCGGCGAACCGGGACGTCCGCGCGGTGGTGCTCACCCACACCGGCAAGGTGTTCTGCGCGGGTGCGGACCTCTCCGAGGCGACCGGCGCGGACCCGACGGTGGGTCCGCGCGGCCTGGTCGAACTGCAGAAGGCGATCGTGGACTGCACCAAGCCGGTGATCGCCGTGGTCGACGGGCACGCCCGGGCCGGCGGCCTCGGTCTGATCGGCGCGGCGGACCTCGCTGTCGCCGGACCGGCCGCGACCTTCGCCTTCACCGAGGTCCGGCTCGGCCTCGCGCCCGCCGTCATCTCGCTGCCGCTGCGCCCCAAGCTGGAGCCGCGCGCCGCCGCCCGCTACTACCTCACCGGCGAGGTCTTCGATGCCGCCGAGGCGGCCCGGATCGGTCTGATCACCCAGGCCGCCGAGTCCACCGAGTCCACCGGAGTGGTGCTGAAGGGCCTGCTGGACGCGCTGCGCCAGGGCTCGCCGCAGGGGCTGGCGGAGTCGAAGCGGCTGGCCAACGCCGAGGTGGCGCGGTCCTTCCAGCGGGACGCGGACGAGCTGGTGCAGCTGTCGGCGCGGCTGTTCGGGTCGGCGGAGGCGCAGGAGGGGATGCGGGCGTTCCTGGAGAAGCGGCCGGCTGCCTGGGTGCGCTGAACCTGCCGCCCGGGCGCGCTGAACCGGCTGCCGTCCGGCTGTCGCCAGGCCCGGGCGGCGGCTGGGCGGCGGATGGACGGCGGCCGGGACGGCGGGTGGCTCGTGGCCGGCCCGCCCGGCCGATGACCTGGCAGGCCGGCGCCGGGTCAGCGGACCGCCGCGTTGTCCCGCCAGAGGTCGAGCAGGGCGCGGTCGCCGCTGAGCTCGAGCTGCCCGGTCTGCGCCCCCCGTTCGTTCTGCTCGACCGTCAGCCGGTTCCAGAGCAGCAGGTAGAGCTCCCGGGCCGGACCGGTGATGGTCAGGTCGGCCGGCTCGGGGAACTCCTCGCTGGTGACGGCGAGCGGCTCGCGGGAGACGGTCAGGCGCCAGGAGCCCGAGCCGTCTGTCGCCCGGATCCGGACGGTGCGCGGACTGTCGCTGTGCACCTTCGCCCGGCCGCGGGCCATGAAGCCGCGCAGCAGCTCGTCGATGCCGTCCAGGGCGAGCGCGGTGTCCACGGCCGGGCCCGGTGAGCCGGCCGCCGCGTCGGCGTCGAAGCGGTGGACGGCGGTCTCGTGCGCCTGGCGCCGGGCCCAGAAGGCCAGCGGGCTGGGCGCGGGCAGGAAGCTCCAGCACTCGATGTCGGCCGGGGCCTGCGACAACGTCGTCACCAGCGCGGCGTGGCCTTCGCGGAACCACTCGAGCAGCGCGGCGTCCGAGGGATCCGGGCCGATGACGGCCTGTCGACCGGCCTCGTCCAGCACCGCCCCCAGCCCCTGCGACGGGTAGGCGGCGGCCCAGCGATGGACCTGGCCCACGTGCCGCACCAGGTCGCCGAGCCGCCAGTCCGGGCAGGTCGGGACGGGGGCGGTGAGGTCGGTGCGGGCGGCGGCGTCGGCCAGCAGGGTGCCCTCGCGGCGCAGCGCGTCGATGTGCTCGGAGATCTCCATGGGGGGAGTCTTCCACCACGGTCCGACAGTGGTGGCGGCCTTCGGACGGCCGTGGGGCTGGTGCCGGCGGGGCCGGTGGGACGGGTGTGACGTCGGCCTCCCGGCGGACGGGCGGACCCTACGGGCCGGTAACGTGAGCGCATGCCGATAACCCGTTCCCTCCTCTCCGCCGTTCGGGCCGGTGGCCGCCGGGCCGCCGGACGCCTCGTCCACGGGGGCTGGCGCTGGATGCAGCGGACCGGCGCGGTCACCAACCGGAACCCGGGCCCCTACCGGTTCGGCGAGCTGGGCGACGGCACGACCCTCGCCTTCCCGCTCGGGGCGGTGTTCAACGAGCAGTGGATCACCATCGGGCCGTTCTCGATCATCGGCGAGCGGGTCACCATCAGCGCGGGCTTCCTGCCCGGGCTCGACCTCGGCCCGGAGCCGATCGTGCGGATCGGCGGCGGCTGCGTGATCGGCCGGGACAGCCACATCGTCGGCCACCAGTCGATCGTCATCGGCGACGACGTCTGGACCGGTCCCGGGGTGTACGTCAGCGACCAGACACACGAGTACCGCGACACCGAGCTGCCGATCGGCAAGCAGTGGCCGCGCAACGAGCCGGTGGAGATCGGCGCGGGCAGCTGGATCGGCACCGGCGCCGTGATCATGCCGGGGGCTCGGATCGGTCGCAACGTGGTGGTCGCAGCGGGTGCGGTGGTGCGCGGGGAGGTGCCCGACCACAGCGTGGTCGCCGGGGCCCCGGCCAAGGTGGTCCGCCGCTGGACCGAGGAGGAGGGCTGGCAGCCGCCGCTGCGCCACGAGCCGCCCCGGCCGGTGCCGGACGGGGTGACGGCGGAGCAGCTGCGCGCCCTGGTCGGGTGGGACCTGCGGTTGCCCGGGGAGCAGGGCTGAGCATCGTTTTGTCGGTCCTTTAGGTAGCTGCTCCCGTTTGCTGACGGTACGTCGGCTATGGTGCCGCTTGTTCGAATCTCATCCAGCAATTCCACGGAACCGACCAACGGGGGACTCTCATGCGCAACCGTCTCGCACCCAACCGTCTCGCGGGCGGCCTCATCACCGCCGGAATCGTGCTGGCTGCCGGGATCGTGACCGCGCCGGCCGCTTCGGCGCAGACCTCGCAGTACTGCGGCTACACCAGCTCCGAGCCCACGCTCAGCTACGGCTCCAGCGGGAATGCCGTGAAGCAGCTCCAGTGCGAGCTCAATCACGTCGTGTACTCGCCCGATGCGAGCGCACCGCTGGACGTGGACGGGGTCTGGGGCGACGCGACCGACGCGGCCGTCGCGAAGTTCCAGCGGTGCACCGGCCTCTACCAGGACACCGTCGTCGGTCCGCAGACGTGGTCCAAGCTGGACCAGTGGGTGGTCACCCGCGGCTGGATCGGTTGCTGATTCCGGCTGACAGTGGCACCCGCGCCCTTCGGCGCGGGTGCTCCTCTGCGTGGCCGTCCCGGGCGACTACCGGGCTGGTGGCGCCGCTTCGGCGGTCCGTGCGGCGATGGCGGCGGCGATCCGCAGGACGTCGGCCGGGCGGGCCGGATCCAGGCCGGTGAGGACGGCGATCCGGCGCAGCCGGTAGTCGACGGTGTTCGGGTGCAGGTGCAGGGCGCTCGCGGTGTGACGGCGGTTGAGGCCGCCGGCCAGGTGGGTGCGCAGGGTGGTGAGCAACTCCCCGCCGTCGGCGAGCGGTTCGAGCAGTGCGGCGAGCCGGGAGCGGGCCCGGCTGGGCCGGGTCAACTGGTACTCCAGCAGTACGTCGTCCAGTCGGTGCAATCCGGGCGGGCGGCCGAACGCCCTGGCCACGTCCAGGACTTCGTACGCGAGCGCGGCGGCCCCGGGCACCTCGGCCGGTACCGCGGTGGCGGCTCCGGCCAGTACGGGTACTCCGGCGGCGCGGGCCGCGGCGGCGAGGGCGGCGGCGAGCTGGGGCCACATGCCCTCTGAGGCCACGCCGCGGGACGGATCGGCCGACAGGTCCGGCGGAGCGTCCAGCGGGACGAGCACCAGCCCGCCCGACGGGGTGAGCGCCGTGAGCGCCGACTGCCGGGCCTGGTGGTCGAGTTCGGCTCCGAAGCGGCGGAGCTTGCGGCGGGCGGCGATGCCCGGGTCGACGCCGGGGGAGTGCTCGTCCGGGTGGTCGGCGAGGGAGAGGCAGAGCACGGCGTAGCCGGGCGGTAGCTCCGTCCCGGCCCGGGTGGCGGCCTCCTCGGCGGGGGTGCCGGCGAGCAGCGCGGTGAGCAGGGACTGCCGGGCGGTGGAGCGTCGGTCGCCGGCCGAGCGCTGCCCGTCCAGGTAGCCGGCGCCGGCCGCCGTGGCGGCGCGGCGGAGCTGGTCGAGCAGCAGGCGGTTGAGCAGCAGCAGGTCGGCGGCGTCGCCGGCGTGGGCGTCCCGGGTGAGGAACTCCCAGCAGACCTCCAGTCCGAGGTGGTGGGCGAGCAGTACGGCGTCCAGCGGCAGGCCCTCCTCGGCGCGGCGCGCGGCGGCCTCCCGTACGGCGGTGAACTCCTCGGCGGGGGCCGGGAGTCCGGTGCGGACGGTGTGGGCGAGGGCGCGGATACGGCGCTCGGTGTCCCGGGTGAGCTCGCCGGTGAGCTGCTCGCGGGGGAGACGGCGGTAGACCGGCACGCGGTCGAGCAGGACGGCGACCACGCCGGTGGCCAACTCGCGGGCGCCGCCCAGGAGCCGCTGGTCGGCGGGGAGGCCGCCGATCACCGGGACGCGCCACGGGGTGGGGTGGTCGGCCGCATCCGTGGGGGAGCCGGCCGGGCGGTTCGTGGGCACTGCTGAGGGCCGGGTCGTGGGGGTGCAGTGGGGTGCGTTGTGACCGGTCACAGAGAACACCGTCCAGGTCTGGGGAACGCCCAAGGGCCGGGCCGGAGGGGCGACCGCATCATTGAGCCACTCGGGTTACCTGTTGGTAACAAACTTCTGCTGTGGAGGCAACAGTTGAGAACCCCACTTCTCCGCTTCTCCGCAACTCCCTTGCGCCGTCGGCTCCGCGGAGCCTTCGGCGCGGCCGTTCTGGCGGGAGCACTGCTGGTCGGTGCGGCGGCGGTGCCCGCTTCGGCGGCTCCCGCGGCGGCTCCGGCCGTCGCCGCCGCGACCGAACTCCCGCCCGACGGCGACACGGTGGCCTCGCCGCCCGGCGCCAACGACTGGAGCTGCCGACCGTCCGCCGCGCACCCCGACCCGGTGGTGCTGGTCCACGGCACCTTCGCCAACCGCTACGAGAACTGGCTGACGCTCTCCCCGCTGCTGAAGGGCCTCGGGTACTGCGTCTTCGCCCTCGACTACGGCACCGCCCCCGGCATCACCTCCACGGGCAGCGGCCTGCTGCTGCCGATCGGCGGCCTCGGGGCGGTGCCCGCGTCGGCGGTCCAACTCGCCCACTTCGTCGACCTGGTGAGGACGGCGACCGGTGCGGCCAAGGTCGACATCGTCGGGCACTCGCAGGGCGGAATGCTGCCGAACTACTACCTGAAGTTCCTCGGCGGGGCCTCGAAGGTGGACAAGCTGATCGGCCTGGCACCGTCCAACCACGGCACGACCCTCGACGGGATCACCAAGCTGGCGCCGTACTTCCCCGGGGTGGCCGACCTGATCTACACGGTCTGCCAGGCCTGTCGTGACCAGGCGGTGGGCTCCGACTTCAACGCCACCATGGCCTCGCGGCCGGACACCGTGCCGGGCGTGCACTACACGGTGATCTCGACCGTGTACGACGAGGTCGTCACTCCGTGGCGGACCCAGTTCCTGAACGGGCCGGACGTCGACAACGAGGTGCTGCAGGACCACTGTCCGGTCGCGCTGGCCGAGCACGTGGCGATCGCCTTCTCGCCGACGGCGCTGCACCTGGTGACCAACGCCCTGGACCCGGCGCACGCCACGCCGGTGTTCTGCGGCTGACGGTCCGCCGTCCGCGCGGCGGGTGCCGCTGCCCGTACCCTGGTCGCCCCGGGGCACGGGCAGTGCGTTGTTCAGCTCGCGGCGGTGGCGGTGGCGGTGGCGGGGGTGGTGGCGGTGGTGCGGAAGGTGATGACGGCAGCGACCCCGTCGGGCCGCAACTCGTGGGTGCCGGGGGCGTCGAGCAAGGCGGCGTCGTAACGGGTCAGTTCGGTGCCCTCCACGGTGGCCGCACCGGCGAGGCAGACCAACAGGACGGTTGCGCCGGGCGGCACCCGCACGGCGCCGGCGTCGGTGACCAGGTCCACGGCGGCCTCGACCCGGCCGCGACGGGTCATGACGTTGAAGTCGACCACCGGACCGCCGAGCAGCCGGCAGTCGGTGGTGGCGTCGCCGGAGAAGGTGAACGGGCGGAACGGGGTGTCGACCGAATGCTCGATTTCGTCCACGGTGAGCGCCATGCCCGGGCCCTCGACCAGGGTGATCACCCGGTCGATCCCGGGGAACGGCGAGAAGGGCCCGGCCGAGGCCACGTCGGCCAGGCTCACCCGCCAGTCGAAGTCGTTCAGCCCGGCCCCGGCGGGGAACCCGGCGATCTCCCTGGTCACTCCGCCCCCGTTGAGCCACGGGGTGGCCGGGCGCTCGCTCGCCCGCAGTACCTGGATGCGTCCGGTGGTGGTCATGGGGCCGCATCCTGCCACTTTTCGGGCGGAACCGTCAGGGGCGGGGCCGGGCGGTGTGGTTCGGGCGGTGCGGAGTGGAGCAGGGGACGGCGGACAGCGCACGGCGGACGGATGACAGATGATGAAATCTGTCATCTGTCATCTGTCATCTGTCAGCCGTGAGCCATCAGCCGCGCCGTCTGACCGCCAGCGGCAGCAGCGCCGCCGTCGTGGCCGCGACCGCGACCGTGGTGAAGGCGAGCGGCAGTCCGGCCGCGTCGGCGAGGAAGCCGATCACCACCGGCCCGATGAGCATTCCGCCGTACCCGAGCGTCGAGGCGAGCGCGACGCCCTGTGGTCCGCCCGCCGCACCGGCGCGCGCGATCGCGAGCGGGAAAAGGTTGGCCAGCCCGAGGCCGACCAGGATGAACCCGCCGATGGCCAGCGGCGCCGCCGGAGCCAGGGCGGCGACCAGCATGCCGGCCGCCGCGACCAGCCCGCCGAGCAGCATCAGCCGGTTCTGGCCGAGCCGGATGGACAGCCAGGTGCCGCCCACCCGCCCGCTGGTCATGGCGAAGGCGTACGCGGCGTACCCACCGGCGGCCGTCCCCGCGCTCGTGTGCACGTCGTCGGTCAGGTGCAGGGTGGTCCAGTCCGCGATCGCGCCCTCGCCGTACGCCGTGCACATCGCCGTGAGCCCGAGCATCAGGACCAGCAGCCGGACGTGCCCCCCGGCCGGGCGGCGCGCGGAGTCCTCGGCGGTTCCCGCGGCGGCCCCCTCCTCGGGCCCGGCCTCGGCACCGATCTGCTCCGGTGCGACCAGCGGCGCCGCCGGGCTGCGCAGCAGCGCGACGCCCGCGCCGACGGTGACGGCCAGCCCCAGCAGTCCGCCGAGGGCCAGCGCCCACGCGGTGGTCAGCCGGTCGGCGAGCAGTCCGCCGAACCCCGCGCCGACCAGCCCGCCCAGGCTGTACCCGGCGTGGAAGCTGGGCATGACGGGCCGCCGCAGCTGCGCCACCAGCTCGACGGCGGCGCTGTTCATGGCGACGTTGGCGCCGCCGTACCCTGCGCCGAAGAGCAGCAGTGCACCGCCGAGCGAGTACACCGAGTGGGCGTGCGCGGGCACCGGCGCGGCGAGACCGACCAAGGCGAGTGAGCCGACGGTGACGGGCCGCGAGCCGTACCGCAGGCAGAGCCGGCCGACCACCGGCATGGTGGCGACCCCGCCGATGGACAGGCAGAGCAGGGCGAGCCCGAGGGCGCTGTGCGAGGCGCTGATCTGGCTCCGGACGTCCGGGATGCGGACGACCCAGGCGGCGAACAGGAAGCCGTCGATGGCGAAGAACGCGGTGAGTGCGAGTCGTGCGGCGCCCCAGGGGCTGTCGGGCGCCGGGGGTGTGCTGCGAGACTGGGGCGAGGAGTCGTCGGGCCGGCGATGGGAACGGATTTTGTTTCGAAGCGGCACAAAGTAACAATAGGGGCGTGCAGCTCTCACCATCAAGCCCGCGGCCCCGCTCCGGAGCCGATCCCGACGCGCAGCGCGAAGCCCACCGCCGCGCGGCCCCCGACCGCGGTCGGACGCTGCTCGGTCCCGCGCTGTCGCTGATCCACACCGGTCAGACACCCACCCGTTCCGCGCTCACCCGCGCGCTGGACGTCACCCGGGCCACCGCCGGGGCGGTCACGGCCGAGCTGGAGGCGCTGGGCCTGATCACCGTCGACTCCCGTCCGGCCGGCGGTGGTCGCGGCCGGCCCTCGCACCGGCTGGCGATCGATCCCCAGGGCCCGGTCGTGGTCGCCGGCCAGATCCACGCCGACGGGCTGAGCGTCACACTGGCCGGCCTCGGCGGACTCCTCGATCCGCCGGTCCACCTGCCGCTGCCCGCCGCCACAGACCCGGTGCGAATGCTGCGCGCCGTCGCCCAGGCCGGTGCCGAACTGGCCCGCTCGACCAGCCGCCGCTGCCTGGCCGCCGCGCTCGCCCTGCCCAATCCGGTCACCGAGCCGGACGGCACCGCGCTCGCCGCGCTGCACTTCGCCTGGCCCAGCGGGACCCCGGTGGCCGACCTGTACGACGTCGAGGTCGGCCGCGCCGACCACGGCCCGATGGCGGTGCACCCGCTGCCCACCGCCATCGCCAATGACGCCAACCTCGCCGCGCTCGCGGAGTACCGGCACGGCGCCGGGCGCGGCGCTCGGCACCTGCTCTTCGTCACCTCCGGCCACCGCGGTGTCGGTGGCGCCCTGGTGATCGACGGTCACCTGCACACCGGCAGCGCGGGGCTCGCCCTGGAGGTCGGCCACCTCACCGTCGATCCGCAGGGGCGCCCGTGCGTGTGCGGCAACCGGGGCTGCCTCAACTCCGAGACCGATCCCGCCGCGCTCTTCTCCGCCGCCGGCCTCACCCCGGAGCCGGGGCGCCCGCTGCTCGACCAGGCGCGCGAACTGTGCTGGGCGGCCGCGACCGACGAGCGGGCGCGGGCGGCGGTGGAGCACGTGATCGACCGGCTCGGGCTCGGCCTGGCCGGGGTCGCCAACATCCTCAACCCGGACCGGGTGGTGCTCAGCGGACTCCACCTCGACCTCCTGGAGGCCGCCCCCGACCGGCTGCGCGCGGTGGTGGCCGACCGCAGCCTGTGGGGGCGCAGCGGTCGGGTGCCGATCGTCGGTGCCGAGCTGGCGCACGGCGCGCTCGCGGGCGCGGCCGAGCTCGGCTGGGGCCCGTACCTGGCGGACCCGCAGTCGGTGCCGGTGTAGCACCGGCATGCGGTCCGCGGGGGATAAGCGGAAGCTGGGCCTCCGAAAATGGTCACTTATCGTGACTCTCGTACACTCGTAGTGAGCAGTGGGGGGCCGCAACGAGGGAGTAGTGACCATGAGCACCCAGTCCGGTGTGAGCCCCGGCATCGAGCCCACCGCCGACGTCGACCGCTCGGACCCGAACTACCGCGACTGGCTCAAGGAAGCGGTGCGCAAGGTCCAGGCCGACGCCAACCGCTCCGCCGACACCCACCTGCTGCGCTTCCCGCTGCCGGCCGAGTGGGGGATCGACCTCTACCTCAAGGACGAGTCCACCCACCCGACCGGCTCGCTCAAGCACCGCCTCGCCCGCTCGCTGTTCCTGTACGGGCTCTGCAACGGCTGGATCCGCCCCGGCAAGCCGGTGATCGAGGCCTCCAGCGGCTCCACCGCCGTCTCCGAGGCGTACTTCGCGCAGCTGATCGGCGTGCCGTTCATCGCGGTCATGGCCAAGAGCACCAGCCAGGCCAAGATCGACCTGATCGAGTTCCACGGCGGCGAGTGCCACCTGGTCGAGCGCTCGGACGAGGTGTACGAGGCGTCCGCCCGGCTCGCCGAGGAGACCGGCGGCCACTACATGGACCAGTTCACCTACGCCGAGCGCGCCACCGACTGGCGCGGCAACAACAACATCGCCGAGTCGGTCTTCGCCCAGCTGCGCCTGGAGCCGCACCCCGAGCCGGCCTGGATCGTCGCCACCGCCGGGACGGGCGGCACCTCGGCGACCATGGCCCGGTACGTGCACTACATGCAGTACGACACCCGGATCTGCGTCGCGGACCCGGAGAACTCCTGCTTCTTCGACGGCTGGGTCAACCACGATCCGGACGCCGTCTGCGGGAAGGGCTCCCGGATCGAGGGCATCGGGCGGCCCCGGATGGAGCCGAGCTTCGTCCCGGGCGCGGTCGACCGGATGATGAAGGTGCCGGACGCCGCCTCGATCGCGGCGGTGCGGGTGCTGGAGCAGGTGCTCGGAAAGAAGGCCGGGGCCTCCACCGGGACGGGACTGTGGAGCGCGCTGCGGATCGTCGCCGAGATGCGGACGGCGGGGCGAACGGGCAGCGTGGTCACCCTGATCTGCGACCCGGGAGACCGCTACCTGGACAAGTACTACTCGGACGACTGGCTGGCCGGTGAGCGGATCGACATCGCGCCGTACCGGACCGCGATGGAGACCTTCCTGGCGGGCGGCGCCTGGACGGGCTGACAACTGACTCCTGGCGCCTGGCGCCTGACAAGCGACAACTGGCAGCGGACAGATAACAGGTAACAGAGAACAGCCAACGGATGACAGATTTCAGGTTCTGTCATCTGTCATCCGTCAGCTGACACCTGTCATCCGTCCGCTGTCGCCGCTCAGCCGTCGCCCGTCCCCCGCCGGATCACCGCCCGACCGCCCGCGAGGTCGATCCCCGTACGCTTCGGCGCACCGTCGTGCTCGTCGTCCCGCAGCACCAGCTCGATCCGCCGCTGCTCCAACTGGACCCGTTTGCTCGGGTACAGCAGCGCGTGCAACTCCTCCGTCGCGGTCGCCCCCGCGCCCCGGCCGCCCGCCGGGGCGCCCGGTCCGCCCGCTACCGGACGGCTGCGAAACCGCCGCACCACCGCGCCGAGGAAGAACAGCACCACCAGCCCGGCCGGTAACAGCAGTCCACCCGCCGCACCCGTCAACAGCATGCTCATGTGCGCCCAACGGCCCGCAGCCCCGGGGGAGTTCCCCGCTACGGCAGGGGCACCGCCGGCAGGTCGGCCGAGACCAGCAGTTGCAGCTCCTCCGTGGACGGGTCGGCCAGGGCCGCCACCCGCACCGCGTGGCGCTCGACCATGGTCTCGAACACCTGCCGCGCGGTGCGCCCGTTGCCGAAGTTGGGCCCGCGCTCCAGCCGGGCGAAGTGTTCCAGCAGCGCGCCCTCGGCCGTCTCGGAGAGCGCGTACTCGTGCTCCGCGCACTGCGCCCGGGCGATCTCCAGCAGCTCGTCCGCCGTGTAGTCGGGAAAGGTGATGGTGCGTGAGAAGCGCGACGAAACACCGGGGTTGGCGGACAGGAAGCGTTCCATCTCGGCGGTGTAACCCGCCACGATGACGACCACCTCGTCCCGGTGGTCCTCCATCAGCTTGACCAGGGTGTCGATCGCCTCGCGGCCGAAGTCCCGCGCACCGTCCTCGGGTGCGAGGGCGTACGCCTCGTCGATGAAGAGCACGCCGCCGCGTGCCCGGTCGAAGGCGGCGGCGGTGCGGATCGCGGTGGAGCCGATGTGCTCGCCGACCAGGTCGACCCGGGCCACCTCGACCAGGTGCCCGCGCTGGAGCACCCCGAGCGAGGCGAGGATCTCGCCGTACAGCCGGGCGACGGTGGTCTTGCCGGTGCCCGGGGCGCCGGTGAAGACCAGGTGCCGGCGCAGCGAGGGCGCCTTGAGCCCGGCCTGGCGGCGGCGCCGGCCGACCGAGATCAGGTCGATCAGGGTGCGGACCTCCTGCTTCACCGTGGCCAGTCCGACCAGCGAGTCCAGCTCGGCGAGTGCCTCGTCGGCCGGCCGGCAGTCCGGGATCGGCCCGATCGCGGAGGTGGCGGCCGAAGCCGCCGGGGCCGCTGTCGCCGCCGAGGCCGCCGGGGACAGCGAAGCGGGTGTCAACGCGGATGCTTCAGGGCCCAGTTGAGCGGACCGAGGGCTCGGCAGGTCCCGCAGTCCGGAGGTCTTCGCACCCGCGGGGGCCGCCGGTGCCACGTCGTCCGAGGTGCACCCCTCGGCGACCGGTCCAGGTTCGGAGAACTCGAACCCAGCCCGCTCGTTCTGCTCCGCCCGGCACCGGGTGAGCTGGGTGCGGCACCCGTCGATGATGTGGAAGCCGAAGCCCTTGCCGTGCGAGACCCGGCACTCCTCGAAGGTGCCCCGCCCTTGCGCCGAGACGTACACCCCGGCGTCGGTGCTCGCCCGTACGGTGCATTCGCGCAGCACCGGGTCGGCGCCCTTGGTGACGATCACCCCTGTGGCGACGTCGGAGATCTCGCAGTCGGTGAGCAGCCCGCCGCTGCCGTGGTCGCGGAACCAGAGCCCGGTCCCGGCCTCCTGCACCCGGCACGAGGCGAGCGTGACCGTGGCCCCGCCGCTGACCGAGACCGCCGAGCTGCGGATCCGGCTGAACGAGCAGCCCTGGGCGACGGCCGCGGAGTCCCGGTCGAGGACGAACAGCGCGTCCGGCAGGTCGTGCAGCGAGCAGTCGGTGAGGGTGATCCGGGCGCCGTCGCTGACCCACAGCGCCGGGTACTCGCCGGTGGAGCCGTGGATCTGGCAGGACTCGGCGACCGCCTCGGTGCCCTGGTCCCAGACCGACAGCGCTCCGCGCCCGAAGTCCCGCACGGTGCTGTGGACGAGGCTGAGCCTGGCGCGTCCGCGCAGGTCGGCGCCGTTCTCCGGCAGGTCGTGCACCCGGCAGCCGGTGAGCACCAGTTCGGCCTCGCCGTCCAGGGTGAGGCCGTTGCCGGTGACCCGGTGGATGTCGCAGTCGACCAGCCGTCCGCCCGCCTGCGCCTCGGCCTGCACGCCGCTGCCGCGGATCTCGTAGATCTCGCAGCCGGTGAGCTCGGCCGCGCTGCCCGGGTCCGAGAGCAACACCCCGGCGCCGGAGGCGTGGTGGACCCGGCACCGCTCCAGCGCGGCGGTCGCCCCGCCGAGGACGGCGAGCCCGGCCTGGCCGGCCGCCGCGACCTCGCAGTCCTCGAAGGCGGCGGCCGTTCCCTCGCCGCGCAGCCGCAGCCCGAGGCCGCCCGGGTTGGCGACCACGCAACCGCGCAGGGTCGGCCGGGCACCGCCGCTGACCTCGACCCCGGTGGCGGAGCGGGTCTCGATCCGGCAGCCGGTGAACGCGGGCGTCGCCTGCTGCCCGGTGACCAGGACGGCCGGGGCGGAGCTGTCGCCGCCCTCGACCACCAGGTCCTTCACCGTCGCGGCGGCGGTGACGGTGATCGCCACCCCGGAGGCCGGTTCGATCCGGACGGTGCCCGGGCCCTGGGCCGGGACGATCGTCACCGGCTTGTCCAGCAGCACGTTCTCCCGGAAGATGCCCGGCCGGACGGTCACGGTGTCGCCCGGCTCGGCGGCCGCCAGGGCCTCCGTGAGCGTGTCGTACTCGCCCGCGCGGCGACGCCAGCGGGATGCGCTGTCCTGGGTGACCCGGACCCTGTGCTCAGCCATGACGGTCTGTCGTCCCCACCTTCGTCGTGCCGGTGATCAACGGGCCGTGGGCGCGGGGGTGCGCGGGCCGTCCGCCCACCGTAGCGCGCCCCGGCGGGTGGTCCGTCCGCCCGTCCCGGCCCGTCCGGACGGGTGACCCGGCGGCCCGGCGCCACGCGGACACCGGGGGCGCCCACCGCGGCCACAGGTTCCGACCACTTGTTTCAACGAGCGCGCACAGCCGGAGTTCCGTACCGGCAGGCCGTCCCCGCGACGCGGGGCACGGCGGAGGCCGGGGCACGGCGGAAGCCGTACCCACGCCGGAGGCCACGGCACCGAACGGCAGAGTCTCAGCGCCCGTCGGCGGACCAGTGCGCGCCGTCCTCCAGTACCTGGACGTCGTCGCTCAGGCGCAGGGTGCCCAGCGCGTCGCCCTCGACGCCGGCCGGCCGCTCGGGGATCAGGTTCTGCCCGAACGCGGCCCTGCGCATCAGCTTGTGGTGCCGGGCCAGGGTGCGCAGCGGCTCGGGGCCGCGCCGCTCGCCGCTCTCCTGGTCGGTGGTGGTGACCACGCAGCGGCCGCAGGGCTTGACCACCTTGAAGGTGAGCGCGCCGATCCGGATCCGGCGCCAGCCGTCCTCGGCCCAGGGCTCGGAGCCGCCGACCACCACGTTGGGGCGGAAGCGCTCCATCGGAAGGATCTCGTGGCCGTCCGGGTGCTCGGCGGCGATCAGCTCGTTGAGCCGGTCCAGCGAGGCGGTGGTGGTGAGCAGCAGCGGGAAGCCGTCGGCCATCGAGACGGTGTCACCGGGCCCGCCGTACTCGGGGTCGACGGGCCGGGCGCGCGGGTCGTCCAGGTGCACCAGGCGGTAGTCGCCGAGGTGTTCGGCGATCCACGCGTGCGCCTCCTTGGCAGCCTCGACGGCGCGGAAGCGGGTGCCCCAGACCTCGACCTCGGCGACCGGGTCGCCGGTGGTGACGGCGGGGGCGGCGACCTCGATCCGGGAGCCGTCGGGGGCGGTCAGCGCGAGCGCACCGTCGGACAGCGGGCGGACCCGGATCTGCCCGAGGGCGGCGTTCTCCCGCTGGCTGACGAAGCGTCCGGTGGGGTCGGCGAGCATCCAGCGGCGGTCTCCGGCCAGACCCCAGGGGTGGACCACGGCGGTGTCGGGACTCAGGCGGTACATCGACTTGACGGGGTAGACGTGGAGTCCGGTGAGGTGCATTCCCCCATCCTGCCAGCAGCGATGCGGCCGGACGCACGGCCCCCGGCGGCGCTGCGAGCACCGTGGGCCCGCGTGCGCTCCAGGCATCGGGGGCCGGTACGCGCACGGACCGCCCGGTACGCCGTGGGGGGCGTTCCGGGCGGTCCGTGGATGACCCGTTTCTCCGTTCGCCCGGCGTTCAGGGGTCGCCGGGTGGTGCTCAGGTGGTGCGGGTGCGGGCCGGTGGGGTCGGCCCCTCGGTGGCAGTGCTCAGTAGCCCTGGCCCTGCGGCTGGTAGCCGCCCTGCTGGAATCCGCCGGGCTCGGCGTACTGGCCGGGGCGCTGCGGCTGCACCGGGCGGGCCGGCGCGACCGGCGCCATGGCCGGGCGCAGCTGGGCGCCGCCGAAGCCCTGGTCGCCGCCCTGGCCCTGGAAGCCGGGGCCGGCCGGGTTGGGACCGCCGAAGGACTGCTGGCCGCCGAAGCTCTGCGGACCGCCCTGCGGGAGGCCGCCGGGCTGGCCCTGGCCGAAAGCGGCCGGTCCGCCGGTCGGCTGCGCGCCGAAGGCCTGCTGGCCGCCCTGGCCGATGAAGGTGTTCTGGCCGCCGAAGCTCTGCCCGCCGGTCGGCTGGTAGCCGCCGCTGGCGGTCTGGGCGAAGGTCGGGGCGGCGGGCTGCGGCCGCTGGTACGGCTGGGGGGCGCCGTAACCGGGGGCGGGCGGCTGCGGGGCGGAGGCGTACGCCGGCGCGGACTGCGCGGGGATGTACGCCGTGGCCGGGCCGGTGGAGGGGCCGCTGCTCGGGCCGGGGCCCAGGGCGAGGCGGGCGGGCGGCAGCGCGGGGAGGTTGCTGCCGGCGCTCTCGTACCCGTTGCCGTACCGGTTCTCGTAGGACTGGCCGAGGCCGGATCCGTAACCGGAGGACAGTGCCGGCGGCAGGGCGGCCGGCACGTTGATGGGTGCGATCTGGGGGACACCGCGCTCAGCCACGAGGCTGTCGTAGATCGGCGTGCCGGAGGAGAAGGACGGAGAGGGGTAGCCGACTCCGTCGTAGGAGCGGGGCGAGGTCATGGGGCATACGGTAAGCCCACAATGCGCCTGCTGAGGAGAGCGGGAGGGGGAGCAGTTCGAGTGTTTACACAGTCTTCGCTCGCACAAAGGTTTCGAAAGTAGGAAGAACGGACATACCGGCGCTCAGTTCCGGACAACCCTGGCACCCCGTCAGTGATCGAACAGCAGCCGGACGCAGTGGCCGGGAAACCTTGGTGTGACCGGCCGGGGGACGGCAGGGGCCCATGGAGAAACTTTTGCGGACGGGGCGTGCGCCCGGCGCATTCGAGCCCCCTTCGATGGTGCGGCGGGGGCTCGTGAATGTTTCGGGAATAAAGTTCCCGTCAGTGCCCAGAGCGGGTGATCCGGACGTGCCACCAGAGTAGTCCGGAGGCGCCGTCGGGGTGTCAGTGCGCCTGCAACGCCTGGGACTGTGCGGGCAGGCCGGGCCGGGCGGCGACCTGGGTGGTGCAGAACGAGCAGCGGGTCGCGGCGGCCGGGATCGCGCTCAGGCACTCCGGGCAGTCCACCTTGGCGGCCGGCGCGGGCTTGGACTTCTCGAACCGGTCCTGCAGCTTGCCGACCGGAACCACCACGGCGAAGTAGATGACCGCGCTGACCAGCACGAACCCGATCGCGGCGTTGACGAAGAGGCCGTACGGGAACTTGGTGCCGCCCACCTCGAAGGTCTTCTGGGTGAAGTCGCCGACGGCGCCGGTGGCGACCCCGACCAGCGGGGTGAGGAAGGCGCTGACGAACCCGGTGACGACGGCGGTGAAGGCGGCGCCGATCACGATGCCGACCGCGAGGTCCACCACGTTTCCGCGCAGCAGGAAGCTGCGGAATCCCTTGAACACCGGGTGACTCCAAATCCGAGCGGGGGAGGGGGAGATGGGGCGGCGTGAGGGGCGCCCCGGCCCGACATCCTGCCGAGCGGCCGGGGCCGAGGTCCAACCAGCGTTCACCCGAACCGCGTAACCGCGCGGCGGTACGGGCCGGGCCCGCCCGAGCTCGTACCCGACGCTGCCCGGGCGGCGCCCGGGCCCTCCGCGTACCGGCTCATCGGCGTAGCGCGGCTCGTACCCCACCCGATGGTGTGAGCCGGTCCTTGACGCGGCGTACGAGGGAGCGGAGGGCGGCACCGCGGAGCGGCGCGGGGCGAAACAGGGCGCACGGCGGTCGCAACCGGCGCACGACGGCGGGTCTTCAGCGCATACCGGGTGTACGGGTGCGGGCGCGCGGGCCACCGCCAGGTTGCGCGAAGGGGCTGTACCGGGCGGAGCGCTGTGCCAAGGTCGGTCCATGCCCGACCATACGGTGGCCGATTCGGCCGCGACCCGCCCGCGTGTCCTGCACCTGATCAGCGACGAGCGCCGGGGCGGCGCCCAGAACTTCGCCCGTGACCTCCACCGGGAACTGCGCCGCCGGGGCCAGGCCTCCGCGCTGTGCGCCCTCGCCCCGCACCCGGCCGTGCCGGCCGCGCGGCCGGCCCGGCCGGGTGCGGGGGTGTGCACCGCGGGGACGGCCGTTCCGGGGACCTGCGGCGAGGGGTGTCCCGACACCGCCCGGCTGCGTGCCGCCGCCGTCCTCGGCCCCGGCCGCCTGCGCCCCAGCACCCTGTGGGCGCTGCGCTGCGCCGCCCGCGCCGCCGACGTCGTGCTCGCCCACGGCTCCGACACCCTGGCCGCCTGCGCCCTCGCCCTGGCCGGCACCCGCACCCCCTTCGTCTACGTCTCCGTCGGCCACCCCCGCTACTGGACCGCCACCAGGCTGCGCAGACTGCGTGGCAGCGCCCTGATGCACCGCGCCGGCGCCGTCACCACGCTCACCGACGAGGCGCGCGAGGTGCTGGAGGAGCAGTTCGGGCTGCCCGAGGGCAAGGTCCGGGTGATCCCCAACTCCCGTGCGGCCGAGAGCTATCCGCCCGCCGACGGCCGGGCCGACCGACGCGCCGCCCGGCACGCCCTGGGCCTGCCCGCGGACGTCCTGCTGGTCGCCTGGATCGGCGCGATATCCCCCGAGAAGCGGCTCGACCTCGCCCTCGACGTGCTCGACCGGCTGCCCGACGTCCGGATGGCCGTCGCCGGGGACGGGCCGCTGCTGGAGGCGCTGGCCCGCCACCCGGCCGCCGCCCGCGCCCACTTCCTCGGACCGCTGCCCGACCCGGCGCCGCTCTACCGGGCCGCGGACGCGCTGCTGCTCACCAGCGACAGCGAGGGCGTGCCCGGCGCGCTGATCGAAGCGGCCCTGGCCGGGGTGCCGGCCGTGGCCACCGACGTGGGCTGGGTGCGCGAGGTGGTCCGGGACGGCGCCACCGGAGCACTGGTCGCCCCGGGCGACCCGCTCGCGCTGGCCGAGGCACTGGCCAAGGTGCTGGCCTGCAACCGCGCGGGCCTCGGCGCGGCCGCCCGGGCGCACGCGCTGGAGCACTTCGAGCTGGGCGCGGTGGTGGACGACTGGCAGCGGCTGGTCGCCGAGGTGTGGACGGCCGACCCAGCGCACTGACGGGCGCTGGCCCGCGCGCCAAAGGGCGCCGACCCGCGTACCCCGCGTACCCGCGCACGCCGACCCGCGCACGCTGACGGGCGACGCCGACCCGCGTGCGCCGAGGGCGTGCGCCGCCGCGCGCACACCGACGGCCGTCTCCGATGCGGGCCCAGCTACGCCCGTCCGGGTGAAACAGGGCCCGCCGGCCCCCGCCGACTCGTCGGTAACCCACCGTCGCCAGCAGACTGCCCGGTGTGAAATCGAAGTCGCTGCTGCGGTACACCATCCTGCTCGCCGTCGCCGCCGGGATCGCCGCATCCCCCGTCCAGGTCGGTGCGGTGACCCATCAACCCCCCTCCGAGGGGACCCAGTTCGTGAGGCTCGACCAGCCGCAGCCGGTGCGTGAGAATGCCCGCACCGAGGCGGTCGAGTTCTTCTGGTACGACTGCGGCCACTCCCAGGCGCTGGAGCAGCCGCTGGAGGCGTGGGCCGAGAAGCACCGCGCGGACGTCGCGCTGCGCCGGGTGCCGGCGATCTGGCAGGGCAGTCCGGACGAGGGCGTGCAGCGGGCCCATGCGCGCCTGTACTTCACGCTTGAGCGCCTGGGTCTGGTCGAGCAGTTGCAGACCAGCGCCTTCCGCTCGATCCACACCGACCACGTCGACCTCACCACCGAGGCCACCGCCACCGACTGGGCGGTGCGCCACGGCGTCGACCCCCTGCGCTTCGGTGCCACCTATCGATCCGCCGAGGTCGGGCGGTCGATGGACGACGCGGCCGCCCAGTTCGTCCGCTACGGCATCAAGGAGCTGCCGACGGTGGTCGTCCAGGGCGAGTACCGCACCTCGCCGACCAAGGCCGGCGGCGTCGAGGAGATGCCCGAGGTGCTGGACTACCTGGTGCAGCGGGAGCAGCTCCAGAAGGGCTGACCCACCGCAGGGGAGTGACGGTCGATCAGCTCGCTCAACAGCACTTGCCTAACCATTCAGATGCTGTTTAATGGTTAGCATGAGCGAGCTGACGATCCCGCACGTCCACCACCGCCATGTCGACCTCGACGGCCTGCGCGTCTTCTACCGCGAAACCGGCCCGGCCGATTCCCCCGTCCTGTTGCTGCTGCACGGCTTCCCCTCCGCCTCGCACCAGTACGCCCGGCTGCTCGACGCGCTCGGCACCCGCTACCGCCTGATAGCCCCCGACTACCCCGGCTTCGGCAACAGCGACAGCCCCGCGCCCGATGCCTTCCCGTACCGCTTCGACACCCTCACCGACGTGATCGAGCGCTTCTGCCTCGCCCTCGGCCTGGACCGATTCGCGCTGTACGTCTTCGACTTCGGCGCACCCGTCGGCCTCCGCCTGGCCACCCGCCGACCGGAGTGGATCACCGGCCTGGTGGTCCAGAACGGCAACGCCTACGAGGAGGGACTCTCCGATCAGGCACGGGAGTTCATCTCCCACCGGCGCGGGGTCCCCGGTGCCGAGGAGGTCGCCCGGTCGATCCTCACCCTGGACGTCACCCGCAGCCAGTACGAGGGCGGCGCCGGCGACCCGAGCCTGGTCGCCCCCGACGGCTGGACCCTCGACCAGCACTTCCTCGACCTCCCCGGCCGCAAGGACATCCAGGTCGAACTGGCCCTCGACTACTTCTCCAACGTCGACCTCTACCCGGACTGGCAGGACTGGTTGCGTGCCGACCAGCCGCCCACACTGGTGGTCTGGGGCCGGAACGACCCGTTCTTCACCGAGGCCGGAGCCCGCGCCTACCTGCGGGACCTGCCCGGCGCCGAACTCCACGTCTTCGACACCGGGCACTTCGCGCTGGAGGAGAAGCTGCCCGAGATCGCTCCGCTGATCGACGACTTCCTCGCGCGGACGCAGAAGTAGCGGCGGGCAGAGGGTGGTTCAGTCGCGGCGCAGCAGGTAGGTGACGAAGCCGAGCGTCCCCCGGTAGCCGTGCAGCCAGTCGGTTCGGTGGCGGTCCGCGGCCTGCCGGGCGGCCGCCGCACCAGGGTGGTCCGGGTGGTCCAGCGCCCACCCGGCCAGCGAACCCGTCCAGGAGAACTCGTAGTCGTCCCACTCCCGCGCGGTGCTGACGTGCCCGTACACCGGCGTCCAGCCGTCCGCGAGCACCCGGTCGGTGGTGGTCGCCAGGTCCGCGAAGTCCTCCGGGACGGCGCCCAGCCCGTCCAGTGCGGCCCGGGACGGCTCGCGCTCCCAGAACCCCTCGCCGACCAGCAACCGCCCGCCCGGCGCGAGGAGTTCACGCGCCGCCGCGAGCGTGGGCAGCAGCCCGTCGAAGGCATGGGTGGCGCCCACGCACAGCACCAGGTCGAAGGGTTCCCGGTCGGTGAACTCCCGGGCGTCCCGGTGGTGCAGGCCGATCCGGCGCTCCACGCCCAGCGCGGTCGCCGCCTCCCGGGCCAGGGTCAGCGCCGCCGCGTCCACGTCCACCCCGACCGCCCGCCAGTCGGGCCGCGCGGCCAGCGCCCTCAGCAGCCAGGCACCCTCGCCGCAACCGAGGTCCAGCGCCCGGCCGGCCTCCTGCCCGGCCAGCGCGCGGTCCAGCAGACGGGCCACAGACCCGTCCGACAACGGCGCCGCGATCGGGTGGTGGGCATGGGCGAGCCGGGAGATCCGCTGACGGTCCATCCGAGCAGTATGGACCCGACCGGCCCGGCGCGCCCGCGGTTTTCCGGCGCCTGCCCGTGCCCGTCCGTGGCCGTCCGTTCCCGTCTGCGTTCGCCCGTGTCCGCCCGCTCAAGCCCGCTCAAGCCCGCTCAAGCCCCGGAATACGTCCGGCCCTTCCAGGCCGAGCCCCGGCCGCGCCAGTGCTGGACCGCCGAGTCCACCGTCATCAGCAGGTACAGCGAAGCAGTGAACGGCAGCAGCAGCGCGGCCGCGGTCGGCTGCCCGTGGTACCGGACCATCGGCAGGTAGGTGCCCGCCATCAGCGCCCAGGCCGCCCCACCCGCCCCCGCCACCGGCGGCGCCCCCGCCACCAGACCGGCCACCGTCGCCACCGGCGGCACCAGGTACACCAGCGCCAGCCCCAGCACCGTCCCGAGCAGCAGCAGCGGCGAGTGCCGCAACTGGGCGTACGCGCTGCGCGACACCATCCGCCACAACTGCTCCAGCCGCGGGTACGGGCGGACGCTGTCCACCTCCCCGGCCAGCCCCAGCCAGGTGCGCCCGCCCGAGGACTTCACCGCCCGGGCCAGCGACACGTCGTCGATCACCGCCCCACGGATCGCCGCCACCCCGCCCGCACGTTCCAGCGCCTCCCGCCGCACCAGCGAGCAGCCGCCCGCCGCGGCCGCCGTCCGGGAGCCGGGGCGGTTGCTCCGGCGGAACGGGTACAGCTGGGCGAAGAAGTACACGAACGCCGGAACGATCAGCCGCTCCCAACCGGTCTCCACCCGCAGCCGGGCCATCTGCGACACCAGGTCCAGCCCGTTGCCCTCGGCGGCGGCGACCAGCTCGGCCAGTGAATCCGGTCCGTGCGCGATGTCCGCGTCCGTCAGCAGTAGGTACTCGGGGTCCGGACCGGCCAGCTCGACCCCGTGCCGCAGCGCCCACAGTTTGCCGGTCCAGCCCGGCGGCAGCGGGGGAGGGGCGGTGACGGTCAGCTCCAGCCCGTCCATCGCCCGCAGCTCCGCGGCCAGCGCCCCGGTGCCGTCCGAACTGTGGTCGTCCACCAGGATCACCCGCGCCCGCCCCGGGTACTTCTGCGCCAGCAGCGACGGCAGGCTCACCGGCAGCACCGCCGCCTCGTCCCGGGCCGGCACCACGATCACCGCCTCCGGCCACCGCGCCGGTGGACGACGAGGCGGTAGCCGGACGTCGGTGCGCCAGAACAGACCGTGGCAGCACGCCAGCCAGAGCCAGACCAGCAGGGAGAAGGCGGCGATCCACAGCAGGACGGTCACCCCGGCAGTCTGCCGCAGAACCGGCCGGGACGGGTGGATCGACTAAAGTCTTGCCTCGTGAAGATCGCACTGATGGATTCCGGAATCGGCCTGCTGGCCGCCGCCGACGCCCTTCGGAAGCTGCGCCCGGACGTCGATCTGGTGCTCTCCTCCAACCCGGCATCGATGCCGTGGGGGCCGCGCACACCCGAAGAGGTCACCGAACTGGCCCTCGGCTGCTGCCGGGCCGCGGCCGCCCTCGAACCCGACGCCCTGGTGATCGCCTGCAACACGGCCTCGGTCCACGCGCTCGCCACCCTGCGAGCCGAACTCGAACCCGGCCTGCCCGTCATCGGCACCGTCCCGGCGATCAAGCCGGCCGCCGCACTCGGCGGCCGGGTCGCCATCTGGGCCACCCCGGCCACCACCGGCAGCGACTACCAGCGCGGGCTGATCCGCGACTTCGGCGGCACCGCCGACGTCACCGAGGTCGCCTGCCCCGGCCTGGCGGACGCCGTCGAACACGGCGACGACGACGCCATCACCGCCGCCATCGCCGACGCCGCCGCCCGCACCCCGCACGGCACCGACGTGATCGTCCTCGGCTGCACCCACTACGAACTCGTCGCCGACCGCATCCGCACCGCCGTCGCCCCCACCGCTTCCCCGGCCCTCACCCTCCTCGGTTCCGCCGAAGCCGTCGCCGCCCAGGCCCTCCGCCGCGTCGCCGACCCCACCCGCACCGGCGCCGGCACCCTCACCGTCCTCCACGCAGGCCTGCCTGCCGTCCTCCCCGCCACCGCCACCCTCTACCCCCAGGGCCTCACCCTCGCCCCCGTCACCGCCTGATCCACCCGGCGGAGCGCCTCCGGTCCGGAAGCCGCCCGGGTCGACTTCCCGCGCAGTGCGGGCGACACCTGAACCACACAGGGCTCGGGTGATCTGGAGAACCCGAAGCGAGAGGTCGGCCGAGCCGACTCCTCGCGCGCGAGGTGGCCGGATCGCGCGCCGGGGTGATGCCCTTCGGGCACGCCGCATGCCTGCACGGCAGCGCGCCCCTGCGGCGGAATTGGCCTGAACGAGACGGCGCTGTGTGGGGGACCCCCACACAGCGCCGTCGGCCGTCGTCAGGCGACCGCTTGGCGGCGCCAGCGGCGGTAGGCGGGTTCGAGGCCGGAGAGGATGGTGTCGAAGCGGCGGGTGCTGGTGGTGGAGTCGACCTGAAGGCGGCTGATCTGGAGGGGGTGGGTGGGGAGTCGGGGGCCGAGGCGGTGGTCGGAGAGGAAGCCGAGACGGTAGCCGAGTTCCTGCAGAACGGTTTCGGCACGGGGGTCGTGGCCGCCATCGGGGTAGGCGAAGGCGATCGGGGGTTCGCCGAGCCAGTGGGTGAGGGCTTCGTGGGCGCCGGTGATCTCGGTGCGGACGGTGGCGTCGTCGCAGCGGCCGAGGCACGGGTGCCCCTGGGTGTGGTTGCCGATGGCGACGCCGCCGTCCCGCAGGGCGAGCAGGTCGGCGGGGGTGAGCTGTTCCTGGCGGGGCGGCCGGCGGTCGGCGCTGACCCGGAGTTCGTGCAGGCTCCGGCGCCGGTCCGGGTCGGGCATGGCCTTGAGCCGGGGGAGCAGCTGGGAGGGGTGGCCGCAGTCGAGTGAGCGGGCGCGGCCGCCGTGGCGGGCGAGGAAGTCGGCCTCGTGCCACCAGAAGGGGCGTTCGGTGCCGATGAGTTCGGAGATGACGAACGCGGTCGCGGGGATGCCGCGCGCGTCGAGGGCGGGCAGGGCGTGGGTGAGGACGCTCCGGTCGGCGTCGTCGAAGGTGACCAGGACGCTGCGCGGCGGCAGCGGCCGCCGCTCGGTGACGGCCTGGAGGACGGCTTCCAGCGAGACCGGCGTGGCGAGTCGCTGCAGCCGGTCGAGCTGGGCGCCGAAGGAGCGGTGGTCGGTGACGCCGTGGTAGGCGAGGACGGCGAGTCGCTGGGCGGCCCGGGCCCGGAACAGTGGTTGCACGGGGGCGAACCGCAGCCATTCGCCCCGTGCGTCCTGGTGTTCCGTCCCGGTCTGCTTCGCGTCGGCGTTCCCCGGGCCGATGCGACTCGTATCGGGGTGCCTCGTATCGGGGTGCCCCGCGTCGAGGAGCGTCGCATCGAGACGCTTGGTGTCGAGGCGCGTGGCATCGAGACGCTTGGTGTCGAGGCGCTTGACATCGAGGTGGGTGGTCTCGAAGCGCCTCGCCTCGACGGTCGGTCGGGGTCGGCCGGCGCCGTGGTGGTCGGACGCGCAGCCGGTGGATGACGGCAGCGCCCGCACGCCGGGTACGGGCCTGGCGCGGGCCGTGGAGGTCGATGGGGTGGATTGGGTCTGCGGCAACGGTTCCCCCTTGGTCGCCGAGCGGCGTGGCGGTACCGCCGGAGGACGGAGCCCGGCCTCCGACTCCAGGGCGCGGCGGCTCCGCTCCCTGGGTATTCCGGTTCCCGGTGGGGGGTTCTCACCCGTCCCGTGAACGGCTCCTGGATCACTCGATGCCATTGAGACCGCTGCACCCGACGGATGGTTGTACCGGGGGGACGAGGATTTTTCGTGGACTGATTGTGGAGCACGCACACGCTTGAACGGGCTCGGATCACCCCGGTCGGGCGGTCGCACTGGGTGCGCCGGCACTCACTCCGCGCGGGCTGCCCGTCGGGCCCGCCCGGGGTACCTTGGGCTCATGGCAGATGCGGACCGTGATCCCTTCCCCCGGCGCGGTGCGACCCGCTGGCGCCGCGCGTGCAGCGGTGGAGCCCTGGTCACCCACCGGATTCCGCTGGCCGTGGCGGGTGTGGCCTGCCTCGTGCTGGGCATCGTCGTGGCCGTGGCCGTTCCGGACAGTGACGGTCCGGCCTGGGCGATGGCCGTGGCCGGGTGCCTGGCGACGGGGGTGCTGCTGCTCGGCCGGATCGTCTTCGGGGTACTCCGTCGGCGGGGCGCCACTCTTTGACGATGTTCCGCCAAATTCGCCGGTCACTCCACCGGTCGTCCCGGTGCGATTGATCAACAGATCGAGCGAAATTGGTCAGAACGACCGAATTTCATCTCATCCGACAATCCCGCACTTCCTTCTTTCACCATTTCCGGACAACGGCTTCATCCCCCTCTCCGGTGAATGGGTTCCCCAGGGGAGCGGTCGGCCGGCTCGATAGGCTGCACCGCATGGCCATACCCCCCTTCCTCCTCGAACTCCGCTCCCTCGTGGGCACCCGCCCGCTCTGGTTGAGCGCCGTCGCCGCCGTCGTGGTGGACGACCGGGAGCGGGTGCTGCTCGCCCGCCGGGCCGACGACGGGCGGTGGTCCTCGGTCGGCGGCATCCTCGATCCCGGCGAGCAGCCGGCCGACGGAGTGGTGCGCGAGTGCCTGGAGGAGACCGGTGTGGTGGTCGTGCCCGAGCTGCTCGCCTCGGCCACCGTCACCCGGCCGGTCAACTACCCGAACGGCGACGTGACGCAGTACCTGGTGCTGACCTTCCGCTGTCGGGCGGTCGGCGGCGAGGCCCGGGTGAACGACGACGAGTCGCTGGAGGTGGGCTGGTTCGCACTGGACGAGCTGCCGCCGATGCTCGACTTCGAGCACGAGCGGCTGCGCCACGCGCTGGAGTGCAGCGGCCCGGCGGTCTTCACCTGGGACGGCCGGGAGCACCCGTAGCGTCCACCGGTTTCAGCCCTTCTGCTGCCGGTAGGCCTCCTCCGCCGCGTCCAGCACGGCGGCCAGGTCCCCGCCCGCCGTGGCGGTCGCCGTGGCGGCCACCGCGCCCTCCACGAACGGCGCGTTCGCGAAGCGGACCGGGAACGGCAGGCCGTGCTCGTCGGCGTCGGACAGCAGGGCCCGCACGGTGGTGACCGCGCTGCCGAGGTCGGCGAGCACCACCACGCCGTGGCCCTGGTCGACCCGCCGGGTGGCGGCGGCCACCAGCACCGCGCTGATGCCCGGCCCGTCGGCCGGGTCGCCCCCCGTCGCGGCGACCGGCGCGGGGGAGTCGGATCCGGTCAGGGTGAGCGCCAGGGAGCGGACGGCGGTGGCCAGTTCCCGGCTGTGCGAGACCAGGACGATCCCGACCCGGCCGTGCACGGCGGTCCGGGCCGGGGTGGGGCGGGGCAGCGGGGTGGACGAGGGCGGGGTGCGGGGCGCCGGCGGGTGGGCCGAGGGGGCGTCGGAGATGGGGATGACGTCGGCGCGGGTGCGGGTGCCGTCCCGGCGGCTCATCGGCTGCCTCCCTAGGGCGGGGTCGTGGGCGGGTCGTGGGCGGGTCAGGAACGGGTCGGGGGCGGACCGTCGGCGTACGGGGACGGTCCGGGCGGCGCGGCGACGGCTCGGGAGCAGTGCGGCACGGCCGACCGACCCCTGCCCGGTGGGCGGGCCGGTACGCGTCCTGGCAGCACTCTGGCAGCTGCCCGGGGCCCCGCCGGTCGGGACACGCCCCACCGCGCCCCGACCGCTTCTCCACCGGCCCTCCTCCCGGCGGGGCGAAGTCCTCGTCAACCCGCTGACCGGGGCCGGGGAGGTGGTTAGGCTGATCGTGGAACGCCGTCGGGAGGAGATCGGTCAGTGGCAGTGAACAGCGGTACGGACACCGGCGTGGACGCCGGTGCGGAGCCGGAGCTCGCACCGAACGGGAAGCCGAAGGTGGATTTCACCGGGGCCGAGTGGCTGTGCAGCAGCCAGGGCGTCGGGGACGTCCAGATCGCGTTCGTGGACGGCTACATCGGGATGCGGGACGGCCGGCAGGAGGACGGGCCGGTCCTGGTCTTCACCCCGGCCGAGTGGCGGGCCTTCGTGCTCGGGGCCCGCGACGGCGAGTTCGACCTCACCTGAGTCCGACCCCACCTGAGCCGCCGGCGCCGTACGGGCGCACCCGCGGAGCGGCCCGGACGCTGCAGGAAGCACGTGCGGCGCCCGGGCCGCTCCGCGGGCGGTACCGGACGGTTCCCGGGGCGGACTCGAACGCTGGTTCCGGTACCGAACATCACAACTGATGATCTATTGAGCGTGCCCCGTCAGAATTTCTGTTGACTGTTAGACAAACGCAGCTCAGAGTATGAGCACAGGCAGACGCCGTGCCCACCGCCCCCACGCGGCCAGACACGGCGCCTGCTGTGCGGCCCGGCAGCACTTGCCAGGCCATCCTCCCAGTCATCCCCTGCGCACCGGGGTGCGTCGGCCGGTCCCGGCCCACGAGGGGCCGGCAGTCGCCGGGAGGCTGGCGCCGAAGCCGAGAGCGACTCGGACCACGGCACCTTTTGCTCGGGACCCGCACGCCCCCACGCGGCGGCGTCCCGAGCAGATCCACGGGAGCGACGGGCCGGGGCCCCGCGGATCTGGCTCTTGTTTGTTGCACGGAACTGCAGTGGAACTGTTGGCTTGTGTGTTCGTGCTGTGTGTGATGACGAAGCTGGGTGCTCGGCAGTTCGGCACGACGAGTGCACAGTGAGGGAAACGCGTGTAGGGCCGCGTTGCGACATGCCGTCCCCCCGGAGGGTGAAACCCAGAACGGCTGTCGTGCTGAACCGAACGTAGCCCGGACGGTTGCTCAGAGTCAACATTGGTCTCTGAGCGTCGACCTCCCGCCCGTCCCCCGTCGGTGTCCCACCCGCCTCGCGAGTGCAGTGTGCCGGACACGTACGATGTTCCCATGTCTTTTCTCCGCCGTCGCTCCGGACAGCCCGCCGGCCCGGACTTCGACGTGCTCGCGATGGACCCGGGTGACTGGCCCGGCGACTTCGGTGCGGCCATGATGACCGGCCCGGACGGCTCCTGCCAGGGCATTTTCCTGCGCTACGACCTGTTCGGCGGCAGAGGTCCGGCGATGTTCATCGGCAACCTCCCCGAGGGCTCGCCCGCCCGGGAGACCGGCGACGAGGTGCCCTTCGAGGTGCGGCAGCTGCTCGCGGCGCTGGAGGACGACGAGCCGGTCGAGTTCGTCTCGGCCGAGGACTTCCCGGTCATGCTCGGGGACGACCTGTTGATCGTGAAGAAGGTCAAGGTCAGCGAGGAGCGCGTGTTCTGCGCCCAGTTCGGCCGCAGCGACGGCGTGCTGGTCACCATCGCGTCCTGGGACCGACCGATTTCGGACGACCTGTATCAGCTGCTGAAGCCGCTTCCGGCCGACATGTTCCAGCAGGGCTGACCGGGCCCGCCCGGGGCTCGGACGCTGCTTGACGGTATCGATCACCGGTTCGTACAGTCGCGGACATGCCGTGCCGTCTCCCGCTGTTGACCCGCCGCAGGCATCTGGACCTGCGCCGGACCGCCAGCGCGGTCTGTCCGGGCCGCTGAGGGGGGATTTCGCCCCCGTGGCGGCAGGCGGCCGACCGGACCGGGTCGGCGCCGACATCCCGGGGGCGGGTCGTGTGTCGGCCTCCGGGGCCGCCTGCCGGTTCCGCGCGCCCGTACGGCGTGCCGCCCGCACCCGCTGAGCCACGCTGCCGCCCGGAGGCACCAGTCCCGTGACGACCATCGCCGCCAACGATCGTTCACCGAGCGATCGTCCCCGAACCGAATCGTCGGATTCCGGCCACTCCGCGCCGCCCCCGCTGTCCGTACCGCCCGCGCGACCCTCGACCCCCGCCAGGCCCACCGCACCCACCAGACCCGCGACCGGCGCGTCCGCGCCCGACCGCTCCGCCGTCGAGGCCGCCCTGGCCGGCCTGCCGCGGGTGGTCGACCTGCTCGCCGCCCGCGCCGAGGAGCACGACCGCGACGCCACCTTCCCGTACCAGGGCATCGAGGCCGTCCACGAGGCCGGTCTGCTCACCCTCACCGTCTCCCCGCGGTACGGCGGACCGGGCGGAACGCTCGCCGACACCGTCCGGGTGCTGACCCAACTCGGCCGCGGGGACGCCTCGGTGGCCGTGGTCACCGCCTTCACCCTGCTCCAGCACGCCGAGCAGGCCCGCCGCTCGGGCTGGCCGACGGCCGGCTACCGGCGGCTGCTCACGGAGTCCCGCCGCGGGCCCGCGCTGGTCACCACGCTCCGGGCGGAGCCCGGCGGCCGACCGGACGCCCTGCCCGGGACGGTGGCCCGCCGGGACGGCGACGGCGGCTGGCTGCTGACCGGCCGGAAGACGTACTGCACCGGCGCCGAGGCGCTGGCCTGGATGGCCGTCACCGCGCGGACCGACGAACCCGAGCCCAGGGTCGGGACGTTCCTGGTCCGCGGCGAGAGCGAGGGCCTGGAGATCGACCCGACCTGGGACCAGCTCGGCCTGCGGGCCAGCGCCAGCCACGACGTCGTGCTCGACGGGGTGCGGGTTCCGGCCGAACTCGCGCTCGGCCTGCGCGCGCCCGGCCGGGAGGACGGAGCGGGGACCGAACTCGCCCGCGCCTGGCAGGACCTGGCCCTCGCCGCGGTGGCGATCGGGGTCGCCAGGGCCGCCGAGGCCTGGCTGGTCCGCTTCCTGAACCAGCGCACTCCGGCCAACCTGACCGAACCGCTCGGCACCCTGCCGCGCTACCGCTGTGCCCTCGGCGAGATCGAGGCCCAGCTGATCGGCGCCGAGGAACTGGTCCACGGCCTGGCACCCGGGGTGGACCGGGGCGAGCCGGACGCCGTGGCCCGGACCGGCCCCGCCCAGCTGCTGGCCACCCGGGCCGCCACCGCGGCCGTCCAACAGGCCGTCGCGCTCACCGGCAACCCGGGGTTGAGCCGGCGTCACCCGCTGGAGCGCTACCTGCGGGACGTGCTCAGCAGCCGGGTGCACCTGGCCGCCGAGGAGGCCGTCCTGGACGCCGCCGGCCGGGCCGCCCTGGAGCGCGACGCCCGGCCGTAGCGGTTCTATGGTTCGACGGTCCTTCAACCGCCCCCGTGGACCCGGTGGTTCAACGGGACCAGGCGGCCCCCGTGGGCCAGGCGGCTCAGTGGGCCCCGCCGGCTGAGCG
Source organism: Kitasatospora sp. NPDC017646 (assembly GCF_044329365.1). Classification (NCBI taxonomy): domain Bacteria; kingdom Bacillati; phylum Actinomycetota; class Actinomycetes; order Kitasatosporales; family Streptomycetaceae; genus Kitasatospora; species Kitasatospora sp. NPDC017646. The sequence continues at coordinate 40,167 of NZ_JBIRJC010000030.1, read as the reverse complement.
GGGCCCGGTGTTCAGCGGGTGCCGACCGCGGCCCGGACCGCGCGGCGGGCCAGCGCGGCGTCGTCGTAGAGCCGGCGGATCATGATCCGCTGCTCCTCTCCGGCGCCCGGCACGTCGTACAGCCGGATCTCCCGCATCAGCACCAGCACCAGGTTCACCAGGAAGGCGTCCCGCGCCATCGTGCCGCCGCTCTGGGCGAGTTGGCTGATCTGGCGGCGGGCCGCGGTGTCGCCGGAGAGCACGCTCCACAGTACCGCCAGGTCGTAGCCCGGCAGGTACCAGCCAGCCTGCTCCCAGTCGACCAGCACGGGACCGGACGGCGCCAGCAGCATGTTGCTGAGCAGGGCGTCGCCGTGGCACAGCTGCAGCGGGGTGTGGCCCAGCCCGTGCAGCAGGCCGCGCAGGTCACCGGCGTCCCGGTCGGTGAGCTGGCCCACCGAGTGGTAGCGGGAGATCTCCCACTGGTAGTCCAGGCGCGGCTGGAAGACGTCGCTCGGCGGCCGCCAGAGGTTCAGCGTCCGCACGGCGCCGAGCAGCGCCCGCACCTCGCCCGGGGTGGGCGCGTTGACCGGGTGGCGTTCCCGGGCGGCCGGCCGCCCGGGAACGCGCTCCACGACGAGCACGCACCGGTCGTGGTCGGCCGCGACCAGCCGGGGCAGCCGCACCGGCGGGCGGTGCCGGACGAACGCCCGGTAGACCGCGACCTCGTGGTGGAAGTCGGCCACCAGCTGTTCGAAGTACTCACTCCGCACCGCCTGCGGCGCCAGGCACTTGGCGACCACCGGAGCCCGCCCGATGGTGCCCGCCACCAGGATGTGGCGGCTGCCCTCGCGCAGGACCTGGCGCGGGGTGAACGCGGGACATATCCGCGCGACGCTGCCCAGCGCGGCCCGCACCGCCGGGGTCTGCAGCGCCGACGGATCGATCCGCTCCGGGACGAGCGGCTGGCCGGGCCGCCGGGCCCGCAGCACCTGGCCGTCGGCCTGACGGGCGAGCGGGAGGCGGTGGCCGACCGGCGGGGCGGCCTCGGGGGCGCGTAGCCCCAGCGCCGTACGGCCGGCTGGGACCCGGGCATCCGTGGACCGGCCCTCGGTGCCGCGCGGCGCCACCGGACGGCTCGCCGGGGGCACCTGCCTGGGCCCGGGACGGCCCGCGGCTGCGGTGGGGGGGCGCAGCGCGGTGCGGGTCGCGGTCGGCGTGGGGGTCGTCGCTGAGGAGTACATGGGCTGGGGGTGGTCCCTTCCGGTCCGTCGGCGGGTGCGCCCCGCGGGGCGGGGAGGGCCGCCGCCGGGTGCTTCCTGGCACGACGGCGGCCCTGCTTCGGTCGGTGGGTGGAGCGCGGGCGCCGGGCACGGACGCGGGGTCAGGAACCCCTGTTCGGCAGTGCTCCGGCCGTCCGCACCCTGGGGAATGCGGTCGGCCGGACTGCCGTGGCCGTGCCCGGCGCCCCCGCGCCACCCGGCCGCGCCACCCCCTCGGGTGAGGACCGGGAGCGCCCCGTGCCACGGTCGGGGGACAGCCCCGGCCCTGGTGGGACGCCGCCCGACCCGAGGGGCGAGGTGGCGCACTCCTACAACACACCCGTCGGGCACTGGCTTAGTAGTCTGGCGGGCCCTGGCGAACGGTGGCGAATGCTCGCCTGGCACTTGCCGGAGCCTCTAGCCTCGGAAGTGCCGAGGAACCTGGGGGCTTCATTTGAGCAGGGAACCCAACACCCGACTCGCCGATCTGTTCGTTCTGACCGGATGGTCCAAGGGCGAGTTGGCGCGGCTGGTCAACCGTCGGGGTGCCGCGCTGGGGCAGCAGCAGCTGTCCACCGACACGTCGAGGGTACGGCGGTGGATCGAGCAGGGGGAGATCCCGCGCGATCCGGTGCCGAGGGTGCTGGCAGCCGTGTTCACGGAGCGGCTCGGCCGTGTCGTCACCACTGAGGACCTCGGTCTGGAACGACACCGGCCCACCAGGTCCGGAGCGGAGTCCTCCGCAGCAGTGCCGTGGTCGCCGGATCGAACAGCCGCGGTCCTCACCGAGTTCACGGGAATGGACCTCATGCTGAACCGACGTGGATTGGTGGGCGCCGGAGCCGCGCTCACGACCGGGGCGGTCATCGCCGACTCGCTGAAGGGCTGGCTGGGTGGGGACGCGGTCGCGTACGCGGCCTCCGTGCCCGGGCCCCGCCAGGTGGTCACCGGGGGCGGCGGGCGCCCGGTGGTGGACGTGTACGACGCGGGCCCGGTCGGGCTCGACGAGGTGGAGTCGCTGGAGCGTTCGGTGCAGGTGTTCCGGGCCTGGGACGCGGCCCGCGGCGGCGGGCTCCAGCGCAAGGCGGTGGTCGGTCAACTCAACGAGGTGGGAGGGCTGTTGACCCACCGCCACGCGCCTGCGGTGGAGCAGCGGTTGTGGCTGGTCGCGGCCAACCTGGCGGTACTGGCCGGCTGGATGTCGCACGACGTGGGCCTGGAGCCGACCGCCCAGCGGTACTTCATGATCGCGGCCGAGGCGGCCAAGGAGGCCGGCGACCGGCCGCGGGCCGGCGAGGCGATCTCCCGGGCCGCCCGGCAGATGGTGCACCTGGGCCGGGCCGACGACGCGATCGAGCTGATGTCGGCGGCCAAGGCCGGCGGCGGTCTGCTGCTGCCCAGAACCCGTGCGATGTTCAACACCGTCGAGGCCTGGGCGCACGCCTCGATCGGGCACTCCCAGGACACCTACCGGCTGCTCGGTGAGGCCGAGGACCTGTTCACCGAGGAGTCGCCGGAGCCGGCGCCGTCCTGGATGCAGGTCTTCGACGAGGCCGAACTGCGCGGCATGCAGGGGCTGGTGCTGCGCACCCTGGCCGAGCACGATCCGGCGGCGGCCCCCCGGGCCCGGCGGCAGGCGGAGCGGGTGATCACCCTGCGGGAGGGCACCGGTCAGCTGCGCTCGGCGCTGTTCGACCGGATCACCCTGGCCTCGGTGCACTGGATCACCGGGGAGCCGGACGCGGCGGCGTTCCAGGCCAAGATGGTGATGAACCTGATCGGCCAGAACTCCTCGCACCGGACCTGGGACCGGCTGCGCGAGATGTACCGGCTCACCGCGCGGTACCGGGGGCTGCCGGTGGTGGACGAGCTGCGGTCGGAGCTCGGCCGGGAGCTGCGGGCGGCGGACGCCAAGAACCGGCCGCGGCCGTCGTGAGACGGGCGGCCGGCGGGGCCGGTTCGGGGAGGCGCTGAGGTCCCGGCCGGGGTGCGGCCGGGGTGCGGGCTCAGGCCGGCGGGGCCGGTCGGAGCAGCATGCGCAGCGCGGTGACGGTGCCGTCCGCGCCGAGCACGGGTTCGCCCGCGCACTCGACATCGTCGTGCCGTCCGCCGGGGCGGCGGATCCGCAGCGTGCCCGCGGCCGGACGGCCGTGCACCAGGGCGTCGGTCATCATCCGGCGCAGCAGCGGCCGGTCCGCCTCGGGGAGGCGGTCGGGCAGCCGGTCGAGGCTGAGCGGGCCGTGGCCCGGGTCGCAGCCGAGGAGGAGGTAGGTCTCCGCGTTCCAGCGGACGCCGTCGGTCAGCAGGTCCCACTCGGCCGAGCCGATGATCGGCTTGCCGTTGCAGTCGCGGCGGCCGGGACGGCCGCCGCTGTCGAGGGAGGGACCGGACGGCCCCTGCGCCGTGCCGTCCACTGCGCCCTCCGTTCCGCGGTCGGAGCCGTCGTCGGCGCTGCCCTCGGCGTCGCCCGCCGGGGAGCCGTCCACCGTGGCGGTGTCCGGCTGGCGGGCGGCGCCTAAGGGCATGTTCATGACGGGTCCATCGCTCGGTGTGGCCCCCGTTGCCGGTCGTCGGGGCGGTGAGACGACTGTCGCACAGCGTCCGCGCCGATGTGGGCGATTTGGACAGAACGCAGACAAAATTCCCCTGGCATATGCCACTGTGGCAGCAGCCCTCGTCGCCCTGTGTGCGGAAGGGGGTCCGAGGCGGTAACCTTCGGTGATTCCGGCGCCCGGGCGCCCACCGCAGTACCGACCAGAGACCCCGGCGACGGAAATCCCGTTGCCACTACGACCGCCGCAACGGATGCTGACCTCATGTTCGAGCCAGTGATAGCACCCAGTGCCAGCCTCCTCGGCCTCCTGCAGCGAGGCCGCGGTGACGGGCAGCTCCACGCGCTGGCCGCCGACCGTGCCGAGGCCATCGCCGCGCTGGAGGAGTGCGTCACCAGGGATCCGCGGGCCGACTGGCAGGTCGAGAGCCGCTCCCTCTACTACGCCCGCCTCTACATGGAGCTGGAGGCCTCCCTCGACGGCATCGAGGACCACCTCCACTCCGCCGAGGACCTCGTCAACGACGACGAGAGCCGCACCGGCCTCGCCCTCTCCGTCCTGGGCCACCTCGCCGCGTACGGCCGGCGCGACGCGCTGCTGATGCTGCGCGAGTACGCCGCCACCGGCGCCAACTGGGCCTGGGCCCTGGACGAGCTCGCCCTGCGCGACGACGACCGGGGCCTGCTGCTGCTCGGCACCGCCGTGCTGGACCGCTTCGCTCCGGGCCCCGAGGGCGACGCCGAGCTGCGCGAGTTCATCCGCAACGCCTACGAGCCCAGGCCCTGGCGGCTCTGGGCCGCCTACCACCCGAGAGTGGCCGCGGCCAGCGAGCAGTCACCCTTCGACCTCTGGCAGCGCCAGCTCAACCGCAGCGGCGTCACCCCGGGCTGGTCCACCGCCGACGTGCTGGCCTGGGCCGACCAGGGGCAGCTGGGTGACCTCGGCGCCGGCGCCTTCCTGGGCCGCCCCGAGCCGGTGCGCATCGACGAGGACCCGTCCGGCCCCGACGCCGTGGACCGCCGCGCCGCCGCGGCCGCCCGCTGTCTGACCGCGGTCGTCCGGCCCGAGGACCGTCCGGTCCTGCTGGAGGCCGCGCGCGGCGGCCTGCCCGGCGCCCGGCGGGCCGCCCTGCGCTACCTGGTCGACCAGCGCGATCCGGCCGCCCTCGAACTGATCGAGTCCGCCGCAGCTGACGTGGACGACCGGAACGTCCGGGCAGCGCTGGAGCTGTTCGGCCGGATGCGCGGTCCCGAGGTGCTGGCCCAGGCCCGCCGCTGGGCCGACCCGGCCAGCGGGGGAGCCGACAGCGCGCTCGGCGAGACGGCCGTCCGGCTGCTCGCCGACGCCGGGGAACCGGTCGACGCGCCGCTGGTGGTCGCCGGACTGCGCCGCTGGGTCTCCGTGCGCGGGGTCAGCGGTACCGGCCTGGGATCGCTGGTCGACGGTGCGGGGCGGCTGGCCGCCGCCGACGCCGTCCCGGTCCTGCGCCACATCTACGGGGAGGCCGCCTCCTCCGAACTGCGCGGTCGCGCCGCCCGGGCGCTCGCCGTGACCGATGTGCACTTCCCCGAGGGGCCCGCCGTCGAGTGCCTCTGGGACTGCGAGGAGTCCACGCGCGAGCTCGCCGCGCGCCACGTCGCCACCACGGGCGACGCGCGTGTGCTGGAGCGGCTGCGAAGGCTCGCCGCCGACCCGGCCGAGGAGGCCGAGGTCCATGCCGCCGTGCGCGGCCGATTGACCGCCGCCCGGGAGTTCGGGCGTTAGGTCCCCCCAAACATCCGGTGGGCCGGGACACCACGAGGGTGTCCCGGCCCACTGCTCTTCGGGGGCCGCCGGTGGAACGCGGTTCTACGGGGTTCCCGTTGGTTCTCCTTGGTTCTACTTGATCGAACCCGCGTCCGGGGTCAGCACGCCGCTCGCCACCAGGCCGATGATCAGAACGCCGAGCAGGACCCGGTACACCACGAACGGCAGGAAGCTGTTGTGCGAGACGTACCGGAGGAACCAGGCGATCGCCGCGTAGCCGACGGCGAAGGCGATCAGGGTGGCCAGGATCGTCGGCCCCCAGGCCGGGGCCGGGCCCTCGCCGATCTTGAACAGCTCCAGCGTCCCCGAGGCGAGCACCGCGGGGATCGCGAGCAGGAAGGAGTACCGGGCCGCCGCCTCCCGGCTGTAGCCGAGCAGCAGGCCCGCGCTGATCGTGCCGCCGGAGCGGGAGACGCCCGGGATCAACGCCAGCGCCTGGGCGAACCCGTAGGCGGCCGCGTGCGGCAGGGTCAGGTCGGTGATCGGACGGGCGTGGCGGACGGCGCGGGTGCGGTCGGCGAGGGCCAGGACCAGGCCGAAGACGATCAGCGTGGTGCCGATGATCCGCAGGTCGCGCAGATGGGTCTCGATGGTGTCCTGGAACAGCTTGCCGAGGATGCCGATCGGCAGGGTGCCGATGATCACGAACCAGCCCATCCGGGCGTCCGGAGCGGAGCGCAGTGCCGGACGGAACAGCGACAGCACCCAGGTGCGGACGATCGAGGCGATGTCCCGGCGGAAGTAGATCAGCACCGCGGCCTCGGTGCCGAGCTGGGTGACGGCGGTGAAGGCCGCACCCGGGTCGTCCCAGCCCAACAGGGCGGAGAAGACCCGCAGATGGGCACTGGAGGAGATGGGCAGGAACTCGGTGAGGCCCTGGAGCAGGCCGAGTACGGCCCCGTGGAACCAGTCGATCACCGGACACCCGCCAGGGGTATCGGGCGGGTGGGGTGCTGGTGCGGCATGGCGGGTCCTCGCGGGTCGGGGCAGGCGTGCGGACGACCGCGACCCGCGCGGCCCCGGGCCGCGCACGGGCCCGGCGCGCGGCCGATGGTACGGGGTGAAAGTAACAGTTCTTTGTTCACCCTTTAATCGCGCTTTGCGCACCGGGCCCCAGGCCGGGACTAGTTGACGGGGCGGGCCCGGACCCAGGTGCGATCCTCCGTCAGGTACGTCTCGACCCGCAGGCCGGCGTCGGCCAGGGCCTGCTCGAAGGCCTCCGTGCTGAGCGGGCGGGACAGGAAGGTCTGGGTCCAGGTGCCGTCCGGGAACACGTACTCCGCGTGCACGGAGTTCACCCCGGAACCGACCGGTGTCGCGGAGAGGATCCGGGCCACCCCGTCCGTTCCGGCGATCCGGCTCTCCCGCGGCACGTCCCGGTGCCAGTCCTCGCCCTCGCGCTGCACCAGCACGCAGCCGTCCGCGGCGACGTGACGGCGGCAGGTCTCCAAGAGGCCCTGGCGGACGGCCGGATCGCCGGCGTGCACCAGGAACGAGGCCAGCATGACGACGTCGAAGCGCTCGCCGAGGTCCAGCCGCTCGATCGGGCTGCGCACCGTGCGGACGCCCGCGCGCACCCGGGCCAGCATCTCGGCGGACTCGTCCACGGCCGTGACGGCGAAGCCGCGTTCGACCAGCGGGTGGGTCATCCGGCCGACGCCGCAGCCCAGTTCGAGGATCCGGGCGCCGGGTGGCACCGCGGCCTCGATCACGTCCGGGGCGTCCCCCACCGGGAGGCGGGTCCACACCTCGACCGCGCAGCCGTCGGGGGTGATCGCGCCGGCGCCCGTGCCGTCGTAGCCCTCGCGCCGCTCGTTGCTCATGTGCGTGTCGTTGCCCATGGGGCCATCGGAACACGGGCGGGGAGGGGAGGGAAGGGGGTTCGGCGCCTTTCGGTCAGGTCAGCCGGTTCGCCTCGCTAGTCCATCAGTCCATCGGTCCATCGGTCCATCAGGCCGTCGGGCCGTCATTTCGTCAGGCCGTCAGGCCCGTCAGTTCGTCAGTCCGTGAGTTCGCCCAGAGTCGCACGCAGCCAGGAGAGTTCGGCCTCGGTCGTGGCGCGGGCGGTCAGCAGCAGGCCGCGCCGGAACGGGTCGGCGAACTCCTCGGCGGCGCGCGGGCGTTCGCCCTCGTAGAAGAAGCTGGCCGGCTCGGAGAGGAAGGCGATCCGGCGGCGCAGCACGGCGGCCTGGGTGGCGGGGTCGTCGAGGTGGCGCAGGAAGGAGACCAGGGCGGTCCAGCGGTTCCCGTCGCTGATGTCGAGCGGCTCGGGCTCGCGCAGCCGGTCGAGCAGGGCGGTGCGGCCGGCCTCGGTCAGGTGCAGGGTGTGGCGGGGTGCGGCGGCGCTACCGGGCTCGGTCTCGCGGACCAGCAGGCCGTCGGCCTCCAGGCGCTTGATCGCGGGGTAGAGCGAGCCGTCGCTGATCGGACGGACGTGGCCGGTGAGCGCCGCGAGGTGGCGGCGCAGCTCGTAGCCGTGCAGCGGCCGGTCGTAGAGGAATCCGAGGATCGCGAGCTTCAGCATGGGGCCACTCTCTCAGATCCTGTGTCTCGGAGTATGGGTATATCGTTGTATATCGTTTCCATGATACCTCGACTTCGAGGTATGGTCTCGGCAGTTCCCGACCGACACAGGAGTGTGCGTACGTGCGCGAAGCCCCCGTCACCCCGAACGGCGACCTGATCCGCTGGGTCGAGCTGCCCGGCGCGGAGCCCGCCCGGCTCTACCTGCACGGGCTCGGCGCCAGCTCGCCCGTCTACTTCGCGGCCGCCGCCGCCCACCCGCTGCTCACCGGGCGCCGCTCGCTGCTGCTCGACCTGCTCGGCTTCGGGATCAGCGACCGGCCCGCCGACTTCGCCTACACCCTGGAGGCACACGCCGACGCGGTCGCGGCGGCAATCACGGCCGCCGGGCTGGACCGGGTGGAGGTGGTCGGCCACAGCATGGGCGGCGCGATCGCGATCGTACTGGCGCACCGGCACCCCGGACTGGTCTCGCGACTGCTCCTGGTCGACGCCAACCTGGATCCGATCGCGCCCGGACGCGGCCGGGCGGGCAGCAGCGGGATCGCGAGCTACGCCGAGGCGGAGTTCCTGGCCGGTGGACGGGAGGAAGTCGCCGAGCGGGTCGGCCCGTTCTGGTGGTCCACCATGCGGCTGGCCGGGCCCGAGGGCCTCTACCGCAGCGCCGCGCACCTCGCCCGGGGGAGCGAGCCGACCATGCGTGAGCTGCTGCTCGGACTCGACCTCCCGCGCACCTTCCTCCACCCGGAGGCGGAGGAGCCGGTGGGCGCCGGTGGGATGCGGGCAGCGGGGGTACGGGTGGTGGAGGTGCCGGACTGCGGCCACAACATCATGCTCGACAACCCGGACGGCTTCGCGGCGGCGGCCGCACAGGCACTGGGCGTGGGCTGAACCCGAACCGGGCCGCACCGAACCGTCACGGAGGAGCCCGCACGATGCCCATCCTCGTCCCGCCTGCCCTGGCCGAGTCGTCGGCCGAGCCCCTCGGCGTGGAAAGAAGCGCCTGGGCGGCCCGACACCCCGCCCCGGCAGACGAGTTGCTCGAACGCTGGGAGCTACGCCCGGACGGTCGGGCGGCGCACGGCGTGGTCGAGCTGGTGCTGCCCGTCCGACGCGCCGGCGGCAGGCCGGCGGCGCTCAAGCTCCAGCCGGTGGGCGAGGAAACGGCGGGCGAACCGGTCACCCCGCGCGCCTCCTGGCGGTCCGCACCGGGCCGGGCGACCGGCTGCTGCACCGGGACCTGCACTACGGCAACGTCCTCGCACCACTTCCGGGCAGCGACCGGTCGTCCTGGCTGGCCATCGACCCGAAGCCGCTCGCCGGGCACCCCGGCTTCGAGCTGCTGCCCGCGCTGCGCGGCCGCCGGGCGGACCTGGCGGCCACCGGGGACCTCGCCCGGGGCGTTGCGATGGCGCTTCGGCCCACTGGTCGAGGTGCTGGAGCCGGACCGTGAGGGCGGCGGCCTGGACGCTCGCCCGGGTGCTGCAGAACACGGTCCGGGCCGTGGAGAAGGGGGAGGGCGCGTTCGATCCCGCCCAACCGTTCGTCGCGGAACTGCTGTCGGCAGGATCTGAGCGCTTCCATCCCGCGTCCGAGCGTCGACACCACCGTCCCGCCCACGGTCAGCTGAAGGCTTCGACCCGGACCCCGGCCGAGGCGAGGGCGCCGCGGATCCGCCAGGCGAGCTGGGCGGCGCCAGGGGTGTCGCCGTGGACGCACAGCGAGCGGGCCTCGACGGCGATGCGGTCGCCGCCGACGGCCTCCACCGTGCCGTCCCGGGCGATGCCGACGGCGCGGGTGATCACCGATTCGGGGTCGTGCACCACGGCGTCGGGTTCGCGGCGCGGGACGAGGGTGCCGGCCCAGGTGTACGCGCGGTCGGCGAAGGCCTCGGTGACGACCGGCAGCCCGACCCCCTCGGCGACCGAGAGCAGCCGGGAGCCGGGCAGGCCCAGGACGGGCAGCGGCCCGTCGCAGACGGCTCCGGCGCGGAGCACTCCGGCCACCACGGCCTCGGCCTGTTCGGGGTCGGCGACCACCCGGTTGTAGAGGGCGCCGTGCGGTTTGACGTAGGAGACCCGGGATCCGGCGGCGCGGGCGAAGACCTGGAGCGCGCCGATCTGGTAGGCGATCTCGTCGGCGAGTTCCTCCGGGGGGACGTCCATCGCGCGGCGGCCGAAGCCGGCCAGGTCGCGGTAGGAGACCTGGGCGCCGATCCGGACGCCGCGCTCGGAGGCGAGCGCGCAGACCCGGCGCATCGTCGACGGGTCCCCGGCGTGGTAGCCGCAGGCGACGTTGGCGCTGGTCACGACGGACAGCAGCGCCTCGTCGTCGGTCAGGCTCCAGCGCCCGAACCCCTCACCGAGGTCCGCATTGAGATCGATCACCGCATCGGCCACGCCCGTCCGCCTCCCAGCAGCTGTTGAGCCAGATGGTAGGGCCTGGCGGTGAAGCCCGGTGACCGTGACCCGGACCGCCCGGAGGGCCTCCGGCGCGCGGCCTTCGTGTACACGCCCCGGGGCGGCGCCGAGGGCTGTCGACTCAGTGTGCGGCCAGGTGTTGACGGAAGGAACGTTCCAGCGGACGCAGCGCCCGCAGCACGATCAGCAGCGGGATGACGCCGAAGACGCCGAACGACATGTCGATGAATCGCCAGGCCAGCGGGATTCCCCGCAGCGGTCCGCAGATCAGTGCCAGCGGGATCACCGCGCCGCAGGCGAGCGCCGCCCAGCGGATCACCCAGATGTTGCGGACCGGGTCCTTGAGCGGCCCCCAGAAGGCGGCGCCGATCACCAGGTGGGCGAAGGCCAGCCAGTCGGTGCCGTACGCCAGGAACGGATAGCGGTCGTTGGTCTCGGCGACGCCGGTGTGCACCCGTTCGAGCCAGGCGAGCGCGGCCGGGAGGCGGTCGGTCAGAGGAGCCGCCGGGCCGGAGGCGAAGTCGACCAGCCAGCGGGTCTCGGTCTCCAGCGGGAAGGCGGTCAGGCCGCTCAGCACCAGACAGACCAGGAAGAGCCCGAGCCACCGCCGGACCCGCCGCAGGATGACCGCACGGTCGTCGTCCATCTCGCACACCTCCATGTCGGGCGTCCCCCTGCCGGGCACGCCGAGGAGCAGGGCGGAGCCTCCTCCGACCTGCGCGGAACCGACTCTAGACCGCTCTTTTGAACGTGTTCAACACAGCCCCGGGATTGCCCGGACGCTCCCATGCCCCGGACGCGCCGATGTCGGGACGCGCCGATGCCCGGGCGCCCGACGGGCGCCCGGGCATCGGCGGCGCAGGCGCTACGCGGTGTAGGTGTAGGTCGCCGGCGCGCTGGTGCCGCCCGCCGTGGTGACCGTGACGTCCACCGGCCCCGGCGCGGTACCCGCCGGAGCGGTGGCCGAGCAGAAGGACGGCCCGCAGGAGACGTGCGCGGCCGGCACCCCGCCGAAGGCGATCGAGCCGTACGTCAGGTTGGTGCCCTGGACGTACACCTGGTTCCCGCCGGCCACCGGCCCGCTGCTGGCGGTCAGGTTGCTCACCACCGGCGCGGGCGGCGCAGGCGGCGCGGCGCCGGTGTAGTCGAAGGTGGCCGGGGCGGCGGCCGTGCCGCCCGGGGTCACCACGCTGACGGGGGCGCTGCCCGAGCCGCCCGGCGTGGTCACCGTGCAGGTGGTGTCGGTGCAGGTGCCCGCTGCCGGGACGCCGCCGACCAGCACCATGCCGTTGGCGAGGTTGCTGCCGCTGACGGTCACCGGGGTGCCGCCCGCGCCCGGGCCGGTGGTGGCGTCGAGGCCGGTGACGGCGGGGGCGGCCTGGACGGTCGCCGGCAGGTAGCTGCCGCTGCCGAGGTCGTAGCGGGAGACGTGCCCGGTCGGGTCGGTGTCGTTCGGGTTGGCGGCCGTCACCGTGATCACGCCGGCGATCGGCACCCCGGAGGTGGTGTGGAGGTTGAGCTTCATGAACTCGCTCTTGCCGACCACCCGGGTGCCGGTGAGCACGGCCTCCAGGTGGCGGCCGTCGGGCGAGAGGGTCTCGGTGAAGGTGTAGTCGTACGGCGTGGAGTAGAACATGGCGCCGTCCGTGGTGACGCCGGGCGGCAGGTCGACGGTGAAGTGCGTCGGGCCGGTGAGGTCCGAAGTGCCGGAGGAGACCCAGCTCGCCGCCATGCTGCCGGAGCGGAAGAAGCCGCCGGGGTAGTTCCCGGACTGCGACACGGTCACGTGCTGGGCGGAGGTCGACGGCGTGTCGGCCGGGGCGGCCACGGCGGCGCCGGTGGTGAGGACGGTCACGGACAGGGCGGCGCCGAGGCCCGCTTTGGCCAGTCGGGTGATCATGCGTCGATCATCACCGAACCACCCCGCGGCCCTCACGGTTTTGTCGAATGCCGGTTCGGAAATGGCGCGATCCCGTCGAAAACGCGTTCTGGATCCACCCCCCTCGGGTCACCCGGCCAGCCGTCCGGCCCGCCCGCAAGGTCCGTTTCGGTCGATGTCGGTGCGAACCTCTAATCTTGTCCACCGTGACCGCCATCGCTGACCTGCCCACCGAGCCCGGCCTCCGGCCGGCCGCCGGCGCCACCGTGCCCGCACCGCGGCCCGCGCCCGGCCCCGCCGCCGACGAGGGACTGGCCCGCCGGCTCAAGGCGCTGGCCTGCACCGCCCCGCTGCACGACCTGGACAACCGCAAGGTCAACCTGGCCGGCGAGTACGGCGGCTACGCGATGGCCGAGGTCGGCCTCGCCGCGATCGACCTGGTCACCCTGAACATGGACTTCGACACCGGGGCCGACCGCGACACGGTGCTCGCCCGGATGCTGCCCCGGGTCGCAGCCCAGGCCCCGCACCGGCACGCCCCCGAGCACGAGCGGGTCGCCCGCTGGGTGCTGGAGTCGCTGATCAACGTCGGCAGCGTGGACCGCGGCTTCCGCGCCGTCTACGGCACCTTCGGCGCGGACGGCGAGTACGTCCGCCGCGACTACGACTTCAAGCTGATCGAGGAGGTCCCCGGCCCCGACGGCGGCGTCTACCTGCGCACCACGGACGAGGCGGTCAACGTCCTGGTCGGCGCGCTCGACACCGACGTCACCTCGGCCCAGATCGCCGCCGAGGTCAAGCTGGAGGTGCTGATCCGCCGCGGCCGCCTGGCCGACGCCCAGCTGGCCGCCGAACAGGCCCGGTACCGCACCGTCCAGTACGCCGAGACGCTGCGCCGCGCCCTCGACGCCACCCGTCGCAACGTCCGCGCGGTCGACTGGATGAAGGCCGTCCCGGACCTCATCGACGAGGCCCTGGACCACATCGCCGACCGTTACCGGCACGAGAACGCGATTCTCACCAACATCCGCAAGGCCCGTGACGAGGCCGAGGACCCGGAGCACAAGCGCCGCGCCGCCGAGCTGGTCGACATCGTCAAGGACTGCATCCGCCGACACACCCAGCTGCAGACCCGCCTGCTGGAGGCCGGCCCGCTGTTCCGCGCCGAGCAGGACCGGCAGGCCTTCGCCACCCCCGGCGCCCGCAGCGGCATCGACCTGTACGGGCAGCTGCTCGCCCCCGTGCTGCGGCTGCCGATAGAGCAGGCCGTCCGCCCCACCGGCGCCTTCTTCGCCCGCGGTGCCGGCCTGCGCACGCCCGTCTCCGTCCGCGTCGCCGACCTGGTCGACCTGCTGCTCACCCCGCCGGTCGAGCGCGAGCACCTCGGCGCCGAACTGCCCGACCCGGACCTGGTCGCCACCCCGGACGACAGCCGCTTCTCCGAGGCCCAGCTGGAATCCGCCCTGGAGCTGCTCGACCTGCCCCCGGACGCCCCCCGCAGGCTCTCCGGCCTGCTCGCCGACGCCCGCAAGCGGGACCCGGAACTCCCGTACCTGGTCGCCCTGCTGGCCGTGCACGCGGCCAGCCCGCCGGTCGGCACCGCCTACCGCCAGGGCGAGGAGCGGCTGTTGTTCGCCGTGGACGACGGCACCCCGCTGCGCGACCTGGAGTTCGGCGGCGCCGACCTGATCGTCGGCAGCGCCCTGCTCGACGCCGTCGGCATGGCCGCCGACCGCAAGGACGCCGGCTGAGCCGCCGGACAGTGACTTCGCAAGCACCCCCGTTGACGAACCGTAACCACCGCACCACCCCCGAGGAGCACCGCCCGTGACGACCCACCACGACACGTCCTGGGCGGCCGAGACCGAACCCGCGGCACCCGCGCCGATCACCCCGGCCGACGTCGCCGACGCCGCCCGGCTGGTCTCCTTCGGCCTCCAGGCCAAGCTGCTCCCCGCCCGCGACGCCGAGTACGCCGAACTCGTCCGCCGTCACCGCGAGGACCCGCCGTTCGCCCGCCTCGCGGACGCCATCGCCACCGGCATGGGCCTGGTCGTCCTAGAGGTCTCGCCGCGGGCCGGCATGGCCGTCGCCGCCGCCGAGGACTCGCTGTTCGCCGTCCGGATGGGCGACTACTCGCGCCGCGCCGCCTCCGAGTCCACCGACCGCTTCCTGCACGGCCTGGCCCACCTCGCCGTCGCCGCGATGGCCTTCCCCCGCCCCGAGGACCTCGCCGACGACGGCTACCTCGGCCGGATCACCGTCAACGGCGTCGACTCCTTCGTCCGCCAGGCCTGCCGCCGCCTCGAGGAGCAGGCCGACGCCGACGGCGCCAACACCGACCCGGCCTCCGACGCCCCCGGCCTGGAGGCCGCCTGGAGGGTCTGGGCCCGGCGCACCGCCACCGGCGCCACCAAGGACGCCCGCCGGCTGTCCGGCTCCACCATCGGCATCGTCGCCAAGGCCGTCGCGTTCCTGGTCGACTCCGGTTTCCTGCAGAAGGTCTCCGACGACTCCGGCGGCACCTACCGCACCACCGCCCGCTACCAGCTCCAGGTCCGCGACCTGGCCGGCAGCGCCGCGATGGCCGAACTGCTCGACCTCGGCATCGTCCCGGTCTCCGACGGCACCGCCAGCCTGCTGCCGCCGGACACCGGCGACGAGCTGGTCGCCGACGCCGGCCTGCCGTTCCACTCGCTCTGATCGCTCTGACAACCCCATAAGACGCACGGAGAACCGCCGCACATGTACGAGCTCAACCGGGTCCGCCTCTACTCGATCGGACCGGCCGGCGCCCGCTACGCCGACACGGTGCTCGACCTGCGCGGCGTCGGCGAGCCCGTCGCCGACCCGGCCCCGCAGCAGATCGGCCTGTTCGGCGAGGACACCGACGGCCCGGTCCGCCGCCCCGCCCCGGCCGGCGTGCTCTTCCTGGAGAACGGCGGCGGCAAGTCCGTCCTGCTCAAGCTGATCTTCTCGGTGATGCTCCCCGGCCACCGCAACACCCTCGGCGGCGCCAGCTCCGGCGTACTGCGCAAGTTCCTGCTCGCCGACGACTGCGGCCACGTCGCCCTGGAGTGGCAGCACACCGTCACCGGCGAGCTGATCGTGGTCGGCAAGGTCAGCGAGTGGCGCGGCCGCCAGGTCTCCTCCGACCCGCGCAAGTTCGCCGAGACCTGGTACTCCTTCCGACCCGGCCCCGGCCTCACCCTCGACTCGCTGCCGGTCGCCGAACGGGTCAGCCTGGCCGGCGACCAGAAGGCCCGCGGCCGTCGCCGCACCATGAAGGGCTTCCGCGACGCCCTCACCGAGGCCGGCAAGGCCCACCCCCACCTCGACCTGGTCTTCGAGGACGGCCACGACCGCTGGACCGAACACCTCGGCGAACTCGGCCTCGACCCCGAACTCTTCCGCTACCAGCGCGAGATGAACGCCGACGAGGGCGAGGCGGCCGGCCTCTTCGCGGTCAAGCAGGACAAGGACTTCACCGACCTGCTGCTGCGCGCCGTCACCGACACCCGGGACACCGACGGCCTGGCCGACCTCGTGCACGGCTTCGCCGCCAAGCTCGGCCTGCGCGCCGAACTCACCGCCGAACGCGACTTCACCGCCGGCTCGCTCGACCTGCTGGAACGCATCGTCGAGGCCACCACCGCCCGCGAGACGGTCCGCGAGGCCCACCGCACCGCCGAGCGCCGCGCCCGCCGCCTCGCCCACGCCCTCGCCTCCCGCGCCGCCGCCGAACGCGACCGCGCCCAGGACCTCGCCATCGAGGTCGCCGCCGCCGCGAGCGCCGTCACCGCCGCCGAGTCCGACCGCACCCGGCACAGCCTGATCGCCGACGAACTCACCCACCGGCACGCCACCCTGAGCCTCGCCGCGGCCACCGCCGAGGCCGCCGCGCTGCGCCGTGAGCTCATCGACGCCCGCACCCTGCACTCCGCCTGGCAGGCCGCCGAGGCCGTGCTGCGCCAGCGCGCCGCCGCCGACCGGGTCGCCCGGGTCGCCGCCGCCATCCGCGAGGCCGAGCTGGACGCCGCCCCCGCGCTCGCCGCCCGCGCCCGCGCCGCCACCGCGCTCGCCCGCGCCCTGGAAGCCGCCGCCGGGGCCGCCGAAACCCGCGCCGACACCGAGGAACAGCGCGCCGGCGAGCTCCAGGAGGACGGCGCCAAGGCCCAGTCCGACGCCACCGAGGCCGCCACCGCCGCGCAGAAGGCCCGCAGTGAGGCCGAGCACCTGCGCCAGCGCCTCGCCGAGGTCGAGCAGGAGACCGAGGCCGCCGTCGAGGCCGGGTTCATCGACGCCGACGGCGACGTGGACCCGGCCCGGGCCGCGCTGCATGCCGCCGACGTCGAGAAGGCCGCCGCCGCGGCCCTCGCCCAGGCCCGTACCGCCGCCGAGGCCTGCGCCACCCGGCTGCGCGAGGCCGCCGCCGCCACCTCCCGCGCCGAACTCGCCGCCGAACGGGCCGGCGACGCCCGCAAGGCCGCCGCCCAGGCGCTCGCCGCCGAGCAGCGCACCGCCGCCCTGCTCGCCACCGAGCAGCGCCTCGCCGACCTGCTCTCCCTGACGCCCTACCAGGAGGACGCCGAGGAGGACGCCGGCTTCCTCACCCCCGCCCTGCTCGACCGCAACGCCGAGTACCTGCGCGAACTCCTCGACGAGGCCATCGCCACCGCCGAACGCACCCTGTTCGACCTTCGGACGGCCGCCGCCGACGACTCCCGCATCCTTGCCGCGCTCGGCGACGGCGGCCTGCTGCCGCCCGGCCCCGACGTGCTGGCCACCGTCGAGTACCTCGCCGAGCACGGCATCCCCGCCCTGCCCGGCTGGCGCTACCTCGCCCAGTCCGTCGACCCGACCGACCATGAGGCGATCCTCGCCGCCCGTCCCGAACTGGTCGACGGCGTGGTCGTCACCGACCCGTCCTCGCTGGAGCGCGCCCGCGAGGTCCTCCAGGCCGCCGCCCTGCTGCCGCGCTCCACCGTGGCCGTCGGCGCCGCCGCCTCGCTGATCGCTCCGATCACCGACGAGCCCGCCTTCTTCCTGGTGCCGCCGAACCCGGCCATGCACGACGAGTCCGCCGCCGACGGCGAGCGCCGCGAACTGCGCGCCCGCGCCGCCGCCCGCGAGGAGCACATCCGCGAACTCGCCGGCCGCCTCGGCGCCGACCGCGCCCTCGCCGCCCGCCTCGCCTCCTGGCACGCCAGCTGCCCGCCCGGCACCCTCGCCGAACTCGCCGCCGCCGCCGCGGCCGCCCGCGAGCACGCCGAGCAAGCCGCCGCCGCCCTGGCCACCCTGCGCGCCGACCACGACGAGGCCGAGACCGACCACGCGGCCGCCGCCTCCGCCCACGAGGAGCACCGCGAGGCCGCCCAGCGCGCCCGCCGCCGCGCCGACGCACTCTCCGGCCTCGCCTTCCGGCTGCGCGAGCGCGCCAACTGGGCCCGCCGCCAGCGCGAACTCGCCGAGGACGCCGCCGAGTGCGAGCGCCGACAGGCCCTCTGCGCCGAACGCGCCCGCACCTGCGACGAGGACCGTCGCGCCGCCCAGCGCGCCGCCGACGACGCCCGCCGCACGGTGCGCGCCCTGCGCGCCGAACGCGCCGAGATCCCCGCCGCCGAACAGGCCGACGAGCCCGTCGAGCAGACCGCTCCCGCCGCGCTGCCCGCGCTGCGCGAGGCGTACCGAGCCGCCTCCCAGCTCTACGAGAAGGTCGGCGTCGGCGCCGACCTGCGCGCCGAACAGGCCCGCGCCGAGGGCGACGAGGCCGCCGCCGCGGCCGAACTCGACCGCCTCACCAACAAGGTCCGCACTCGCGCCGAAGAGCTCCTCGGCAGCCCCGACGGCGCCGACGGCCCGGCCCGCCAGGCCGCCGCCGCCCGCGCCGAGGAACTGGTCGCCACCATCGAGGCCCGCTCCGCCGCGGCCAGCGAGCAGCTCGGCCGCCTGCGCGGCGAGGCCGAGCGCTCCGCCCCTGCCGACGGCGAGGCGCACACCGAGCTGCCCGAGGAGCTCGTCCCCACCGATCCGGAGCACGCCCAGGCCCTGCTGCGCACCGCCACCAGCCGGCTCGCCGAGTGCCGGGAGGCCGTGGACGCCGCCCGCACCACGCACGCCGACCTCCAGCGCACCTTCGACACCACCCAGTCCGCCGCCGCCGACTTCGACGAACTGGCCGGCCAGCTGCGCGACGGCCTGCGCGAGCAGCAGGAGGACGACGGTCAGCCGGTCGAGCCCTACCTCGGCTCGCTGCCCGAGGCCCGCAACGCCTCCACCGACGCCCGCCGCGCCCTGCGGACGGCCGCCGGCGAGCTGTCCTCGGCCGAACTCGCCGTCCGCGACGCCTCGGACGCGCTGGTCCGGCACGCCAACGCCGCCCGCTACGAGGCCGTCCGCACGCCCGCCCGCCAGCAGATCCGCGAACTGCCCGCCTCCTCGCTGCCCGAGCACGCCGCCGCCTGGGCCGCCGCCTTCGCGCCCCGGCTGCGGGTGCTCACCGACGAAATCGCCCAGCTGGAACGGAACCGCGGCTCGATCGTCGACCGGCTGCGCGGCCTGGTCGAGTCCTCGCTCGCCACCCTGCGCGCCGCCCAGCGGCTGTCCCGGCTGCCCGAGGGCCTGGGGGAGTGGTCCGGCCAGGAGTTCCTGCGGATCCGCTTCGAGGACCCGGACCACGCCACCCTGGTCGAGCGCCTCGGTGAGGTCATCGACGAGGCCACCCGCGCCGCCGTCAGGAAGAACAGCGACCTGCGCCGCGACGGCATGTCCCTGTTGCTGCGCGGCGTCGCCGCCGCGATCGGCCCCAAGGGCGTCAGCGTCGAGATCCTCAAGCCGGACGCGGTGCTGCGCGCCGAGCGGGTCGGCGTCGGCCAGATGTCCGACGTCTTCTCCGGCGGCCAGCTGCTCACCGCGGCCATCGCGCTCTACTGCACGATGGCCGCGCTGCGCGCCAACGACCGCGGCCAGTCCCAGCTGCGGCACGCGGGAACGCTGTTCCTGGACAACCCGATCGGCCGCGCCAACGCCACCTACCTGCTGGAACTCCAGCGCGCCGTGGCGGACGCCCTCGGCGTCCAGCTCATCTACACCACCGGCCTGTTCGACACCACCGCGCTCGCCGAGTTCCCGCTGGTGATCCGGCTGCGCAACGACGCCGACCTGCGGGCCGGCCTCAAGTACATCTCGGTGGAGGAGCACCTGCGCCCCGGCCTGCCCGCCCCGCAGGACCCGGACGGCCCGACCATCCACGGCGAGATCACCGCCACCCGGATGTTCAAGCGCCCCGCGGAGGTTCCCGCGCAGCCGTGAACCGGCCCGGGGCCTGCCCCAACTCCCTTCTGCGGGGCGGCGGCAGACCCTATCGTGATCATCATGCTGACGATCGCGCACCTCAGTGACATCCACCTCGGTCAGGTCCACCGCCGGGACGCGGGCGAGCGGGCCCGGCGGCGGGCCGAGCAGGTGATGGCGTACCTCGACGCACTTCCCGGGCCGCTCGACGCGGTGCTGGTCACCGGCGACCTCGCCGACCACGGCCTGCCGGAGGAGTACCGGCAGGTCGCCGAGGTGCTGGCCTCGCGGCACCCGGTGCTCATCTGCCCCGGCAACCACGACAGCCGGGCGCCGTACCGGCAGGTGCTGCTCGGGCAGGAGCCCACGACGGACCCGGTCAACCGGCTGCACCGGCTTGCCGGGGCCGACGTGCTGATGCTCGACTCCTCGATACCCGAGCAGCACGACGGCCTGCTGGACGACGCCACCCTGGACTGGCTGGACACCCGACTGGCCTCCGGCCGCCAGGAGTTGCCCGCCCTGGTCGCCTTCCACCACCCGCCGGTGGAACTGCACGTCCCGTTCGTCGACGGGATCCGCCAGTTCGGCGAGGAACGGCTGGCACAGGTGCTGCGCCGCCACCCCCGGGTGGCCGCGCTGCTCTGCGGCCACTCCCACACCTCCGCCGCGACCACCTTCGCGGGCCTGCCGGTACTGGTGGCGCCCGGGGTGGTCTCGACCATCACGCTGCCCTGCGAGGGCGGCAAGGGCATCGCCTTCGACCACCCGCCGATGCTCGCCTTCCACGTCCTGGACGGCGGCCGGCTGACCACCCACTACCGGGTGGTCGTCTAGCGACCGGCCAGCCGCCGCATGACGGCCATCAGTTCCTCGGGCGGCACGATGGAGAAGGAGCGCTCGTCGTCGTCGATCCGGGTCAGGTCGGTCACCTCGCCCTTGTGCCACCAGTAGAGCCGCGGCGACAGCGGCCCCGGGTTCTCCTGGTGGATGCGCAGGCCCATCGCCGCCAGGTCGTTGACGGCACCCGCGACCTGCGGCTCGGCCAGCGGGTGGAAGAGCAGGTAGCCCCGGCTGGGCACGGCGAACAGGGCGCCGCCCTCGGGGAGTTCGCGCCCGGTCACCGCGCGGGCGACCTCGTCCAGCACCAGGGCCTTGCTGGCGACGAACATCGAGTCGCCGTGCACGGCGTACAGGGTCGAGCCCTCGGTGGGGCCCCGGAGGACGTCGTACTCGACCGGGTCGGCGATCAGGTTCGCCCGCCCGGCGGCCCGCAGTCGTTCCAGCCCGATCCGGGCGACGAACCCGTCGTCCAGGGTCCGGACGGTCTCCGGCAGGTCCAGCGAGAGCGCCTCCGTCAGGCCGGTGGCGACCGGCCGGACGTAGCCGAACCCGTGCATCATCCCGGCCGGGATCGCGTCGTCGGCGATCAGCCGGAGGTAGGCGCAGCGCAGGACGTCGTCGGCGTCGTCCGGGGTCGTCCCGGTGGCGCCGTCGAGGGAGCGGAAGTGCCGCTCGACGAGCCCTGGCCACTCGCTCTGGTCGGCGCGGCGGCAGAACTCGGCGAGGTTGTACAGGTTGCTGGTGCCCTCGGCCCGCCGGAGGGTCTGCCCGGACACGGTCACCTGCACGCCGCGGTCGGCGTGGTGGCGGCGCACCAGCTCGCGCAGGTAATCGGCCTGGTCGACCGTCAGGGCGGTGAGATCGGGGTCGTACGGAGACTGTCCCTTGGAACGGAAGAACTTCATGCGCCCGACTGTAGGGGCCCGCACCGACGTTCGAACGGCCGCCCGGGAGTGGCCGCGGCGGAGCCGTGCGGCTAGCGCGTCGGCACCCCACGCCGGGGCTGCCGGGGCTGGTGCGACGGGTGCTGCTGGTATGGCTGGCTCTGCTGGTACGGCTGGCCCTGCTGGAGGAACCGGCCCTGTCGGTACTGCTGTTGTGGTGCGCCACCGGGCCGGGGGAGCGGTCGGGCGGCCAGCGGCTCGGGGGCGGCCCGGCTGCCGGCCATCGGGTACGCGGAGTCGGGCCCGCGCATCCGCTGGGCGGCGACCTGGCGGGAGATCAGGATCTCCAGCAGGCACCACATCGTGCCGAACACCCCGAGCCCCATCGTCATCAGGGCGGGTGTCATCAGCCAACTGCCCGCGTACGAGGCCAGGGTGGCGACCACCACGCCCACCAGTGTGAAGGCCAGGCAGAGCACCGCCCGGACCGCGGCTGAGCGCACCTCGTCGGGCAGGCGGCGACGGCGGCGTGGCAGGGACATCGGGCGACCCCCAGGCGCGAATCCGGTGGCGAACACGGAACGGGCGCACGCGAAACGCGCCCCCTTGCCTCACTCTGCCCAGCCGAACCCGGCCCATGCGTCCGAATCCACCGAACTGCCGCCAAACCGCGCCATCCGGGCGGGCGGAGGCCGGTGTAGCTCAGCCCAACTGGAGGTTGAGCTCCTCCAGGGCGCCCGTGACGATCGTCCGCATCGCCTGTTCCGCGTGGACGGCGTCGCCCCCGCAGATCGCGTCGGCGACCTCCCGGTGCAGCCTGATCGCGTAGGGCTCCGGCTGATGCGGCATCAGATGGTACTCGGTCCGGCCGGTCAGGACCGCCCCCACGGTGTCCCCGAGGTGGGCGAACATCTCGTTCCCGGAGGCGCGCAGCACCAGGGCGTGGAAGGCGATGTCGTGCCGGAGGAAGGCGGTGAGGTCGGCCTCCCGTGCGGTGACCGTCAACTCCACTGCCAGCGAGCTGAGTTCGCGCCGGTCGTCGTCGCTGGCATGGGTGGCGGCGAGCGCGGCGGCAGCCGGTTCGACGGCCACTCGCAGCGAGCCGAGCGAGCGCAGCTGGGCGGGCCGGTCCGCGCCGGCCAGGCGCCAGCGGATCACCATCGGGTCGAAGACGTCCCACAGCGACTTCGGCTGGACGGTGATCCCGACCCGCCGCCGGGACGCCACCAGGCGCATCCCCTCCAGGACGCGCACCGCCTCCCGGACGACCGTCCGGGACACCCCGAACCGCTGCTCCAGCTCCTCCCCGCGCAGCACCGCGCCCTCGGGGATCTCCCCGGACGCGATCGCCGGCCCGAGCTCGTCAAGCACCCGACCGGGCAGCCCCTGGATCTCCATCCGCCCAGCGTAGACGCCACCCGTCCGAACCCCCACGTCACCCTCCGCCCCGCCTCACCCCGCCGCCCCGCACGTCCCGGCGGGGAAGGTAAAAGTATGACGATTTGGTTTCCGCCACTTGAATACGTCATATCTTTGAAGCGATAGTGGCGGCCTGCAACGAAGGAGCACCACCCATGGCTCTCAACGTCGAGAACCGCGCCCTCCCCGACGCCCCCCGCACCGTCGTGGTGATGGGCGTTTCCGGCGTGGGCAAGACCACGCTGGCCCGCCTCCTGGCCGACCGCCTCGATCTCCCCTTCGCCGAGGCGGACGAGTTCCACCCGCCGGCCAACATCGCCAAGATGTCCGCCGGCATCCCGCTGGACGACCAGGACCGGGAGCCCTGGCTGCGCGCCATCGGCGCCTGGCTCAAGGCGCACACCGAGGCCGGCACCGGCGGCGTGGTCACCTGCTCGGCGCTGAAGCACGGCTACCGCGACATCCTGCGCGCGGACGCCCCGGACGCCTTCTTCCTGCACCTCAGCGGTGGCCACGAGCTGGTCGGGGACCGGCTCGCCCACCGTACCGGCCACTTCATGCCGACGTCGCTGCTCGACTCCCAGTACGCCACCTTGGAGCCCCTGGGTGCGGACGAGAACGGCGCCGTGCTGGACGTGGGCCCCTCCCCCGAAGAACTCGTCGAGATGGCCGTGGCGCTGCTGCGGCCCGTCAATGGAGACCTCGCGTGAGCATTGCCCCCACCCTCCTGGCGGCCGCCCCACCGGCCCTGCCGCACACCGGCAGCAACACCCAGCTGCTGATCGCGGTGCTGCTCAGCATCGGTGCGATCATCCTGCTGATCACCCGGCTGAAGCTGCACCCGTTCCTCGCCCTCACGCTCGGGTCCGGACTGCTGGCCGTCGTCGCGGGTGCCCCCTTCGACAGGCTGCTGAACAGCTTCTCCACGGGCTTCGGCGCCACCGTGGCCAGCGTCGGTCTGCTGATCGGCCTGGGCGCGATGCTCGGCAAGCTGCTCGCCGACTCCGGCGGCGCCAACATCATCGCGGACACCGTGCTGGCCCGGACCGGCAGGAAGGCGCTGCCCTGGGCGATGGCGCTGATCGCCGCCCTGCTCGGCCTGCCGCTGTTCTTCGAGGTCGGCGTCGTCCTGCTGATCCCGATCGTGCTGCTGGTCGCCCGGCGCGGCAACGTGCCGCTGATGCGGGTCGGCATCCCGGCCCTGGCCGGCCTGTCGGTGCTGCACGGACTGATCCCCCCGCACCCGGGCCCGCTGGTCGCGATCGACGCGCTGAAGGCCGACCTCGGCGTCACCCTGGCGCTCGGCCTGCTGGTCGCCGTCCCGACCCTGGTCATCGCCGGTCCACTGTTCTCCCGGGTGGCCGAGCGCTGGGTGGGCCCGCTGGAGATCCCGACCGCCGTCACCCCCGAGGAGACGGTCGAGCGCGAGCACACCCCGTCCTTCGGCGCGGTGCTGGCGACCATCCTGCTGCCGGTCGTGCTGATGCTCGGCAAGGCCCTGGCGGACGTCGTGGTCGACGACCCCAAGGCGATGGTCCAGCGGGTGCTCGACTTCGTCGGCTCCCCGCTGATCGCCCTGCTCGCCGCGACCCTGCTCGGCATGCTGACCCTGGGCAAGGCGGCCGGCTTCGACAAGGCGCGGATCTCCGACACCGTCGGCAAGGCGCTCGGCCCGATCGCGGGCATCGTGTTCATCGTCGGCGCGGGCGGCGGCTTCAAGCAGACCCTGATCGACGTGGGCGTGGGTGACATGGTCAGCCACTGGGCCGGCCAGTGGCACATCTCGGCGCTGCTGCTGGGCTGGCTGATCGCGGTGCTGATCCGCCTGGCCACCGGCTCGGCGACGGTCGCCACCATCACCGCGGCCGGCATCGTCTCCCCGCTCGCGGCGAACATGTCCTCGACCCACTCGGCCCTGCTGGTGCTCGCGGTCGGCGCCGGTTCGCTGTTCCTCTCGCACGTCAACGACGCGGGCTTCTGGCTGGTGAAGGAGTACTTCGGGATGAGCATCGGGCAGACGCTGAAGTCCTGGTCGGTGATGGAGACGATCATCTCGGTCGTCGCCATAGCCCTGATCCTGCCGCTGAGCTCGCTCATCTAGCGCGTCCCGCGCGCACCACCGCCGAGGGGCGGCACCCGTACGGTACGGGTGCCGCCCCTCGGCGTTCGCGTCAGTGCCCCAACAGGCCCGAAAGCACCGCCGCCGTCGCCGCCATCAGTTCCTCGGCCACCGCGCCGCCCGCCGCCGTACGGGCCAGCAGTCCCTCGCGCGCCGCAAGGATCACTGCCGCCGCCTGACGGGCGTCCGCCCCCGCGGGCACCAGCTCGGGCAGGGCCCGTTCCAGGACGTCCGCCGCCGCCCGCGCCAGGGTCCGGTCGTGCGCGGCGACCTGCTCGGCCAGTGCCGCCGACCGGGCCGCGACCAGCCGGAACTCCAGGAACAGCAGGATCCACCCGGTCTCCGCGGGCTCGACCCGTAGCAGCGCCTCGACCAGCAGCCGGGCCCGCTCCTGCGGCGCCAGCCCCTCGCAGGCGGCGGCGAGCCGCTCCAGCTCGGCCATCCGCTCGGCGGCCCGGTCGTCGAAGAGCGCCAGCAGCAGGTCCTCCTTGCTGCCGAAGTTCGAGTAGAAGGCCCCGCGGGTGTACCCGGCGGCGGCGCAGACGTCCTCGATGCTCGTCCGCGCGAAGCCGACGGTGAGGAACAACTCGCTCGCCGAGGCGAGCAGCCGGGCTCGGGTGTGGACCCGACGGCGGGGCGGGCGGGGAGCGGCGGGATCGGTGGGGGATGGGTTCACGAGAATACGATACATGGTGTATTAAGTACTGGGCGTATTCAATACGGCCCGTACTGAACCGGAGGGGAACCACGGCATGAACGAGCGAAGCGAGCGAGTCATCAAGAGGCGCGCACGGGTGAACGCCACCGTCGAGCGCAGCGAGGTGGGCGCATGAGCCGACTGCTGATCACCAACGCCCACCTGCTCCAACCCGAGGACGGCACCCGCACCGACCCCGGCTGGCTGGAGGCCGCCGACGGCCGCATCACCGCCACCGGCACCGGCCGCCCGCCGGCCGTCACCGACGGGGTCCGCGTCGTCGACGCGCAGGGCGGCACCGTCCTGCCCGGACTGATCGATGCGCACGTCCACCTGCTGGTCACCTCGCTCGACCTGCACGACTTCGCGAACTGGACCCCGGGCTACGCCACCGTCCGGGCCCTCGCCGAGGCCGAGCGCATGCTGCGCCGCGGCTTCACCACCGTCCGCGACGTCGGCGGCGCCGACCACGGCATGGCCCGCGCCCTGGCCGAGGGCCTGGTGCCCGGCCCCCGGTTGCTGCACGGCGGAAAGGCGCTGTCCCAGACCGGCGGGCACGGGGACCTGCGCCCGCTCGGCGACGACGCGCTGCCCTGCTGCCAGGCCCGCCCGAACTTCGGCCGGATCGCCGACGGCGTGGACGCGGTGCGGGCAGCCGCCCGGGACGAGTTCCGCAAGGGGGCCCGGCACCTCAAGGTGCTCCTCTCCGGCGGCGTCGCCTCCCCGCACGACGAGATCGCCGCCGTCCAGTACAGCGAGGAGGAGATCCGGGCGGCCGTCGAGGAGGCGGAGAACCACAACCGCTACGTCACCGTGCACGCCTACCACCCGCGGGCGATCGACCGCGCCCTGCGGGCCGGGGTGCGCTGCGTCGAGCACGGCAACCTGCTGGACGACACCACGGTCGCGTTGCTGCTGGAGAAGGACGCCTTCCTGGTCCCCACCCTGGTCGCCTACGAGCAGACCGCCCGGCTCGGTGCCGCCTCCGGCCTGCCGCCGGCCTCGGTCGGCAAGCTCGCCGAGGTGCGGGACCGGGGCCTGGAGGCGCTGGAGCGGGCCCACCGCGCGGGCGTCAACCTGGTCTACGGCAGCGACCTGCTCGGCCCGCTGCACCCGGCCCAGTTGGAGGAGTTCACCCTGCGCGCCCAGGTCCAGCCGGCCGCCGACGTGCTCCGCTCGGCGACCACCACGGCGGCCCGCCTGCTCGGTCTGGAGGGGGAGGTCGGCACCCTGGCCCCGGGCGCGCACGCCGACCTGCTGGTCGTGGACGGCGACCCGCTGGCCGACCTCACCGTGCTGACCCGTCCGGAGAAGCACCTCAGGCACGTGGTCAAGGCCGGTACGCCGATCTGACGGAAACGGCGGGCGGGCGCCCGGGGGAGATCCCCGGACACCCGCCCGCCGTAGGGCAGTCACCCGCGTTTACTTGTTCCCGCGCTTCGCGAGGCTGTGCTTACTTGCTCCCGCGCTTCGCGAGGAAGGCCTCGACCTCGCCCCGGATCTCCGGGGTGTCCAGCCCGCGCACCGTCATGGTGGTGCGGCGCCGCAGCACGTCGTCCGCGGTGTACGCCCACTCGTTGTCGGCCGCGTAAGCGACCTGCGCCCAGACGTCCGGACCGTCCTCGTGGATCGGCCGGCCGAGCTCCGGGTTCTCGTCGATCATGCGGGCGATCTCGAAGGAGAGGGTGCCGTAGTGGCTGGCCAGGTGCTTGGCCACCAGCGGCTCCATCCGCGAGCCCGGCTCGCGGTCGATCAGCAGGCGGTGCGCCACCGCGTTCGGCGCGCCGACGCCCGGCAGCGGGACGGTCGGGGCGATCGGGGACATGTCCTCGCCGAGGCTGGTGCCGCGCACGTGGGCCAGCTTCTCCAGCACGGTGCGGCCGATGTGCCGGTAGGTGGTCCACTTGCCGCCGGAGACCGACAGCATGCCGCCGCGGCCCTCGGTGACGACGGTCTCGCGCTTGGCGGCGGCGGTGTCGCCGGGGCCGCCGGGCAGCACGCGCAGACCGGCGAAGGAGTAGGTGATCAGGTCGCGGTCGAGGTGCTCGTCGCGGATCGCGTGCGCGGCCTCGCCCATGATCTGGTCGATGTCGGCGTCGGTGGCCCGGACGTCCTTCGGGTCGCCGGTGTACTCCTCGTCGGTGGTGCCGAGCAGGACGTGGTCCTCCCACGGGATGGCGAAGGAGACGCGGTACTTGTCGATCGGGATGGTCAGCGCGGCGCGCCACGGCGAGCGGCGCTTGACGACCACGTGGGCGCCCTTGGAGAGGCGGATCGACGGCGCGGCGCCGGCGTCCTCCATCTTGCGCAGGTGGTCCACCCACGGGCCGGTGGCGTTGAGAACCAGACGGGCGTTGACGCCGAACTCGCTGCCGTCCAGGCGGTCGCGCAGCTCGGCGCCGGTGACCCGGCCGCCGGTGAAGCGCAGGCCGGTGACCTCGGCGTGGTTGAGCACCACGGCGCCGGCGTCGACGGCGGCGCGCACGGTCATCACCGCGACGCGCGAGTCGTTCATCTGGTGGTCGCCGTAGACGGCGACCGAGCGCAGGCCCTCGGTGCGCAGCGCGGGCACCTGCTGGGCGGCGTGGGCGGCGGTGGAGACCCGGCCCATGCCGTCGCGGAAGGCGGACAGCGCCGAGTACAGGAACACGCCGGCGCCGAGCTTGGCCGCGCCGTGCGGGCCGCCCTTGTAGACCGGGACGAAGAAGGTCAGCGGGTTGACCAGGTGCGGGGCCACGTCGGTGGAGAGCGCGCGGCGCTCCTTGTGGTTCTCCGCGACCAGCTTGACCGCGCCCGTCTGCAGGTAACGCAGACCGCCGTGGACGAGCTTGGACGAGGCGCTGGAGGTGGCACCGGCGAAGTCGCCGGCGTCGACCATGGCGACCTTCAGGCCGGCCTGGGACGCGGTCCAGGCGACGGCCGTGCCGAGGATGCCGCCCCCGATCACCAGCAGGTCGTAGGTGGCCTTGCCGAGCAGCTCACGGGTCTCGGCGCGGGAGGCGGTGCGGCCGGCGGTGCGCTCGGCGCCCAGGGTCGGGATGGTTGCCATGGTGGTTGTGTACGGCGCGCTGGTCGGGCGGCGCCGTTACTCCTCTCGTGTGCGGTGCGGCCCCTGCGGGAGGGGCCGGTCGGCCCGGGGCGGCGGGCCGGTGTAACTCAGTGACACCCGTTGCCGGAACAGCGGGCAGCCGGTCGGGGCACGGGGCCCCCCCCGGCGGGTCGGTCAGTTGTTCTCTTCTTCCTCCACCCAGCCCATGGTGCGCTCCACGGCCTTGAGCCACTTCTTGTACTCACGCTCCCGGGTGGCCTCGTCCATGCGCGGGGTCCACTCGGCGGCGCGGTGCCAGTTGGCCCGCAGGGTGTCGAGGTCGTTCCAGAAGCCGACGGCGAGTCCGGCCGCGTAGGCGGCGCCGAGGGCGGTGGTCTCGGCCACGTAGGGGCGCTCGACCGGGGCGTCCAGGACGTCGGCGATGTTCTGCATGAGCAGGTTGTTGCTGGTCATGCCGCCGTCGACCTTGAGGGCGGTGAGCTCGACCCCGGAGTCCTTCTGCATGGCGTCGACGACCTCGCGGGTCTGCCAGGCGGTGGCCTCCAGGACGGCCCGGGCCAGGTGGCCCTTGGTGACGTACCGGGTCAGACCGGCGATCACTCCGCGGGCGTCGGAGCGCCAGTACGGGGCGAACAGGCCGGAGAAGGCCGGGACGAAGTAGGCGCCGCCGTTGTCCTCGACCGTGTTGGCGAGGGTCTCGATCTCGGCGGCGGTGGAGATGATGCCGAGCTGGTCACGCAGCCACTGGACGAGCGAGCCGGTGACGGCGATCGAGCCTTCCAGTGCGTACACCGGGGCCTGGTCACCGATCCGGTAGCCGACCGTGGTCAGCAGGCCGTGGTACGAGTTGACGATCTTCTCGCCGGTGTTCAGCAGCAGGAAGGTGCCGGTGCCGTAGGTGGACTTGGCCTCGCCCTCGTCGAAGCAGGTCTGGCCGAACAGTGCGGCCTGCTGGTCGCCGAGCGCGGAGGCGACCGGGACGCCCGCCAGGTCGCCGACGGCCTCGCCGTAGACCTCGGCGGAGGAGCGGATCTCCGGGAGGACGGCCATCGGCACGCCCATCGACTCGGCGATGCTCTCGTCCCAGGCCAGCGTCTTCAGGTTCATCAGCATGGTGCGGCTGGCGTTGGTCACGTCGGTGACGTGCTTGCCGCCGTCGACACCACCGGTGAGGTTCCAGATCACCCAGGTGTCCATGGTGCCGAACAGGATGTCGCCGGCCTCGGCGCGCTCGCGCAGGCCCTCGACGTTGTCCAGCAGCCAGCGGATCTTCGGGCCGGCGAAGTAGCTGGCCAGCGGCAGGCCGGTCTCGCGGCGGAAGCGGTCCTGGCCGACGTTGCGGCCCAGCTCGCGGCAGAGCGCCTCGGTGCGGGTGTCCTGCCACACCAGCGCGTTGTGCACCGGCTCACCGGTGTTCTTGTCCCACAGGACGGTGGTCTCGCGCTGGTTGGTGATGCCGATCGCGCGGATGTCGTCCCTGGTCAGGCCGGCCTTCTCCAGCGCGCCGCGGACGACCGACTGCACCCGGGTCCAGATCTCGGCGGCGTCGTGCTCGACGTAGCCGGGCTGGGGGAAGATCTGCCGGTGCTCCTGCTGGTCGACGGCGACGATCCGGCCGTCGGCGCCGAAGATGATGCAGCGGCTGGAGGTGGTGCCCTGGTCGATCGCGGCGATGTAGTTGCCAGTGGAGGTCATGTGGAGGGTCCTCGGCTCAAGTTCGTGGGTTACGGGGTGGGTGGGCCTGACACGGACGTTCGGTGGACGCCCGTCCGGTCAGTCCCCGTGCTCGGCGGGTTCGACTGTGCCCTTGGCGGGGGGCCTTTAGAAGAGGGCGTTGTACACGCCGCCGGCCGCCAGGCCGCCCAGGATCGGGCCGACGACCGGGATCCAGGCGTAGGACCAGTCGGAGCTGCCCTTGTTCGGGATCGGCAGCAGCGCGTGCACGATGCGCGGGCCGAGGTCACGGGCCGGGTTGATGGCGTAGCCGGTCGGGCCACCGAGCGAGAGGCCGATGCCGACGACGGTGAGGGCGACGATCAGGGTGCCCATGCCGCTGGTGTCCAGGCCCTTGGTGGTGCCGAGGGTGAGGATCGCCATGCAGAGCACGAAGGTGCCGATGACCTCGGTGATCACGTTCTGGATCGGGTTCCGGATCTCGGGCCCGGTCGAGAAGATGCCGAGGGTGGGCTCCTCGTTGGCCTGGAACTGGCCGAGGTAGGTGAGCCAGACCAGCAGGGCGCCGATGATGGCGCCGAGCATCTGGGAGCCGATGTAGAGCGGTACCTGGCTCCAGTCGCCGCTCTTGACCGCGAGCGCGATGGTGACGGCCGGGTTCAGGTGGGCACCGGACTTGGCGCCGGTCATGTAGGCGGCGACCAGGACCGCGAAGCCCCAGCCGAAGGTGATCGCCAGCCAACCGGCGTTCAGGGCCTTCGACTTCTTGAGGGTCACGGCGGCGCAGACGCCACCGCCGAGGAGTATCAGGGCGGCGGTGCCGAGGGTTTCGCCGACGAAGACGTCGCCGTTGGAGAACGCGGACACAAAGACTCCCTTGTCAATGCCCGGAGGTGCGGGTGGGGGCAGGTGGCCGGAGGATCCCTGTGCGGGTGAGCGCGCTGTGGGGGTGATCTTCCCGGCCATCGTTCGACAATGTCGACCGTCATGCGGAAGCTTCCTCCCCAGGTCGGCCCCACGTCAAGGCAGGGTTACGCAGCTGTGACCCTTCCCTCGGCAGGTCCCCCGAAGTTACCCAGTGGAGTGCCCCGAACCGGGACAAAACGCCAAGGCGCGGACAGGCTCACCGCCCGTCCGCGCCTCAGCGTGACGATTCGACCGCTGTGTTCGGAGCCGCTGTGTCGAGAGTCGCCGTGTTCGGAGCCGCCGCGCTCAGAACCGCCCCGCGCCCAGGTCGCGGGAGATCGCGCGCGCCGCGCTGCGTACCGAGGCCACCAGTGAGGGCTTCACGAAGCCGTCCTCGCAGACCCGTTCCACCGGCCCGTTGATGCACACCGCGCCCACCGGATTGCGCCGCCGGTCCTGGATCAGCGCGGCGATCGAGGCCACGCCCTCCCAGGTCTCCTCGACCGAGTCCGCCCAGCCGCGCTCCCGGATCAGCGCGCACTCGGCGTCCAGATCGGCCGCCTCGGTCAACGTCCGCAGGGTGTACGACTCGTACGGGCCGTCGCCCAACTCCCCGCGCGCGACCGGGTCGTAGGCCACCAGCACCTTGCCGATCGCGGTGCTGTGCAGCGGCTGCATCGAACCGACCTCCAGCACCTGCCGGGTGTCGTCGGGCCGGAAGACGTGGTGCACGATCAGTACGCCCTGCTGGTGCAGCACCCCCAGGTAGACGGTCTCGCCGGCCGCCCGGGCCAGGTCGTCCGCCCAGACCAGCGCCCGCGCCCGCAGCTCGTGCACGTCCAGGTAGCTCTGTCCGAGCCGCAGCAGCTCGGCGCCCAGCTGGTACTTGCCGCTCTCCGGGTCCTGTTCGACGAACCCCTCCTGCTGCAGCGTGCGCAGGATGCCGTGCGCGGTGCCCTTGGCCAGGTCCAGAGCGGTCGCCACCTCGGACAGGCCCAGGCGGCGCTCACCGCCGGCCAGCAGGCGCATGATCGCGGCGGCCCGGGAGAGCGACTGGATCGGGCCGGGCATGGGGTACCTCCGCGCTGACAGGCGGTCGACATTGTCGACCGCAGTGGTGACGGGACGAGTCTGCCAGGCCGTCGTCCGTCCGTGCACCTTCCCCCTCGGTAACCCGGGCTCGGCCGGGTGTTAACCTTCCGCGCCCCTCGGCCGGAGCCGGCCCGCGCCCGCCCCCGCTACCCGTCCACGCCGCTGAGGACCCCGCGCCGCACGGCCACCTCCGCCGCCAGCGCGGCGATCCCGTCCGTGCCGACCCGGCAGCAGCCGCCGACCAGCCGGGCGCCGTCCGCGAGCCAGCCGCCCACCCGGGCCGAGCGGAAGGTCGGCTCCCCGCGCCAGCCCCGGCGGTCCGGGTCCCACCGCTCCCCGCTGTTCGGGTAGACCACCACCGGCTTCCCGGTCACCTCGGCGGCCACCGCCACCGCCAGGTCCGCGTCCTCGGGCGTGCAGCAGTTGACGCCCACCGCCAGCACCTCGTCCACCTCCGCGGCCAGCGCGAACGCCTCGTCCAGCGGCTGCCCGGCCCTGGTCCGGCCGCCCGTCACGCTGTACGACAGCCAGGCAGGCACCCCCAGTCCGCGCACCAGCTCCAGCAGTGCCCGCGCCTCGTCCGCGTCCGGGATTGTCTCCAGCGCCAGCACGTCCGGCCGGGCCGCCGCCAGCACCTCCAGCCGCGGCCGGTGGAAGGCCACCAGCTCCGCGTGGCTCAGCCCGTACCGGCCGCGGTACTCCGAACCGTCCGCCAGCACCGCGCCGTACGGGCCCACCGAGGCCGCCACCCAGCGCCGCCGACCGCCCGGTTCGGCCCGCACCGCCTCCCGGGCCAGCTCCACGCTGCTCGCCAGCAGCCGCGCGGCAGCCGCGTGCCCGACCCCGCGCCGGGCGAAGCCCTCGAAGCTCGCCTGGTAGCTGGCCGTGATCGCGACCTCGGCGCCGGCGGCGAAGTACGCCCGGTGTGCCGCGACCACCGCTTCCGGGTCGTCCGCGAGCAGCCGCGCCGACCACAGCGCGTCCGCCAGGTCGTGCCCGGCCGCCGCCAACTGGTTGGACATCCCGCCGTCCAGGACGAGGGGACCGGCCGCCAGCGCCGAGGCGAAGTCCGGAGGGGGAGCAGTGGGCATGGCGGCCTCCTCGGCGCGGTCGTTCCTGGTCACAGCCTAGAAGCCGGAGGCCCCCGCGGACCCGGAAAACCGTTTGCCGCCGGGGAACGAACTCGTTACGTTGTGCTCATCCCGAGAACGACAGCGCCAGGTGCCCAGCGGGCGGAGAGGAGCCGGCGATGGCAGCGGACGAAGCGTCCCCCCAGCCCGCCGCCGGGCCCACGGACGAGCAGGAATGGCTCGCCGCGTACGACCCGCGCGCCTACGCCCCGATCGCCGTCACCGTCGACGTCGTCGCGCTGACGCTGCGGCACGGCCGCCTGCACGTTCTGCTGGTCGAACGCGGCGCCCCGCCCCAGCAGGGCTGCTGGGCGCTGCCCGGCGGCTTCCTGCGGGCGGGGGAGGAGGGCCTGGACGAGGCCGCCGCCCGTGAACTCGCCGAGGAGACGGGTCTCCAGGGCGCCTCCGAGACCGAGGCCGCACTCTGCCGGCTGCACCTCGAACAGCTCGGCACCTACGGCGCCCCCGAGCGGGACCCACGGATGCACGTCGTCTCCGTCGCCTATCTCGCCTTCGCCCCGGACCTGCCCGACCCGCAGGCCGGGACGGACGCCGCGGCCGCCGCCTGGCACCCGGTCGCCGACCTCGACCTGGCCCCGCGGCCCGCCGGCCGCACCCGAGCCACCGGTGTGCCCGTCGACACCCACGGGGGTGGCGTCGACGGGCACACCGGTCCCCGCCCGAGCGCACCGCAGCCGATCCCGCTGGCCTTCGACCACGCCCTGATCGTCGCCGACGGCCTCGACCGGGTGCGCGCCAAGCTGGAGTACAGCCCGCTCGCCACCGCCTTCCTGCCCCACGACTTCACCATCCCCGACCTGCGCGCCGTCTACGAGGCCGTCTGGGACGAGAAGCTCCACCCCGGCAACTTCCACCGCAAGGTGCTCTCCGTCCCCGGTTTCGTCGAGAGCACCGGCTCCACCACCGAGCGCGGCGGCGCCCGCGGCGGCCCCCGCGCCCGCACCTACCACGCCGGCGACGCCCGCCTCCTCCACCCCGCCCTCCTCCGCCCCGCCCGCGAGGAGCCCGCGGGGACCGAGTCCGCCGAGTCCGCCCCCGCCGCAGACCGAGCCCACTGAACGAGAGGGCTACCATCCGGCCATGACCACCGACGAAGCGACGCGAACCACCCATCGGCCGTTCTCCCACTGCCACTTCTGCGGCACCCCGTACCCGCCCGGCACCGACGCCTGGCCGCGCACCTGTCCCGGCTGCGCCGAGATCAGCTACCGCAACCCGCTGCCCGTCGCGGTCACCGTCCTCCCCGTCTCCCGGCCCGACGCCGACCCGGCCCTGGTCGTCATCCGCCGTACCATCGAGCCCGGCTACGGCCGACTCGCCTTTCCCGGCGGCTACATGGACTACGGCGAGAGCTGGCAGCAAGCCTGCGTGCGCGAACTC
The DNA here is from genome assembly GCF_044329365.1 of Kitasatospora sp. NPDC017646. Taxonomy (NCBI): domain Bacteria; kingdom Bacillati; phylum Actinomycetota; class Actinomycetes; order Kitasatosporales; family Streptomycetaceae; genus Kitasatospora; species Kitasatospora sp. NPDC017646. Next base: position 5,239 of record NZ_JBIRJC010000030.1, on the reverse strand, counting down.
GGCGAGGAGACCGGCATCCTGGCCGACGCCGCCGACATCCGCCTGATCCACACGGCCTCCGACCCCAACGGCCGCTTCGTCATGCTCTGCGGACTCCTCCCGGCCCGCCCGCTCGCCGAACTCCCGCCCTCGCGCCCCACCGACGAGACCGAGGGCTGGCTCCTCGCCACCGCCGACACCCCCCTCCTCTGGGACTTCCACAACGGCATCCTGCGCCGCTGGTTCGACGGCGAGTTCACCCCCCGCTGACCAGCGCTACCCACACCGGCCGACCCTGGCGCAGCGGGCGCTCACATGGCATGGTCTGCACCGACAGCCCAACCGGACGGGTTGGCCACGAGCTCACCCGTCCCCACCAACGGCCGGGAGACCACCACCGTGAGCACCCCATCCCAGGACCAGCCGCTCTGGCGCCCCAACCCCGCTCGCGCCGCCGCCACCAGCCTGGTGGCCTTCCAGGCCTGGGCCGCCGAACACCACGGCGCCCCGGCTGCCCCGCTGGCCCCGGCCGCCGACGACCAGCAGGCCGCCCAGCGCTACGCGGACCTGCACGCCTGGTCCACCGCCGACCTCGACCGGTTCTGGACGGCGGTCACCCAGTGGTTCGACGTCCGCTTCACCGACGCCCCCGAGGCCGTCCTCGCCGACCCGGCCATGCCCGGCGCCCGCTGGTTCCCCGGCGCCCGCCTCAACTACGCCGAGCACGCCCTGCGCGCCGCCGAGGACCCTTCGAACGCCGACCGCCCGGCGGTCCTCCACCTCGACGAGACCACCGAGCAGCCGGCCGCCCTCACCTGGTCCGAGCTCCGTCGCCAGGTCGGCTCGCTGGCCGCCGCCCTGCGCGCCCGCGGCATCGGCCCCGGCGACCGGGTCAGCGCCTACCTGCCCAACGTCCCGCAGGCCGCCGTCGCCCTCCTCGCGACCGCCGCCGTCGGCGCCGTCTGGACCAGCTGCGCCCCCGACTTCGGCGCCCGCAGCGTCCTCGACCGCCTCCAGCAGATCGAACCCGCCGTCCTGTTCGCCGTCGACGGCTACCACTACGGCGGCAAGGACCACGACCGCACCGAGGTCGTCGCCGAGCTGCGCCGCGAACTCCCCAGCCTGCACACCGTCGTGCACGTCCCGCTGCTGGGCGCCCCCGCCCCCGAGGGCGCCCTCCAGTGGGACGACCTCGTCGCCGACGACGTGGAACCGGTCTTCGAGCCCGTCCCCTTCGACCACCCGCTCTGGGTCCTCTACTCCTCCGGCACCACCGGCCTGCCCAAGGCCATCGTGCAGAGCCAGGGCGGCATCCTGCTCGAACACCTCAAGCAGGCCGGCCTCCACCTCGACCTCGGCCCCCAGGACCGCTTCCTCTGGTACACCTCCACCGGCTGGATGATGTGGAACTTCCTGTTGGCCGGCCTCCTCGTCGGGGCCACGATCGTCACCTACGACGGCAGTCCCGGCCACCCGGACACCGGCGCCCTGTGGTCGGTCGCCGCCCGCACCGGCGCCACCGTCCTCGGCACCTCCGCCGCCTACGTCATCGCCAGCCGCAAGGCCGAGCTGCACCCCGGCCGCGAGCTCGACCTCTCCGCCGTCCGGTGCATCGGCACCACCGGCTCCCCGCTCCCGCCCGACGGCTTCCGCTGGATCTACGACGAGGTCAAGCAGGACGTCTGGCTCGCCTCGGTCAGCGGCGGCACCGACGTCTGCTCCTGCTTCGTCGGCGGCGTCCCCACCCTGCCGGTGCACCTCGGCGAGATCCAGGCCCCCTGTCTCGGCGCCGCCGTCGAGTCCTGGGACGTCCAGGGCCACCCGCACACCGACACCGTCGGCGAACTCGTCGTCACCAAGCCCATCCCGTCCATGCCCACCGGCTTCTGGAACGACCCCCAGGGCACCCGGTACCACGACAGCTACTTCGACACCTACCCCGGCATCTGGCGCCACGGCGACTGGATCACCGTCACCTCCCGCGGCACCGTCGTCATCCACGGCCGCTCCGACTCCACCCTCAACCGCCAGGGCGTCCGGATGGGCTCCTCGGACATCTACGAGGTGGTCGAGCGGCTCCCCGAGATCGCCGAATCCCTGGTCATCGGCCTGGAGGAGCCCGACGGCGGCTACTGGATGCCGCTGTTCGTCGTCCTCGCCCCCGGCGCCGAACTCGACCAGGACGTCATCGGCCGCATCCGCACCTCGCTGCGCACCGAACTCTCCCCGCGCCACGTCCCCGACGAGGTGATCGCCGTCCGCGGCCTGCCGCACACCCTCACCGGCAAGCGCATCGAGGTCCCGGTCAAGCGCATCCTCTCCGGCATCCCGCTGGAGCAGGCCGTCAACCCCGGCTCCGTCGACAACCTCGACCACCTGCGCTTCTTCGAGCAGCTGCGGGTCGACCGCCAGGCCTGACCGGCCCCGCCGAGCAACGCCGAAGGGGCGCCCCCCATCGCACTGGTGGGGGCGCCCCTTCCGCTCCTCGCTATGCCCTACTCGCCGGAGAGCACCTGCTGCGCCGCGGCGCGCGCCTCCTCGGCACTGTCGGCGGCCCGGGCCGCCTCGGCCGCCCGGCGGCACTGCGCCAGGGTGTACTTGGCCAGCATGCTCCGCACGTACGGGATCGAGGCCGAGCCCATGGAGAGGCTGGTGACGCCCAGACCGGTCAGCACCACGGCCAGCAGCGGGTCCGAGGCCGCCTCACCGCACACGCCGCAGCTCTTGCCGGCCGCCTGCGCCGCCTCGGCGGCCGAGGCGATCAGGTCCAGCAGCGCCGGCTGCCACGGGTCCTGCAGCCGGGCCAGCGCACCGACCTGGCGGTCGGCTGCGAAGGTGTACTGCGCCAGGTCGTTGGTCCCCAGCGACAGGAACTCGACCTCCTGGAGGATCGCCCGGGCCCGCAGCGCGGCCGACGGAATCTCCACCATGGCGCCGAACTTGGCCTCCAGCCCGTACTTGCGGCACGCGGCCGCGAAGTCCCCGGCGTCCTTGCGGTCGGCCACCATCGGGGCCATCACCTCGAGGTGCACCGGCAGGCCGGCGGCGGCCTTCGCCAGCGCCTGCAGCTGGGTGCGCAGCACCTCCGGGTGCTCCAGCAGGGTGCGCAGACCTCGCACGCCCAGCGCCGGGTTCGGCTCCTCGGCCGGGGTCAGGAAGTCCAGCGGCTTGTCCGCGCCCGCGTCCAGCACCCGGACCACGACCCGGCCCTCCGGGAAGGCCTCCAGCACCTTGCGGTACGCCTCGATCTGCTTCTCCTCGCTGGGAGCCTGCGCCGAGTCGTCCAGGAACAGGAACTCGGTACGGAACAGGCCGACGCCCTCCGCACCGTTCTCCAGCGCGGCCGGCACGTCAGCCGGGCCGCCGACGTTGGCCAGCAGCGGCACCCGGTGCCCGTCCGAGGTCTGCCCCGGACCGGAGGAGGCGGCCAGCGCGGCCTTGCGCTCGGCGGCGATCGCCCGCAGCTCCTCCTGCTTCTCCGGGGACGGGTCGAGCAGGACATCGCCCGAGCTGCCGTCCACGGCGACGACGGTGCCCTCGGCGACATCCGTCGCCCCCGGGAGCGCGACCACGGCCGGCACGCCCAGCGCCCGCGCCAGGATGGCGCTGTGGCTGGTCGGCCCGCCCTCCTCGGTCACGAAGCCGAGCACCAGCGTCGGGTCCAGCAGCGCGGTGTCGGCCGGCGCGAGGTCCCGCGCGAAAAGGACGTACGGCTCGTCGCTGTCCGGCACACCCGGCATCGGCACGCCCAGCAGCCGGGCCACGATGCGGTTGCGCACGTCGTCCAGGTCGGCGACCCGCCCGGCCAGGTACTCCCCGGCGGAGGCCAGCAGCGCACGGTAGGCGGCGAGGGCGTCGTACACACCGCGCTCGGCACTGCTGCCGACGGCGATCCGGCGGGACACGTCGGCCATCAGCTCCGGGTCCTGCGCCATCAGCGCCTGTGCCTCGAGCACCGCCTGTGCCTCGCCGCCAGCCAGGTTGCCGCGCGCGATCAGGTCCGCGGCGACGGCCTCGACGGCTGCCTCGGCGCGCGCCTGCTCACGCGGGGCGTCCTCGGTCGGGATCTGGGTGGTCGGGGGCTCCAGGACCGCCGTGCCCATGTGTCGCACCTGGCCGATCGCGACCCCGTGGCTGACACCCACGCCGCGCAGTGTCTTCTCCATTACCTGTATCTCCGCTGAGAGGAGCGGCCCCGCCGGGAACCGCTCAGTGCCGGGTCGCCCCGTCAACTCCTGCGGGGCGGGTGTGTGTCGGTGGGTGGGAGGTCAGCTCCAGCTGAACAGCTTGTCGCCCGCCTGGACGTCGCCGCCCTCGCGGACGTCGATCAGCGAGTCAGGAGCGGCCTCCAGCGCCACGATCGGCGAGACCGGCGACTTGCCCGCGGCCTCGACGGCGGCCGGGTCCCACCGGATCACGGCCTGACCGCGGGTCACCGTGTCGCCCTTGCTGACGAGCAGCTCGAAGCCCTCGCCGTTCAGCTGCACAGTGTCGATCCCCAGGTGCGTCAGCACACCGTGCCCGTCGGCGTCCACCACGACGAAGGCGTGGGGGTGCATGGAGACCACGACGCCGTCCACCGGAGCGACCGCCTCGGTGGGCTCGCGAACCGGGTCGATCGCGGTGCCCGGGCCGACCATCGCGCCAGAGAACACCGGGTCCGGCACGCCGGCGAGTCCGACGACCTGGCCGGTCAGCGGCGACGTCACAGTGGTCATGGTTGTGCCTCCCAAGTGCGCAATACAGCCAGCGGCCGCAAGGTGCGGCACACGATCAACTGAAGCCTAAATCATGTCAACTTCGGACATCTGTCGACATTCTCGGGCGAAGACCCCAGCCCCCGCCCGCCTGCCGACCGGCGCGACATCGCCTCGCGACTGGTCTAGTCCTCTCAGTCGATGCGCCGCACTCTACAGGCATCTTGGCGAATCAGGACCCTTGCTGTATATGCTCGCGAGAGCAACAAATCATGCCGCCGCTCGGGTGACCTGGCGCGCGCCCCGATTCGCACTCCGACGGCCGAACCGCTATGGTGGGTCGAGTCGCCGCGAGTCGGCGGTTAACACCAGATTTCGGATGTAGAAAGCCCCGGTAAACGGAGCGGAAAACATCTGGTAAACTGGGAACACGAAAGAACGAAGCGCCCGGAGGGCCCGCTGGAAGGTGGTCCGAAGGAAGCGTCCGTTCCTTGAGAACTCAACAGCGTGCCAAAAGTCAACGCCAGATATGTTGACATCCCCGGCCTCGATCGTCTGATCGG